>JBBRDK010000082.1:0-16564 GCA_038203955.1 Thermoanaerobaculia bacterium | reverse complement strand
GAGCGTCCTCGCCTTCCTGCGCCTGGCGTCGAATGAGGACGCGATCCTCGCCGCGTTCAACTTCACGCCGGTTCCGCGTCACGGATACCGGCTCGGCGTTCCCCGCGGGGGGCCGTGGACCGAGATCGCGAATGGCGACGGCGGCGACTACGGCGGCAGCGGCCTTTCGAACGGCGAAAGCGTCGTAGCGGAGGCAGTGCGCTCGCACGGTCGCCCCTTCTCCGTCCTGGTCACGCTGCCTCCGCTCGCCGCGATCTTCTTGAAGTCGGTCAGGCCCGCACCGGCTCCCGCCGACCTCGAAGTGGAGATCGAGATCGATGCCGAGCCTCCGAAATCTTCTCCCTCGCCCCGGGCGCGGGGAGAGGGCAGGGGTGAGGGGCAATCTCCGGCGGACACGCCGGCGAAATCGACCGAGCCCGCCCCCGCCGAGATCGCCGTGCCGGAGAAGGTGTGACGCGTTTCCTCTGCGTCCACGGCCACTTCTACCAGCCGCCTCGCGAGAACCCCTGGACGGGCGAAGTGGGGATCGAGGCCTCCGCCGCGCCGTTCCCCAACTGGAACGAGCGCATCACCGCGGAGTGCTATCGGCCGAATGCGCGCCCCGTCACGGTCCTGCGCGACGGGTCTCCCGTGGAGCTGCCGCCCAACTACTCGCGGATGAGTTTCAACTTCGGTCCGACGCTCCTCGCGTGGCTCGACGTTCACGCTCCCGACGTCTCGGCATCGATCCGGCGCGCCGACAGGGAGAGCCGCGAGCGCTTCTCGGGCCACGGCTCCGCGATCGCGCAGGCCTACAACCACGTCATCCTGCCGCTCGCCAACGCGCGCGACAAGCGCACCCAGGTCTGGTGGGGGATCCGGGACTTCGAGCACCGCTTCGGACGATCCCCCGAAGGCATGTGGCTGCCGGAGACCGCGGTGGATCTCGAGACGCTCGAGGTCCTTTCGGCGTTCGGAATGCGCTTCACCATCCTCGCCCCGGAGCAGGCCGCGCGCGTGCGTCCGAGCGGCGCCGCCTCCGCAGACGTTGAGTGGGTGGACGTCTCGGGCGCCCGGGTGGATCCCCGGCGGCCCTACCGCGTCCGGCTGCCGTCCGGCGGCTCGATCGCCGTGTTCTTCTACGACGGCGCGGCGTCTCACGCGATCGCGTTCGGCGCGCTCTCCTCGGGCGGAGAAGCCCTCGCCCGGCGACTCGCGGGACTGGCCGCGGATGCCCCCGGCCCGCAGCTTCTTCACGTGGCGACGGACGGCGAGACGTACGGCCATCACCACCGCGGCGGCGAGGTGGCGCTGGCGGAAGCGTTCGCGCTCCTGGAGGCGAGCGGTTTCGCGCGGCTGACGAACTACGGCGAGTTCCTCGCGTTCCACCCGCCCGACTGGGAAGCCGAGATCGTCGAGAACACCGCGTGGAGCTGCGCGCACGGCCTCGGCAGATGGCGGGACGACTGCACGTGCCGCACGGGCTTGAAGCCGGACTGGGTGCAGGTCTGGCGCGGCCCTCTGCGGCTGGCCCTCGACGGCCTGCGGGATTCTCTGGCGGAGGTCTTCGAGACAGAGAGCCGCGGGATCATCGCGGACCCGTGGGCGGCGCGCGACGCCTCCATCGAAGCGATCCTCGATCCGTCGCCCGAGGCCTTCGACGACTTCCTCCGCCCCCACGCCGCCGGCCCCCTGGACCCCGGCAAGCGCGACACGGCGCGGCGCCTTCTCGAGATGCAGCGCCACGCCATGCTCATGTACACGAGCTGCGGCTGGTTCTTCGACGACCCTTCGGGCCTCGAGACGACGCAGATCCTGCGTTACGCCGCCCGGGCGATCGAGCTGGCACCTCCGGCGGCGCGGATGCCGATCGAAACGGAATTTCTCGCCAGCCTCGAGAGGGCGCCGAGCAACGACCCGGCGGCCGGCGACGCGCGGCGCATCTACCAGCAGAACGCGGGCGGACCCTCAACGCCGCCGGTCGTGATCGTCCCGAGCGTCTGACTTCACTCCAGCCGGTGAGCTACCGAGCCGCCGCCTCGGCCAGCGCTTTCTGTCGCGCGGCTTCGAACTCGTCGCCCTTCTTCCACTGCGGCATCCCCTCGGCTCCCGCGACCCGGCAGCCCAGGTAGAACGCGAGCCTCACGTCCTCGACCGCGCCCGCGAAATCCCAGTTCTCGCGAAAATCGTCTGAGGGCTGGTGGTAGTCGTTCTTCTCGTAGGCCTCGATCTGCTGGCGGCCGAAGCCATCCGGTTTTCCGATCACGTCGCTGCCCCGCTTCAGATACGCGGCGGGGACGCCGACGCGGGCGAAGTTGAACTGATCTGACCGATAGAACGAGCCCCGGTCCGGAAACTGGTCGGGCTCTACGGTCCGTCCCTGCATCCGGGCGAGAGCGACGACGTCGGCGTCCAGAGACGATTTTCCCAGGCCGATCATCGCGATGTCGCGGGTGCGGCCGAACCACCCGATCCCGTCCGTGTTGATATCCGCGGCGATTCGTCCGGCGGGGATCGGAGAATGCCCGGCCAGGTACTCCGAGCCGAGCAGGTTCTGCTCCTCGGCCGCGACGAAGGCGAAATAGATGGAGCGCGGCGGCGGCGTTTTCAAATGCGCAAACGCCCGCGCGATCGCCAGTGTCGCCGCGACGCCGGACGCGTTGTCGAGGGCGCCGTTGTAGATCGCGTCGTCGCCGGGCTTCACTCCCGCTTTCACGCCCAGGTGGTCGTGGTGCGCGGTGTAGACCACGGCCTCTTGAGACTTCGCGGCGTCTCGCCCGTGAATCACGCCGACGACGTTGCCGGATTCCTTGCGGGAGACGGCATTGGTGATCGCGAGGGACATCTTCACGCCGAGCGGAACGGGACGGAAGGCGCGCGACTCGGCCGACGCCCGCAGCTGGTCGAGGTCTTTTCCTCCGAGAGCGGCGATTTTTTTCGAAAGCTCCTCGGTCGCCCACGCCTTCACCCGGACGCGCGGCGTTCCGTCATCGGGCAACTGGAAGATCTCACCGGCCCAGGACGTCTGAATGACCTGCCATCCGTACCCGGCCGAATGGGTCGTGTGGATGATGATCGCCCCGGCCGCTCCCTTCTTGCCCGCCATCAAGTACTTGTAGTCCCATCGTCCGTACCAGAGTCGCGTCTTGCCGCCGAAGAGATTCGGATCGGTCTCCGGATCGTTGTTCATGACCAGGAGGACCTTCCCCTTCAAGTCCACGTCCTTGTAGTCATCCCACTGATACTCGGGAGCGGCGATCCCGTAACCCACGAAGACGATCTCCGCGTCCTCGAGCTTCGCCTGCGGCTCCTGGACTCCCGAAGCGGCGACGAAATTTTCGCCAGGAGCTCCGTTCTCCGTTCCGCGGTCCGAACGGAACGCCGCCGGCCCGGCGAAGCTCGGCTTGATGCCGATCAGGGGCACTTTCTGAATCCACCCGCCGCCGGGGGCGCCGGGTTGCAGGCCCAGCGCCTCCATCTGGGACTGAATGTAGGACTCCGCGAGCGCGTCACCGCGCGTCGCCGGGCCGCGGCCTTCGAGAAGGTCGGAGGAAAGAAACCGGATGTGCGCGCGCAGGACCTCGGGAGTGATCTGCTGCGCGGCCTGCTCCTGGGCGGCCGTGACCAGGGGACCTCGGGCGGCGAGCAGGGCGGTGCTCGTCAGGGCGGTCAGAAAAAGCGCGGCTTTCTTCATGCGCGGAATTCTAGACCGGCCGTCCATCTTGGCCGCCCCGCCTCGAGCGCTACAGAACTGACCAGGCCGCCAGCGCGGCAAGCTTCTGGTCCGAGCCCCACGGCGCGCCCACCGACTTCCGGAAGAGGGCGACGCGGCGCTCGAGCTCGGCGGCCGGCAGACCGATCGCCTGCGACGCATGGTCCGCGAGCTCCTTGCGGCGGATCCGGGTGACCGCGAGTCCGGACGCCTTCGCCGCTTTCGCGATCGCGTCGCGGAAGAAGTCTCCCTCGGCGGCGTGGATCAGCGCGTGAGAAGCCAGGATCGCTTCGAGGTCCGGAAGCTCCCGGTTCGAGGTGGCGAGGATCGCGCACGACACCGGCTCGAAACCGCGGGCGGACAGTGCGGCGAGGAGGCGGTCTATCTCGGACCGCGCACGCCTCCCGACGTCGTCGGCGGCGGCTTCGAGAAACGCTCGCGCGCGGGGGAACGGCATTGCCTGCGCGGCATGGAAGGGCTGCTTCGCTTCGCCATCGCCGGGCTCGGCGACCACGAGCACGACCCGCTCGCGAAGGACCACGGCGGGCTCCCGCCGCGAACTCCCGACCGCCACGAGCGCCGCCCACCCGGAGTGGCATTCGAAGCCGAGCGACGCGGGTGGCTTCGCGCGTTTCACGGACCTCCTGCCGGCGGCCTCGTTATCCGGTCGGTGCCGCCCCCGGCCCGGTTAGAATAGAGCCGTGAGCTCGAGGCGAACTCTTCAGGAGTCCCGGACGCCCCCGAATCGCAGCGGGATCTCGCTGGCACGACTTGGGCATACGGGAACCCGCTGAGATCCGAGTATCCCGAGCATTCCAGCAACTCACTCATAGGATAAAACTTACTCGATGCGATCCATCCCGCTGCCGCACTCGCGGCTCCCGGAAAACCTGCAGCCCCTTGACCTCCTGTCCAGGGATCTTCGCTGGACCTGGCGGCCTTCCCTCCGCGCCCTCTTCTCCGCCCTGGACCCCGCCCTCTGGGAGACGACCAACGGCAACCCCGTCGCGCTCCTGCATGCGGTCTCCGCCGAGCGGCTGGAAGCGGCATCCCGCGACTCCGTTTTCCTGACGTCTCTTTCCGCGGTGCGATCCGAGCTCGGGATCGAGGACGCCGCCGAGCCGGCCCACCCGGCGATGCGGGCGATGAAGACCAGGGGCGATCGGATCGCCTACTTCTCGGCGGAGTTCGGCCTGACCGAGCTGCTGCCCGTGTACGCCGGCGGCCTCGGGGTCCTGGCCGGCGACCACCTGAAGTCGGCGAGCGACCTGCGCCTGCCGCTCGTGGGCGTCGGGCTCTTCTACCGCCACGGATACTTCCGCCAGTCGCTGTCGCGTCCCGGGGGGCAGAAGGAGTCGAACCCGGCCATCGACGTCGCGGAGCTTCCGATCTCGCTTCCGCAGACTCCGAAGGGCGCGCCGCCCATCGTCACCGTCGCGGTCGGGGAGCGCGACGTGCGCGTGCTGATCCGCCTGGTCCAGGTCGGCCGCGTCCCCCTCCTGCTGCTCGACACCGACCTCGAGGAGAACCATCCCGACGACCGGACGATCACGGCGCAGCTCTACGGAGGCGACCACGAGACGCGGATCCGCCAGGAGATCGTGCTCGGGATCGGCGGCCTCCGCGCGCTCGACCTCCTCGGCTGGCGTCCCACGATCCGGCACATCAACGAAGGGCACGCCGCGTTTGTCGGCCTCGAGAAGATGCGCCAGCTGATCGCCGAAGAGGGGCTGACGTTCGCGGACGCGAAAGAGCGCGCCGCGGCGGGGACCGTTTTCACGACGCACACGCCGGTCCCCGCCGGCATCGACCGCTTCGCGCCGGAGCTGGTCGCGAGATACATCGCGGGCTACGTCCCCGAGGGGCTCTCGCTCGACGAGTTCATGAAGCTCGGGCAGGAGTCCGGCGACCCGCACGAGGCGTTCTCGATGGCGGTGCTCGCGCTGCGGCTGTGCGGCCACGCCAACGCCGTGTCCCAGCTTCACGCCCGGGTCTCGCGGCGGCTGTGGCTCGGCCTTCTGCCGGAGCTTGCCGACGAGGACGTGAAGATCCGCGCGATCACCAACGGCGTGCATCGTCCGACGTGGACGGACCCGGAGATCGCGGCGATGCCTCTGCTGGAAGAGCCCGATCCGGCGGCGGGGACGCGCCTCTGGTCCGTGCACGAGTCCCTTCGCTCGCGCCTCGTCGACGTCTGCCGGGCGCGGCTGCGCTCTCATGCGGCGGCGCAGGGCGCGTCGGCCGAAGAGATCGAGCGCGCCGGCAGGGTCCTCGACGCCGGAGCGCTGACGATCGGCTTCGCGCGGCGATTTGCGACCTACAAGCGCGCGAACCTCATCTTCCGAGATCCCGAGCGGCTCCTCCGCATGCTCTCGTCGGCGAGGATGCAGATTCTCTTCGCCGGCAAGGCGCACCCGCAGGACGAGCCCGGCAAGGAGCTCCTCCGCATCATCGGGGCCTACGCCGATCAACCCGAGTTCTTCGGGAAGATCGTGCTGCTTCCCGACTACGACATGCGTCTCGCGCGCTCTCTCGTCGCGGGCTGCGACGTCTGGCTGAACAACCCGGTGCGTCCGCACGAGGCGTCCGGAACGTCGGGGATGAAGGCGGCGATGAATGGCGTCCTGAACCTGTCGGTGCTCGACGGCTGGTGGGACGAGGCGCCTTACGAGGAGACGGGCTTCGTGATCGGCTCGGCGACCGACTACGCGCCCGACGAGGAGGTCGCGGCCTCTCTCTACGATGTGCTCGAGGCGCAGGTGCTGCCGCTCTTCTTCCAGCGCGATGAGAACGGCCGTCCGGCCGGTTGGATCGAGAAGATGGTCCAGAGCGCGGCGCGCATCGGCAGGGAATTCTCTTCGGACCGCATGGTGCTTCAGTACCTGGAGCACTGCTACGTGCCCGCCGCCGAGCGCCGCATCAGCGTGCTCGAAGGCGCGCGCCGCGCCGCTTACGCCCTGACGCCGTCCAACCCGCGGGGATGACGGGGTCCGGGCCTCCGGGTCCCGTCCCCGCCATCGCGTCCGTCCCCGTGCGGCCGCGCCGGACCGCCGGCCTGCTGCTCCATCCCTCGTCGCTGCCCGGCCCCTTTCCCTGTGGAGAGGCGGGGCCGGACGCGATCCGGTTTCTCGACTGGGCGCAGTCGGCGGGCCAGTCGCTCTGGCAGGTGCTGCCTCTCGGGCCGGCGGGAGGAGGCGATTCGCCCTACGGCGGCAGTTCGGCGTTCGCGGGAAATCCGCTTCTCGTCTCCGCGCAGTTCCTCGTGGAGGAAGGGTGGCTCTCCGCGGCCGACCTGGCGGGAGCGCGGGCCGCGCCTCCCGCATCTACCAAGGTCTGCGATTTTTCCGCGGCGGCCGGATGGAAGGAAGCGATTCTTCGCGAGGCGTGGCGCCATTTCCGATCCGACGCTCGGGCCGCGCGCGAGCTCGACGCCTTTCGCGCGGCTCCCGAACAAGCCTTCTGGCTGCCGGACTGGTCGCTCTACGCCGCCGCGAAGCGAGCGCATCGCGGCGCCGGATGGATGGCGTGGGGTCCCCCTCTCGCCGGGCGGGACCCGGAGGCGCTCGCCGATGCGCGCCGCGATCTCGCGGAGGACGTGGCGTTCGAGGAGTTCGTCCAGTTCGTCTTCTTCCGTCACTGGGAGCGGATCCGAAGGGAGGCGGCGGCGCGGGGGATCGAGATCCTGGGCGACCTGCCGATTTACGTCGCGCACGACAGCGCGGACGTCTGGGCGCATCGCGAGCTCTTCGCGCTCGACGCGAGGGGCAGGCCGGAGCGCGTCGCCGGCGTCCCACCCGATTATTTCAGCGCGACCGGGCAGCTCTGGGGCTATCCCGTCTACCGCTGGGAGGCGTCCGCCCGCGAGGGATACTCGTGGTGGATCGAACGGCTGCGGGCGAACCTGCGGCTGGCGGATCTCGTGCGGGTCGACCACTTCCGCGGCTTCGCGGCGTTCTGGGAAGTCGAAGCGTCGGAGGAAACGGCCCTCCTGGGGCGCTGGTCCCCGGGGCCGGGGCGCGCGCTCTTCGACGCGGCGAGCCGCAAGCTCGGTCCTCTTCCCCTGGTCGCCGAAGACCTCGGCGTGATCACCGACGACGTCGCGGCGCTGCTGGCCGATCTGGGGCTTCCGGGCATGAAGGTTCTCCAGTTCGCTTTCTCCGAGGACGACAGCCCGCACCTCCCGCATCGCCATGTCGAGAACTCGGTCGTCTATACGGGGACGCACGACAACGACACGACGCGCGGCTGGGCGTCGGCGCTCTCCAGGGAGGAGCGGGCCCGGTACCTGGAGTACACGGGAACGGGGGGAACCGATTCCGCGGGCGACCTGATCCGAATGGCGTACGAGTCGGTGGCGCGAAGAGCGGTCGTCCCTCTGCAGGACGTGTTCGACCTCGGATCGGAAGCGCGCATGAACACGCCCGGCGTCGGGGCGGGCAACTGGTCGTGGCGAGCCCGGGCGGAGGACTTCACGCCGGAGAGGGCCGCGCCTCTGCGCCGGCTGGCGGAATTGACGGGAAGAAAGAAGCTGTCAGCTGTCAGCTCTCAGCTGTCAGCCGGATAGGAGCCCGAGCGGACCTCTGCTCCCTCTCCCCGCGCGCCGGGGGAGAGGGCTGGGGTAAGGGGCGGTGAAGAAGCACGGCGGCTGCGATCCAGAGTGCCGGACCCCTCACCCTTCCGTCTCCCCGCGCCCCGGGGAGAGGGTCCTGGGTCTCGTTTCTCCCATTAGCCAACAGTTCGAGTCGCATCGACCGCGCTTAGGTGCGAGGCGTCTCCTCGCGCAGCCGCACGACTTCCGTCGCGGCGCTACTCCCCGAGCCGCACCACGTCCCCTTCCTTCAACCCCGATCGGATCTCGACGAACTGCGACGTCGACGCTCCCGCGACGACCGCGCGGCGCGACGGCCTGCCGAGAGCGGGGACCGCCAGAACCCACGAGCCTTTCTCGTCGGAACGGACCGCCTCGACCGGGAGGTAGAGCGCGTCGAGGAGCTTCGCGCAGACGACGGTGCAGCGCGCGGCCATGCCGGGCCGGAAGCGCGGGTCCGTCAGCGCGAGCTGCACGGTCACGGGGAACGATCGCGACGCATTCTTCTCCGACGCCCCCACGCTGCCGATCGCGCGCAGTCTCCCGGCGAGGGTCCTGTCCGGGAACGCGTCGAGCCGCACGCGGACTTCCTGCCCCGGCACCAGCTTGTGGATCTCGGATTCCGGAACGCGTCCTTCGACGAGCATGTGCGAGAGATCGGGAAGCGTCACGACGGTCGTGCCTCCCCAGACGGCGTCGCCGACCCGCAGCTTGCGCCTCGCGCCGTCCTTCTCGTACACCTCGCTGTGGACAACGAGGCCCGGCCCCTTGGCGACGGCCGTGCAAGCGGCGATCTTTTTCTCCGCCTCCGACATCAACCGCCGCGCTTCCTCCAGCCGCACCGAGGCCACCCGCGCTGCGGCGTCGGTCTGGCCGAGCTCCACGCGCGAGCGCTGCTGCTCGAGCTCGAGCTGCAGCTTGCCCGTCTCCGCCTCTTCGGATTTCCGGCGGATCAGATCCGGGTTGGTCTGATGCACGAGCGCGGAGTGGCGCGAGCGAGAGAGACGCAGGTCGGCGGCCGCCTGATCGCGCCGCGTCTTCGCGGCCCGGTACTCCTCCTGAGAGATGTATCCCTGCGCGACGAACTTCTCGAGCCCCGCGAGCCTCGTGTCGGCCTCTTCGAGCGCCCTCTCCCGCTGCTCCACCTCGTGCAGCGACTCCTGCGCGGTCAGCGGCGCGGTCGTGTTGACGACGGCGTCGAAGTCGCGCGCGGAGTCCTGCGCCGACGTCTGCTTCTCATGCACCCCGGCGGTGTTCTTGAGCTTGACCGCGTCGCGCGCCAGCCTCGCCTGGTCCGCCTCGCCGGAGAGCTCGCGCGCGCGCGCCCGCGCCGTGTCGAGGTCCTTCTGAAACGGGGCGGGATCGAACTCGATCAGCCGGTCGCCGGCCCGCACCAGCGATCCCTCCTGAGCCAGCCACAGGATCTTGACCTCGACGCCGGGCACGATAGCGCCGTAGGAATCGGACCGCTCGGGCGCCAAAGCGCCGACGAGCGCGACGGAGGGCTCGAGCGTTCCTCGCCGCACCACAACGTCGTCGCGCCCGCGATGGGCGGTCAGGCGCGCGGCGCCCCAGAGTAGGAGTAACACGGCCGCCGCTGCCGCCGCGGCGGACAGCCCCGGCCGGCGCAGCACGCGCCGACGCGCCTCGCGGGCGGCCGCCACGAGAAGGGCCAGGGATCGAGCACTGGAGGCGCGGGCGCTCATCGCGGCAACATATCCAAGCGGGTCATGGCTGCCCCGAGCCGGTCACGGCTGCTTCATAGCCGGGGCGCTCATGGCTGCTGCAGAAAAGGCAGCACGTCGAGCCGCCCCGCCGCAAACAGGCAGTCGAGGCGCGCGAGAAGGATGTTGAACCGCGAATCGAGCTCGTACAGCCGGGCGGAGTTGTAGAGCGTCTCGGCGTCGACCACGTTGAAATTGTCCGACAACCCCTTTTCGAAGCGCAACTGCGCCACCTCGACCTGCAGCTGCGCCGCGCGCATGTTCTGGGCGGCGATCTCCCAGTTGCGGCGGAGCGCGTCGAGCCGCCGGTACGCCCGGCGGACCTCCCGGACGAGGTCGTCCACGAACAGCTGGTAGTTGCGCTTCCTCGTCGCGAGGGCGATCTCCGCCTCGCGCCTCCGGGCGTGGAGCGCGGTCGAGTTCAGGCCGTAGCGGGATCGAAGGCCGAAGAGCAGAGCCGGGTTGCGGGGGCGCAGCGCGTCGCCGGCGCTGCCGCTCGACGCCGCCGCCTCGTAGGTCAGGACGCCGTCGAGCGAGGGCAGCTCGAGGCTTTTCGCGATGCGGACGGCAAACTCCGCGTCCACAACGCCGTCTCTCACCTCGCGCGCCTCCGGCCGCCGGTCGGCGACCTCCGCGGCGGCGGTCCCTGGATCCATTTCACCCGCCGGAAGCTCGGAGGGCGCGGCGATCGAGAACCGGAGGTCCGGCGCGAGACCGGCGGCCCGCCGCAGGGAGTCGCGGAAATCCTCGACGAGGTTCTCCGCGTCGTTGCGCGTCACGACCGCCAGCGCTTCCTGCTGCTCGGCGCGCAGGACGTCCAGCTTCGACACGCTGCCCGCGGAGAACCGCGCGCGCGAGAATTCCGTGAGCTTCCGCGCTCGCTCGACGCGCTCGGTCTCGAAGCGCAGCGCATCCTCCTGCCGCGCGAGGCCCAGGTACGCGGCGTAGATCGCGAGGACGGCGCGGCGCCGCACGACCTCGACGGCGCGCTCCTGCCCGGACGTCGACCGCCGCGCCTGGCGCAGAGGCTCGGCCGTGACCGCCGGATCCGCGCCCCCGAGGAGCGGCTGCGTCAGCGTCAAGCGGTAGTCGGAGGCGTAGGGAGTTTCCGGGAAATCGCCCGGGTTCCGGTTGACGCTCGCCTCCGCTTCGAGGCGCGTTCCGAACGGGAATTGCTCGAACGCGATGACGCCATAGGTCTCGCTGCGCACGCCGGAGTTGCGGCTGCGGTCCAGCTGGAAGAACGGCACGGCCTGAGGAAGAAAGCCGGCGGCGACTCCGCGCTCGGCAAAACGCGCCGAGAGAAGCGCGTCCTGCCCGTTCAACAGGTCCGGGTTGCGCTGCAGCGCCGCCCGCAGGGCCTCGCCGATCGTCAGCAGAGGCGTCGCCGGAGAGGACGGCTCCTGGGCGGGCAGAGGCGACGGGATGGCGAGCGACGCCACGAACGCGAGGGCGGCGGCGGCCGGGTGCGCCGCGCGAAACCCTCGCTGGCCCGGGAGGGCGAACAGCGTCCCGCCTCAGCCTTCCCGGAGCGCGGCCGCCGGATCGATGCGGGCGGCGCGTCGAGACGGGCGGATCCCGGTGATCACGCCGGCCGCGACGCACGCGATCGCGAGGGCGGAGAAGGAGAGCAGGGACAGCGACGAGCCGCCGGCCGAGCGATCGACGCTCGCGAGGCCGATCAGCCATCCCGCGAAGAGCCCCGCACCGCCCCCGAGCGCGCCCAGCAGGGCCGCCTCGAGCCGGAACTGGAGAACGATGTCGCGGGTCCGCGCACCGACCGCGCGGCGCAGGCCGATCTCCTTCCGGCGGGCGAGCACCGACGCGGAGAGAAGATTCGAGATGCCGAGCACCGCGGACGCGGCCGTCAACAACCCCACCACCAGCACGATGCGGTCGAAGGTGCCTCTCGTTTGCCGGTACTGCCGCAGGGTCTGGATCGGCGACGCGACGCGGACCGGACCTCCGACGCCGCAGCGCGACGGATCGATGCGCGGCGCGGCGGCCGCGGCGGCGTCGGCCTCCGCGACGGAAGAGAACGCCAGCACCGCGACGTCGAGAGGGTAGCGCCCGTCGGGCTCCGGCGCGGGCTCCGGCTCCGCGCCCAGCGGAACGACGATCGCGCGATTCCAGTCGAAGGAGGGCAGCTCGCCGGCGGAGGCCCCCTCGACAGCCGCGGGGGCGAGCTCGCCCACGATCTCGTAGGTCCGGGTCCCGACGGCGAGCACGCTGCCGACGGGGGAGGAGAGTTTTGCGGTCCGCGCGACGGAGCTTCCGATCACGCAGTACGGCGACTTCCGGGCCAGATCCAGCTCGCCCAGAGAACGGCCCGCGCGGACGCGTGTCGAGAAGAGCGCGGCGGCGGGACCCGAGACCGCGTACAGCGGCGCTTCGAACGGCGCGCCGGACGCGAGGACGGTGTGACGCGACATGCGGACGCCGACGGCCGCGCGAACGGGAAGGACGGCGCGGAGCCGCTCCACGTCGTCGAATCCGAGACCGCGTCCCTCCTCCGCCCCGGCGCCCGGCCGGTGGACGAGGTAAATGTTTTTCAGGCCGGCGCGTTCGAGGGACCGGATCGTCGCGGCGCGTCCCCGTTCCACGAGGGTCGTCAGGCACACCACGATAGCCATGGCGAGCGCGAGCGCGACGAGAGCGGCGCGCGTTCGAACGCGATCGGTTCGGAGGGAATCGACCGCGACCTCGAGCGCGCGCCCGACCTCGCCTGGCCGCGTGGACGCGGGCTGCGCTCCGGGCAATGGACCTCCGTTCGCGGGCTGGATTTCCGGGTTCTCGCGGCGATTCTCATTCAAAGGATGCGCGATGACAAGCGGGTCGCTCTGGTCGCGTATATTTGTCGCGAACACAATTCCTCAATTCGCGGCGGGGTGCCCCGGATGAGCTCGACTCCCGGATCGTTCGACGGCAAGTACGAAGTCCTGGGGAAGATCCGCGAAGGCGGCATGGGCGCCATCTACATGGTGCGCCACCGCCTGCTCGACGAGATCCGCATCATCAAGGTCATGCGGCCGGAAGTCGCCGAGAGCGCGGACCAGCGCAAGCGGTTCCTGCGCGAGGCGCAGATGGCCACGCGCCTGAAGCACGGGAACATCGTCGGCTTCTACGACTTCTTCGTCGACGACGAAGGCACCGCCTTCATGGTGATGGAGTTCATCGACGGCATCAACCTGCGCGACATGATCCGCCACTGCGGTCCGCTCCCGATCCCGCTGGCGATGCACCTCGCGGGCCAGAGCCTCTCGGCCCTCGATTACCTGCACCGGAAGGGGATCGTCCACCGGGACATCTCGCCGGACAACGTGATGATGATGCAGGAGGAGGACGGCGCGCTCCAGGCCAAGCTGATCGACCTCGGGATCGCGAAGCTAGCGCGCGCGGAGGAGCAGGAGCAGCTGACCGCGGCCGACGAGTTCATCGGAAAGCTCCGTTACTCCTCGCCGGAGCAGTTGACGAAGAAGGCCACCTCGAGCGCGATCGACGGCCGGAGCGATCTCTTCTCGTTCGCCGTGGTCCTGTACGAGGCGCTGACCGGCGTGTGCCCGTACGGCGGCGGGAGCCTCCAGGACATCCTGACGGCCCGCCTGCAGAAGCCGCCGATGCCGTTCTCGAAGAGCGATCCGGGCGGGAGAGTCCCCGCGGCGCTGCGGGAGATCCTCCTGAAGGCGCTCCAGAAGAATCCGGACGACCGGTGGCAGAGCGCGCAGGAGTTCGCGAAGGCGCTCGGCGCGCTCCCGCCGCAGGTCGTCGGCGCGAAGGACCCGGACGAGGTCAGCACCTACGTCAAGACAGCGGTCGAGTTCGTGCGCGCCGCAGCCCTCGCCCAGAATCCCGCGGGCGCGAGCCTCCAGAAGACCCTGCAGTCGAAGTTCCGCGTCTCCGAGGTCTCCGTCCGCCCTCTCGAGGCGACGGACATGAAGGTGCAGCGGACGCTCTCCGGGTGGAGCGGCGACTCGACGCCGTCCGGCGGATCGGGGCCCGGCGGCTACGCGGGAGCGCAGGCGAAGACCGTCGCGACGGACGCGCGGAACTTCGAGAGGGACGGCCGGCGCTCCTCGATCGCGGGCTACGCCGCCGTCGCCGTCGGGGCCGCGGTCCTGGTGGTCCTCGGCATCGTCGTGTCCGGGTGGATGAACCGCGACCGGCGCGCGGCCGCGCCCCTCGCTCCCGCCGCGACCTCAGCGCCCGCGCGGGCCGCCGCCGCGGCGGCTCCCATCCCGCCGACCGCCGCGCCTCCGCTCGCCTCGGCCGCGCTGCCGAGCCCTCCCCCCGCCGTCGCGGCTCCGGTCGCGGAGGAGCGCGCGCCCGCGACCCTCCCGACGGCGAGGCCTGCCGAGAAACGCGCGGACGCGGCGCGCGAGAAGCGGCCGCCGGCGCCCGAGCCGCCGAGGGTCGCGCGCTCCACGGGAGCTCCTGCCGCGGAGTCGAATCCAAACCGGCCGAAGATCCACTTCTGCACCGAGATCGGAAGGACCGCGTTCGCCCAGGGCGCGACGCAGGAGGTCCCCGCCGGTTTTTCCGGAACGGCGCTGAAGCCCGCCCGCCCCGACAGCGGCCGCATCTCGATCCAGATCCGCATGAACCCGGAGGAGGCGGTCGAGGGCCAGGACTTCACCGTCACCGCCCGCTTCATCAACGGGGGCGACGAGACGTTCCGCCTATCGCGGGCGGAGGAGTCCTCGCCGGCGACGCGCGGAGGGTTCGAGCCGATCGCGGGCCTGTCCGTTCCGCAGGCGGTCGACATCGGCAGCTCGATCGAGATTTACCGGACGACGAAGTCGCTCGCATCCGGATCGACGTTCCGGAAGGCGTTCCGCGTGCAGGAGCAGCGCCGCGGCGACAACTGGGAGAACTCGATCACCGTGAAGCCCTGCGTGGAGCAGTGAGGCGCCAAGCTGTCAGCTGTCAGCTCTCAGCCAGGAGGGAGCGGGCCGGGCCGACAGCCCGAAAAAATTCTTGACAAGCCCCCCTGCTTGCCGCAACGTAACGGACCGATGAACGCGAACCTCGCCGCTCCGCTCTCCCTGCCCCGCCTCGCGAGGTTGGCTTCGCCGCGCCCGCGCGCCAGGAGGATTCCCTCCATGGCGGCGGCGCTCTAGTCCCGTAGAATCCCCCACAGCCCGTCGCCGATGAAACGCCGCATGCCGGTCGTGTGTCTTGCCTTTTCCGGTGGTCTCGATACCACCTATTGCGCGGTCGTTCTGCGCCAGGAAGGCGCGCGCGTCCACGCCGTGACCGTCGACACCGGCGGGTTTTCCGCGGCCGAGCGGCGCGCGATCGCCGCCCGCGCGAAGGCGGCCCGGGTCGAGAAGCACGTCTTCATCGACGGCCGGCGCGACGTCTTCGAGCGCTACGCGCTGCCGCTTCTCTTCGGCAATGTGCTGCGCGGGGGCGTCTACCCGCTCTCCGTCGCCGCGGAACGCGCGGTGCAGGCGGAAGCGGTCGCCGCGTACGCGCGCCGGGTCCGCGCCTCGGTCATCGTCCACGGCTCGACGTCGGCCGGCAACGACCAGTTCCGCTTCGACGCCGCGCTTCGCGTGCTCGCCCCCGACGTCGAGGTGCGCGCTCCCATTCGCGACAGCGGCCTCTCCCGCGAAGACGAGACCGCCGTGCTCGCGTCCGCCGGCGTGACGATCCCGCCGAAGACGACGCGCTACTCCGTCAACGAGGGCCTGTGGGGGACCACCATCGGAGGCGGCGAGACGCACGACTCCTGGGCCATGCCTTCCGAGGACCTGTATCCCGGCAACACGCTCTCGCGCGCTCCGAAACGCGCCCGCGAGATCGTCGTGGCCTTCGAGAGAGGCCGTCCGGTATCGCTCGACGGGACCCGCTTGAACCCGCTCGTCCTGATCGAGAAGCTGAACGCCGCCGGGCGCCGCTATGCCGCCGGGCGGGGGATCCATCTGGGCGACACGATCCTCGGCGCCAAGGGCCGCATCGCGTTCGAGGCGCCGGCCGCGCTCGCGCTCATCGCGGCGCACGGCGAGCTGGAGAAGCTCGTGCTGACGAAGGAGCAGCGGCAGCTGAAGGCGCTCGTCGCCGAGACGTACGGCCGGCTGCTGCACGAGGGCCTCGCCTTCGAGCCCGCGGCGGCGGACGCCGCCGCCTTTCTCGCGGCCAGCCAGGACCGCGTGACGGGGGAGGCGCGCCTGCGCTTCACGCCCGGCCGGTTCGAGATCGCCGGCGTGCGCAGCGACTTCTCTCTCATGCGGCCGGAGCTCGTCCGGTACGGCGAATCGAACGCGTATCTCGCGCCGGCCGAGGCCCAGGGGGTCGGCAAGACGCTCGCCCTCCCGGGCCGGCTGTTCGCGCTCGCGGGAAAGGAACCCTCGTGACGATGATCCTCGACAAGATCGCCTCGTCGACGGCCCGGCTCGGGCTGCCGCGCGAGGTCGAGATCTCGCCGCACATCGAGGCGAAGGAGGGCAACGTGCTCGCCGTCCGCGCGCTGATGGAAAAGAGCGTCTACGACCGGCTCGAGCTCGTCTCCGGGCGCATGGCGAAGATCAACAAGGGCGACGTCATGGCCGGGACGCTCGG
>JBBRDK010000081.1:0-16650 GCA_038203955.1 Thermoanaerobaculia bacterium | reverse complement strand
TACGCATCGGACCAGTGCCGCTGTCTCAGCTGCTCGGCGGGTCCGACCTTCGAGGCCGAGATCGGGGATACGCTGGTGTGACTTTGGACCACTACCTGCTCTACTGGAAGACGTTCTGGGAAGAAAACGGTGGTCGCAGGCCTCTACGAAATGAATGGTGGACAAACCGTGCATGGCTCTGGAACAGGATTTCGTCGGGCGACCGGATTTGGCTCGTAGTCAAAGCGCAAGCGGAACGCGGCGAATGGTGTCTTCTCCAACGGTTGGACGTTTTACGAGCGGCGAGCGAGCGAACGTCGACAAAAAGAAAATTCGGCATCTACGGGAATCCGGAAACAGCGGTCGAATTCCAACTGAACGGACAACCGGACTTCGCCCATCTGCTACACCAGTTCGAATTCTCGACTGGTCGGCGACTGAACTTGTCAGGCGCGGAGATCGGCCGGGCGCTCCAGTCCCCCCGACGGCTGGCTTCCCAGGATGTACTGCTGTTGGAGAAGTTCGCCGCTCAGCTTCAGACGGTATAAGCGGGCTGGCCACCACTAGTCGAGAATGGGAGAAAGCGATGCTTCCAGAGAGGCGCATCCCGACGCATCCGGGGGTGATGCTGGTCGAGGAATTCCTGAAACCGGCGGGCGAGACTCAGGCCGCTTTCGCCAGGCGGCTCGGGATTCCCCTCCAGCGAGTGAATGAGATCGCGAAGGGAAAGCGAGGCGTGACAGCCGACACGGCCTGGAAGTTCGCGCTGGCGCTCGGAACGACGCCGCAGTTCTGGATGAATCTTCAGTCGAACAGGGATCTGGCACTCAACAGGCCGAATCGGGGCACCACGGGACCTGGAACGAGGCCCGCCGCCGGAACGGTGCGCAAGGCGGCGGCGAGCCGAAAGCGGCGTTGAACGCCCGAGCGCGCTACTTTTTCGCCGGCGGAGCCTGCTCTGCCTCCGACCACGGGGGCGTGACGCCGACGGATCGGGCATAGGCAATCGACTGGCCGAGGTGCTCGTGCAGGTGCGTCTGCACGATCATCAGGATGCGCCGCTCCGTCAATTCGCGCCCGCCCAGGAAGGGAACCGAGACCTTCTTGTCGAGGTCGGCATTCGACAAGCCGCCGCCGACCGCCTTCGCGTTCTCGATCGACTTCTTGAGCCAGTCCATGACTTTGGCCTTGTCCGTGACCTTCGTCTCCATGGTCCGGTCGAATCCGTCGGGCATCTTGCCTCCCACCAGCGAGGGAAGCATGTAATTCGCGCCCGTCACGTGCATGTAGACCTCGCTCACCGACCGGACTCCCGGAGCCGGCCGCCAGCCGTACTTGTCCGCTGGAACGGCGTTGGAGAGATCGACGAGCCTCTTGCCGACGAATTCGACGTCCGAAGTCCAATCCGACTGAAAGGTCGGGGCCGCTGCCGCCGCCGGGGCCGGCGCAGTTGCCTGACCGAACGCCGTCACGGGAAGCGTCAAACAGAACAGGAACAGGACCGTGTTCGCTGCATTTCTCATGGGCCCCTCCGCGCGCAATATACCGCCGCCCCGGCGCGCGTGCGCCGACCCGAGCACCCTCCAAAATGGCGTCCCTGATTTTGACCACGAGGTGAGGTTGTAGTGACTCTGGACTTGAAATCCTTGACAAGACAGCGCCGTTCATTGCGACGAGCTCGTGAGCCTGGCGAAGGAAGTCCTGACGGACTACGTCGGTGCACTCTCTGGTTCCAGGCTCCGGGAGCTCAACCGCGCGCTTGCGATCGCGCTGGAGTTGGCCTAGATCCGCTCTGCCTGGCGGTGGACAGCTGCCGCGTTCCGGACCACGGTGAGGCACAACGGGACCTGTCCGCTGAGGCGCGAGGGTCCCTGGTCGTCTGCCTGGTTCCTGGTCACTTCAATCCCTCGACGAGAAAGACGTTCGACAGCACGCGTGAGTAGGCGTACACGTAGAACGATCCGTCGGGCGCCATGAAGACCGAGGAGACTCGAACGACGCCGGCCGCGTCCGCGGGTAGGATCTCTTTCCAGGGCTCGCGATGTCCCGTCGCCACATCGAGCCGGTCGATGCGGGCGGACGGCCCTCCCCGTTTCTGGACGTAAAGAAACCGATCATCTGCCGTCCAGCCCGCGGAAACCTCTCCCGTTTCCACTCCCGGGATCGGCGCCCCCTGACCGGTCGCGATCGAGTAGATGTGACCCTTTCCGTCGGGGCCGGCCGCCACGAAACGTGATCCGTCATTCGAGACCGGTCCGGGGGCGCGCGTATTCTCCGCCGTGATCGGCCGGGGTTTCGCGCCGTCGCCTGCTGCCATGTCGAACAGGTAAAGGCGATTGCCACGGCCCTGCTCGGTCGCCGAGACGATCAGGTGCCGGCTGTCCGGAAGGAACCGGCCTCCTCCCGTGAAGCGCAGGCCCGGGGCCGAGAGCATTCTCGCCTGCCCGGCGCCGGTCGGGTAGAGAACCAGGCGCGGGTCGGTCAGCTTCCGCACGACGGAGGTCGCCCACGCGCCGTCCGGCGAAAGACCGGCGCCCTGTCCTTCGCCAAGCCGAACGGCGGGGGAGCCGTCCATCTTGCGCACGTAGGTCGAATAACCGGCTCCGCCGCCCTCTCCCGCTTCGTAGAACATGACCGTCTGGCCGTCCCGCGAGAGGCCGCTCGGCCGCGACCAGTCCAGCCAGGAAAGGTCGCGCTCCTTCGTCTGTCCTGGCGGAAGGGCCGACAGCCCGAGCCTGCGGAACTCGTCGATCAGCAGGACACGCCCGTCTCGAGCAATGTCCTGGAGGGTTAATGATCCCGTCACCGCCGCCACCGCGCGCAGCTTCCGGGACAGGGAGACGGCGTAGAGCGACCGCGTGCCGATCTCCGCCGCGGTAAACCAGATCTCCCTCCCGTCGGGCGACCAGGCGAGACCCTGCGCGCTCCCGAAAGGCTTCGTGAGTGTCGTCTTCTTTCCCGCGCGATCGACGACGGCGGCGAACCCTCCGTCGTCCGCGGCCTGTGGATGATCGATGAAAGCGACCCGGTCTCCGGCGGGGGCGACGCGCGGGCTGCCGATCCAGCCGAGCGTTTCGTAAAGTGTCTTGCCGATCGGATACTCCAACCGCGCTTTTCCGGCGACGGTGCGCACGACCGCCAGATCGCTCCCGCCGGGCTGCCAGTCGGCGAACTCGACGCCCTCGAGGATTTCGCGGGGAGCGCCGCCTCCGGTCGCGTTCGTGCGCGCGAGAGTCCCCGTTCTCGTGAACTCCGTCGAAATGTAGCTGTGCAGCGACATCGCGAGGTCGCCCGAAGCCGAGACGCCGAGCACGTCGGCGCCGGGATAGCCGAGCGGCCGCGACTCCGGGCTCTCGGGAGCCGCGACGAAAATCTCCGTCGGGTTCCCATCCCAGGAGGCGCTGTAGAGGATCGTTTTCCCGTCGGACCCGAAGCGCGCCGACCAGACGGTTCCCCGCCGAAACGTGAGCTGGTGGTACTTCGCGGACGCGGTGGTTCCGCGGCCCTTGCCGGCAAAATATCCCGCGGCGAGCGAGAGGACCGACGCCAGAATCGCCGCGGCGAGGCCGGCGGAAAGGAATCGCCTCTTTCCCGACGGGCCGGCGCCCACAGGGGTTCCCGCGGCGGCGGATCCGGAGTGTTCCGACCCCGAGCCTGACAGGGCTTCGAGGTCGAACGCCATGTCGCGCGCCGACTGGAACCGCTCCTCGGGATTCTTTTCGAGGCAGTGACGCACGATCCGCTCGAGCCCCGGCTGGATGCTCTTGTTCGTCGCGGAGAGATCCGGCGGCTCTTCCCGCAGAATCGCCGACATCGTCTCCGCCGCCGAGTCGCGGTGGAAGGCGCGCGTCCCCGAAAGCATTTCGTGGAGGATCGCCCCGAAGGAAAAGATGTCGGAGCGCTGGTCCGCCGGCTTCCCCTTCACCTGCTCGGGCGACATGTAGCCGAGCGTCCCGAGCACGACGCCCGGCTCCGTGCCCGCCGTCGCGGTGGGGAGGTTCGTCTGCTGGCCGCCCGGCGTTTCCGACTGCGTCAGCTTCGCGAGGCCGAAGTCGAGAATCTTCACGCGGCCATCCCGCGTCACGAAGATGTTCTCGGGCTTCAAGTCCCGGTGGACGATCCCTTTCTCGTGAGCCGCCGCGAGACCGCGCGCGATCTGGACCGCCTGTTCGATCGCCTTGCGCACCGGCAGCGCGCCGCCCGAAAGCCGGGCCCGCAGCGTTTCGCCCTCGAGAAGCTCCTGCACGACATAGGGAGCGCCCTCGTGCGTGCCGATGTCGAAAACGGCGGTCACATTGGGATGGTTGAGCACTCCCGCCGCCCGTGCCTCCTGCTCGAACCGCTTCAGGCGCTCGGGGTCGTTCGAAAAGGAGCCCGGAAGGATCTTGATCGCCACGTCCCGGCCAAGGCGCGGATCGCGCGCCCGGAACACCTCTCCCATCCCTCCCGCGCCGAGAAGGGACACGATCTCGTAGGGCCCGAGACGGCTGCCGGCTTCGAGTGTCATGAATTGACGCGATTCTACCGGGCTTCACGCGAGCTCCCCTCGTCACGTCAATGCGACGCTTCCCGCAGCCCGACGGTCAGGCCATGTTTTGACGAGTACCTCAAAACGTACTAGTATTCGTACGGTTATTCGTACGGAGGTATCCATGGTTGAGCTCGCATTGATGGAGGCGCGGGAAAAACTCTCGGGTCTGAATCGGGAGCTTCAGGCGCGTCCCGAGACGGTTGTGCGGATCACCAATCGCGGAAAGCCCGCGTTGGCTCTTCTTTCAGCGGAGCTCTACGACTCTCTGATCGAAACTCTGGACGTCCTGTCCGACCCCGAGGCCGCGGAAGCTCTCCGCAAAAGCCTCTCCGACATCCAGGCTGGTCGCGTCCATTCCCTCGGCGAAGTCGCTGAACGACTCGGCCTCCGCCGGTGACGTCAGGCCCCGCCTACGAGGTTCTCTGGACCGAGACGGCGGTGGAAATGCTGGAGCAGGTCGGCGACCGTCGTATCCAGCAACAGCTTTACGATGCGTCGAAGCGATTGGCGGCGGAGCCTGAAAAGCAGGGAAAGGCGTTGCGCGAAGGGCTCCTGGGTTTTCGAACACTGAGGGCGATCGGCCAGCGGCACCGAGTCATTTTCTCCGTCTCGACCGACCTGCGAAAGGTATTCGTGGTCGCGGCGGGACTTCGGCGTGAAAGAGCCCGGGACGACATCTACGCGCTCGCCGAACGATTGATCCGGCTCGGCCTTGTCCGGCCGTCGGCGGGGCCGAGAAGGGCGGCCTCAGGCGCTCGAAAGGCCGGCTCACCACCCCGGAAGCGAAAGCGCGGTAAATAGCGCGCCGAATCGCCGCAAGAAAGGCTCAAAGTGCGCGAGGCGGCGGAGATTCTATCGGCTCGAGGAAGGGGACCGCCTGCCCCATCACACCCCACCATCTCCCGTGCTCGGGGAGAGGTGGGAGTGTCGGGCGGGGTTTACTGCTTGTCGTACACGAAGACGTTCGTCGTCTTTTTCCCGGACGCATCCGTCGTCGTCGTCGTCAGGGTGCGGGACTTTCCGTCCGCGGCTACCACGATACGGCCTGTTGTCATCACCTTGCCGGCCTTCTTGGTATTCAAATCGACCGTGCGCTCGTCGACGGTCGTATAGGACCGCGAGTCGTAGTTCGGATCGCCGGTGACGGGGTAGTCCTTGCCGTCGTACTTGCCCGTCCACTCGTTATGGACGGGTTTGCCGTCGGACACGCCATCCACGATGACCTTCACGCTGTCTCCCGCGGCCACGTAGACGACGGTGTGGTTCTTCGGCGAACCGGGGGCGTACTTCGATTTCGCCTCGTTCAGCTTCCAGGTGCCGATGTTGGCGTCCGCCGCAAGGCAGATCGCCACGCCCACGCAAAGCCCGACCAGAGCCGCCAGAGTGGTCTTCGGGTTCATTTCCCCTCCTGTTGAGTTCGCCTGCAGTTCCAAGGTTTTTGGGGAGCATCTTAGTTCACTGACGCGGATGCGATCGCGCCGCTACTCCCTCTCCCCGCGCGCCGGGGGAGAGGGCTGGGGTGAGGGTTGGTTCAACCAGCACGGCAGTGGAAGAACTGCGCGGGACAAACGATCAGCCGGGAGAACATCATGGGTCAGTCCTCCTATGTCTGATGTCAAGCCGGTAGGGCGAGGAGCTTCAGCATCCTATTCGTGGTCTTTGCCACAGGTCGTTTATTCGGGTCCGGTGCAGCGCCGCAGCATGAATTTGCGACCGTACGAGGGTCACGACTGACCACGCGGTCGCCGCGTCCGGGGAGAGTCTCGATCGCCCGCCGGGAACTCAGTTCTCCTTCGTGTGACTGAAGTTGACGCGATAAGGCTGACCGCTGTGAGCGATGGCGAGAAGTCGATGGCAGAGCTTTCGTGCGACGGCAACAATCGCGCGCTTGCCGCCGCGGCGGGCCTTGATCCGGTCGTAGAAGCGGCGCATCTCCGGGTCCTTTCCGATGAGGATCCAGGAGCTCTCGACCAGAACGCTGCGAACGACCGGGTTGCCCTGCCGGGTGATGTGCCCGTGCCGGATCCGATCGCCGCTGGAGTGCTCCGCGGGAGTCACGCCCACGTAGGAACTCAACGCCTCTCCGTCGGAGAAGCGGCCGAAGTCTACGATCTCCACGACCAGCGTCAGCGCCGAGAGCCATCCGATCCCCGGAACGCTGGACAGCAGCTCCACCATCGGCGCGTAGTCGGCGGACTTCGCCATCTGCCGAAGCTCTTTCGTCAATGCGTCAACGCGGGCGTCCAGGTCAAAATAGAGGCCACGCAGCTCCTCGAGGACCCGTTGCAGCGAAGGATCCTCGAGCCCCAACCCTCGCAGCCAGGCCTCGAAGTCACCGCTCCAGTGGGCTCCCGCCTCTTCCGGAACCTCCACGTCGTACGTCAGGAAGAACGACTTGATGCGCACCATCGCCGCGCAGCGGTCCCGCTGCACCCGATGACGCTGCCGCACCAGCTCGCGGTCTGCGCGTTGACGGGCTTCCGGAACGAAGATCGGCCGAAGCAATCCTGCCTCCAGAGTCCGCGCCAGCTTAAAGCCGTCTCGCCGATCCGTCTTCACCCGATTGCCAATCTCTCCCGGCACGTGCGCCGCCGACACCACCATCGAGTCCACCTGACGCGATCGAAGCCAGTCGTGCAGCCCGTATCCGAACGGCCCTGTCTCGTACACGCTGTGAACCCGGCATCCGTCCAACCGTTGCAGCAGGCCCTGGAGCGCCTCACGCTTCGGCGGAAAACTCGCGCTCAACAGCGTCTCTCCGCACGATCGCGCCGTCACGTGCCACGACGTCTTGGAGATGTCCAGCCCCAGGAAAACTTCCGACCCCTCCGCCAACCGCAAACCCTCTCGCATGGCCTCCCTCCTCCCCCTCAGAGTGCCACGCGCCCTCTTCCCTTTAGTCGGTCCTTCCGTCACGCTCCGAACATAGCGATTGTAACTCGCGAGGAAGCGAGGATGCGGGGAGGCCCGACCTCCGATTCCGCGCGATTAAACAGTCCCCAGCCGCTCGGAGATCAGCCGGTCGGCGCGCGCGAGGTCGATCTCATCGAGGCTCGCTTCCCGGCTCGTCAGCTCGTCCAAGATTTCCTCCTGGATCGCGCCCCGCCGCTTCGCCTCGGCGTACGGAAGGGTGTGGAACATCACCATCGAATAGCGGGGAATGAACCTGCCAGGGTGCCTCTCCTCCAGGTGGAAGGAAAGGTCCTTCTTCAACTGAAACTTCGGCTCCCGGACCGTCGACCGCATCTCGACGTAGTTTTCCAGGGCCATGTCGGCGATCGCGTCGGTGTTGGGCCGGCGAAGCTTTTCGAATTCCGCGAAGACCTCGTTCCATGGGCGGTCCGGGGCGCCCTGTAGCAGACATCGATCGAAGTCGCTGCAATCCTCGAACGCCGCGTTCATGCCCTGCCCGTGAAAAGGAACGATCGCGTGCGCCGCATCGCCCAAAACGAGCGCCTGATCCTCGAACGACCAGGGCTCGCAGCGGATCGTCTCCAGGTGGCCTGCGGGATTCCCGAAGAAGTCCTCGACGAGCGTGGGCATCAGCGGAATCGCATCGGCGAATCGGCGCTGGAAGAGCGCGAGGACGGCCTCGGGCGTCGTCAGAGCCTCGAAGCTCTCGTCTCCGCGATTCGGCAGGAACAGCGTCGCGGTGAAGCTGCCGTCCGCGTTGGGGAGCGCGATCAGCATGTATTCGCCTCGCGGCCAGATGTGCAGAGCGTTCTTCTCCATCCGAAATTCGCCGTCCGGCGCCGCTGGGATCGAGAGCTCCTTGTACCCGTGGCCGAGCGGCTGCTCGTCGAGCCGTCCATCGGTCCGTTCCAGGATCGCCGCGCGGACCGCCGACGCGCTTCCGTCCGTCCCGATCAGGACGTCGTACGGGGTCGCTTGTGTTTGCCGCTCGGGATCCTCCCCGGAGACGAAGCGCGCCTGGCGGCCCGCGAAATCGACGCCGCGGACCGTCGCTTCGAAGCGCACCGAAACCCGGCCCGTCGATTCGGCGGCATCCAGGAGAAGCGCGTTCAAGCCCGCGCGCGAGACCGAATAGATGACTTCATGCGGCTTGTTGCCGTAGGGAATCAGCTTGAGCCGTCCCTCCTCGTCGTGCAGCATCCTCCCGGCCATCGGAATGAGCGCGGCTCGGACGCTCTCCATCACGCCGGCCTCTTCGAGCGCCGCGATGCCGCGATTGGCGAGCGCCAGGTTGATCGAGCGCCCGGCTGGATGCGCCGCCGCCTTCCGGGGATCGGTGCGCCGCTCGAGGATCGTCACGCGATACCCGCGCTTCACCAGGAAGATCGCGAGGAGCGAGCCGGCAAGACCGGCGCCGACGAGCGTGATCTCCGGCGTGTCGCGCGGTGTTCTCCTCCGTGTCACAACGCGTTCCGGAGAGTCTCGACGAAGCGATACACCTCTTCGTATCGGTTGTAGAGGGGGACGGGCGCCGCCCGAATCACGTCCGGCTCGCGCCAGTCGCAGGTGACGCCGGATGCTTCGAGCTTTTCGAAGACGGTTCTTCCGGGGCCGCTTGAACGCGAGTGGGACTGCGACTGCGCCTTCACACGCATGGAGAGCTGGCATCCCCTCCGGCGCGGATCTTTCGGAGTGAGGATTTCGACCGAATCGCCGAGCTCCCGCTGCAGCAGCCATTCGAGGTAGGCCGTCAAGCGCAGAGATTTTTCCCGCAGCGGCTCCATTCCCCCCGCTTCCATGAAGACGTCGAGCGAAGCTCGAATCGCCGCGAGCGAGAGGATCGGAGGGTTCGAGAGCTGCCATCCCTCCGCGCCGGGGATCGGCCGAAATCCGGGCTCCATTCGGAAGCGCGACTCCTTGTCGTGTCCCCACCAGCCGGCGAGCCGCGGCAGATCCCGCGACACGCCGTAGCCGTGCCGATCGTGGACGAAGCAGCCGCCCACCGAGCCCGGTCCCGAGTTCAGGTACTTGTACGTGCACCACACGGCGAAGTCCACGTTCCAATCGTGGAGGGAGAGGACCAGGTTCCCCGCCGCGTGAGCCAGGTCGAAGCCGACGACGCATCCCTTCGCGTGCGCGAGCTGCGTGATCGCTTCGATCTCGAATGCCTGGCCCGTGTAGTACTGGACTCCCGGAAGCAGGACCAGGGCGATCGACTCGCCTTCGCGCTCGAGGAAATCGGCGACGTCGTCGATGTCGATCGAGTGCTTCCCCGTTCCGGGCGAGAGCCGCACGAGCGCCTCGGCCGGGTCGAAGCCGTGGAAAACGGCCTGCGACTCGACCGCATAGTCGTCCGAGGGGAACGCGTGCTCCTCGATGAGCATGCGATGCCGCTCGCGGGTCGGCCGGTAGAAGCTCGCCATCATCAGGTGGAGGTTGACGGTGAGCGAGTTCATCGTCACGACTTCGCTCATGGAGGCCGATGCGCCCACCAGCTTCGCCATCGCCTCCGCGAGGAGCTCGTGGTACGGCATCCACGAGTTCTCCCCCGAGAAATGCGCCTTGACGGCGAGCCGCTTCCACTTCTCCAGCTCTTCGTCGATGTACTTCGGAGCTCTCTTGGGGAGGAGTCCCAGCGAGTTGCCGGCGAAATAGATTTCCTCTTCCCCGGTCTCGCTCCTGGGAACGTGGAATTCGTCGCGGAAGCGCGCGAGCGGGTCGGCTCTATCCAGGGCGACCGCGAAATCGTGTCCGGGCTGGAAAGACCCGTTCGGCTCGTTCACGAACGAGAAGCCGCCCCGCCGAAGCGTGCCGCGGGAAGATCGAGCCACTCGAGCGCCGTGCCGTGCAGCAGCCGCGCGCGAGTCTCCTCCGGGAATCCGCACGAGTCGATCAGCGCTCCCGCGCGCGCCTCGCCGAGCGGGTAGGGATAGTCGCTGCCGAGGGCGATCCGCTCGGGTCCCATCAGGTCCACGAGGTAGCGCAGCATCAGGGGATCGTGCACGAGCGAGTCGAGATAGATCCGCTTCAAATACTCGCGCGGCGAAACGTCGTTGGAAACCGCGCACAGGTCGGGCCTCACGTCGAATCCGTGGGCGATTCGCCCGATCGTCGCCGGAAAGGCGCCGCCGGCGTGCGCGAATCCGATCCGCAGGGACGGCAATCTCTCCAGCACTCCGCCGAAGATGAGCGAGCAGATCGCGAGCGACGTCTCGGCCGGCATCCCGACGAGCCAGGGGAGCCAGTAGCGCGTCATCCGATCCCGGCCGGCCATCTCCCACGGGTGGACGAAGACGGCGGCGTTCAGCGACGCGGCCGCCTCGAAAACCGGAAAGAGCTCCGGGCTGTCGAGATTTGCTCCGTTGACGTTCGAGCCGATCTCGACGCCCGAGAGCCCGAGCTCCCGCACGCAGCGCTCGAGCTCCCGGATCGCGAGATCCGGGCTCTGCATCGGGATCGTGCCGAGACCGGCGAACCGCGCCGGGTGCGCGGCGACGACCCCGGCGATGTGGTCGTTGAGATACCGCGCGAGCTCGAGCGCGAGATCGGGCTGTGCCCAGTAGCTGAACATCACCGGCACCGTCGAGAGGACCTGCACGCCGACGCCCGCCGCGTCGCATTCCCCCAGCCGAACCTGGGCGTCCCAGTTGTTCGCTTCGATCTCGCGGAACACGGAACCGTTGATCATCAAGCGCGCGCGGCCGGGCGCGTGATGCTCGATTTGAACGAACCGTTCGCCACCCGGCACGTTCCGCTGATGGAAGTCGGGCAGCCTCTCGGGAAGGATGTGAGTGTGGACGTCGATCTTCAGCAAGTCAGGCGCCGGGCGCAGGCGGCGCCGGCATCACCGCGCCGCAGCGCTTGCACGTGCGGTTCTTCTCGTCGCCGAAGAACCGATCGAAGATCGGCGGGAAATCCTTTTCGACGTTGTGGAGCGTGAAGAACTCTTCGTACAGCAGGGAAGTGCAGTTGTCGCAATACCACTGGAGCCCGTCCTTCTCGTGCGGGAGGCGCTTGCGCTCGACCACGAGACCCACCGAATTCGGCATCCGCTGCGGCGAATGCGGGACGCGCGGCGGAAGGAGGAAGATCTCGCCGGCGCGAATCGGGACGTCCACGACCTTCCCGCCCTGGATCGTCTTCAGGACCATCTCGCCTTCGAGCTGATAGAAGAACTCGGGTCCCTCGTCGATGTGGTAGTCCTTGCGGTTGTTCGGTCCGCCGACGACCATGACGATGAAGTCGTCTTCTTCGAAGACCTTCTTGTTGCCCACCGGGGGCTTGAGGTCGTTCCGGTGCTCGTCGATCCACTTCTTGAAATTCAGCGCCTTCGATTCCATGGCGACCTCGCGCAAGTAGTATATCGGCGTGAATTCCGTCGTTTCCTCGCGCGCGCCGCGCCCTCTCGGTCCTTATCCGCACGCGCGCCGGGTCGGGAATCTGCTCTTCCTTTCCGGGATCGGCCCGCGGCATCGGGAAACCGAACAGATTCCCGAGGGCATCGAGGCGCAGACGCGCGCGTGTATTGAGAACGTCCAGGCGATCCTCGAGGACGCGGGGAGCTCGCTCGAGAAGGTGGTCGACGTCACCGTTTTTCTGACCGACATCGACCGCGACTTCGCCGCGTTCAATCGGGTCTACGGTGAATTCTTCGAGACGATCCGGCCGACGAGAACGACCGTGGGCGTCGTCGCGCTCCCAGTTCCGATTTCCATCGAGCTGAAGGTCATCGCCGAGAGTTGAACTCGAATCCCATCCGGCTCCTCACTTCGGCAGGAAGCTTGGGAAGCGCCGACCGGGGAATGAAGAAGCTCGCGAGAGCCGAGAGGTCCGCGAAGACCCTGTGACGCTCGGCCGCCCGGTCGAGATATTCGTGACCCGAAGTGCCGCCGGTGCCGATCCGGGTGCCGATCATCCGCATCGCCATCTGGGCGTGGCGCTGACGCCACGTCGTGAAATTGCGTTCGATGTCCGCGAGGACCGCCAGCAAGCGGAAGGGCAGGTGCAGGATCGGCTCATCCCGGTAGAGATGGATGAGTAGCGCCGCCTGAAGCGCGCGCCGGGAAAAGTGACGTCCCGACGCCGCCGCAACAGGTTCGCCTCCGCCTTCGCCTTCGCCCGCTGGCTCTTCGAACAAATCCGCGAATCGGCCTGCCGTCGCCTCGACTCCCGCCAGCTGCGTCGCTTTCTCGTCTTCCGTCAGGGTCGGGTTGCCTCGGATCGAGGCGCGGTCGGCGTCGAGCATCGCGTCGACCGCCCGTCGATACTCCCGCCAGAAGTCGAACTCGCCGAAGTGGAGAAAGGGCGTCCTCTCGAGCCAGCGCTCGATCAAGTCGAAAAGTGAAGGCTCCTTCTCGGAAGCCTCGGCGCGTGCCGCGTCTTCTTCGCTGAAACGCGACGTGTAGGGAGCGTCGTGGATCTGAAGGCGGTCACGGCGACGCATTCCGAGCTTGTTCTCGATCTGGCGGAACTGAACACTCTGAAATCCCGACGCCGGGATCAGCTCATCCCGGAAATCGAGGAAGTCGAGAGGCGTCATCGTCTCCAGGACGTCGACCTGTTGGATCAGGACGCGCTGGATCTCGACGATGCGCCCGAGTCGCAGGACCGCCTGCCCGAGCTGCTCCTCGGGGACGGGAGAGTTTCGAAAGGTCGCGAGCACTGCGTCGAGCTCCCACAGGATCTGCCTGAACCAGAGCTCGTACGTCTGGTGAACGACGATGAAGAGCATCTCGTCGTGGGCCGGCCGGCCGTGGAGGGCGCTCCGCATCCGTTGGGATCCGAGCAGCCGATCGAGCTGGAGGTAGTCCGCGTAGTAGAGAGGGCCGAGGGGAGCGCGGGGCTTTTCGTCTTCCATCTGGGCTTGCTTCGTACCACGAGGCCGGGAGGCCTCGCCGGTGAGCCGAACGTCTTCGGGGAGCGGTTATCGACTACCAATGCCTGACTTGACGACATTCGATAAATGAGATATTGATATTCGATAACTTAGAGGTATCGAATGACGTCCAAGTCAGCTTCTTCCGCCGCCCTGCCGATCGTACACGCCGTGCTGCGGATTCTCGTCGTCGCCAACTGGATCTCCGGCGCCGTGATCGCCACCCTGCTGGTCGCCATGCCCACCCGGCAATGGATCATGAGCGCGTTCGACTTGTCTCCTTCGCCGGACGCAGACCAGCTGATCCTGGCCTTGCGCGCGATCGCGGCGCTCGGCCTCGTCGCGATCCCGCTGAACTACCTCGTCCTCAAGCGGCTGCTCGCGATCGTAGAGACCGTTCGCGCGGGCGATCCGTTCGTCGCCGCGAACGCGCTCCGTTTACAGGCGATCGCCTGGGCGCTGCTCGCGCTGCAGCTTCTCAGCGTCGTCATCGGCGCGATTGCCAAGTCTGTTTCGACGCCGGCGCATCCGCTCCATATCCAAGCGGGCTTTTCGATCAGCGGCTGGCTCGCCGTGCTCCTCACGTTCCTGCTGGCCCGCGTGTTCGCCGAAGGCACCCTCATGCGCGAAGACCTCGAAGGGACGGTCTGACATGGCGATCGCCGTCAAGCTCGACGACCTCCTTCACGATCGGCGGATGACGCTGACCGAGCTCGCGGATCGGATCGGAATGGCGCTCGCCAACCTCTCGATCTTGAAGACCGGCAAGGCTCGCGCGATCCGCTTCTCGACGCTCGAGGCGATCTGCGACGCGCTCTCGTGCCAGCCTGGCGACCTTCTCCGGTTCGAGTCGCAGCACGCAGAACGTGAACAGCCGCCACTGGCGAGAAAGGGGAACTGATGAAACACCAACTCACGCTGACGATCACCTCTCTGCTCTCGATCCTCCTCTTCTCATTGCACTGGGCGGATGAGGTCGCCCGCGGGCTCGAGTCGGCAACCATCTCGGCCGTTGGGGGCCTCCTCATCCTGGCAGTCTGGCTTTCCGTAACGCTCGTGTTCGCCGAACGGCGATTGGGACTGATCATCATCCTTCTCGGGTCGATCCTCGCGTCTGGCGTCCCTGTCCTCCACATGCAGGGGAGGGGACTTGTCCTGGGCCGGTATGCCAATACCAGCGCAATGTTTTTCTGGGTCTGGACGAACATTGCGCTTGGCGCGAGCGGGATGTTGTCCCTCGTCCTCTCGGTGCGCGCGCTGTGGACACTGCGGAGCCTGCGTCGGGCGGGATAGGATCTTTTCGCGGTGAAACGCATCCTCAATTTCATCGATGGCCAGTTCCGGCCCCCCTGCTCGGGGCGGTACCTTCCGGACGTCGACCCGGCGACGGGGCAGGTCATCGGGGAGATCCCGGAGAGCGGCCCCGAGGACGTCGACGCCGCCGTCGCCGCCGCGTCGCGCGCGTTCGAGTCGTGGCGCAGGACGCCGGCCGAGGAACGATCCCGGCTCCTGATCCGGGTCGCCGACCTCATCGAGGAAAACTTCGACGAGCTGGCGCGGCTGGAATCGGAGGACAGCGGGAAGACAATCGCGCTCGCCCGCCGGATGGACGTGCCGCGCGCCATCCTGAACTTCCGCTTCTTCGCGACGGCGATCCTGCACGCCGAAACGCGCGCCCACGTCACCGACGATCGGGCGCTCAACTACACCCTCCGGCAGCCTCTCGGCGTCGCCGGGCTGATCTCCCCCTGGAACCTGCCGCTGTACCTCCTGACCTGGAAGATCGCACCGGCCATCGCGGCGGGGAACTGTTGTGTGGCCAAGCCGTCGGAGCTCACGCCGCTGACCGCCGACCGGCTGGCCGCGCTGATCGTGGAGGCCGGCATTCCGCCCGGCGTCGTCAACATCGTGCACGGCCCCGGAGCGAGCGCCGGCCGCGCTCTGACGTCGCATCCAAACGTCCCGCTCATCTCCTTCACCGGGGGAACGAAGACGGGCGCGGACGTGATGGCCCGTGCGGGGCCGCTCTTCAAGAAAGTGTCGCTGGAGCTCGGAGGGAAGAACCCGAACATCGTGTTTGCGGATGCCGATCTCGAGCAGGCCGTCGCCACATCGATTCAGTCGAGCTTCGCCAACCAGGGGGAGATCTGCCTCTGCGGATCGCGTTTGTTCGTGGAGAGGGCGATTTACGACGAGTTCCTCGAGCGCTTTCTGGAGGGAACGAAGAAGCTCCGGATCGGAGATCCTCAGGACGCTTCGACCGACGTGGGCGCGCTCGTGAGCGAGCCCCACCGTCGCAAAGTCGAGGGCTACGTCGCGCTCGCGAAAGAGGAGGGAGGCACCATTCTCGTCGGCGGAAAGCGTCCCGAGAATCTGCCGGAGCACGTCCGGGACGGTTACTTTCTCGAGCCGACGGTGATCGTCGGCCTCGACTGCCAGACGCGCGTCATGCAGGAGGAGATCTTCGGGCCCGTCGTCACCGTCACGCCCTTTGATACTCCCGAGGAGGCGATCGCCTACGCCAACGGCACGCGCTATGGCCTTTCGGCGAGCGTCTGGACACGGGACCTTCAGAAGGCCCATCGGGTCGCCGCGGCGATCGAGAGCGGGACCGTGTGGGTCAACACGTGGCTGCTGCGGGATCTTCGCGTTCCCTTCGGCGGAATGAAGGAAAGCGGCGTGGGGCGCGAGGGCGGGTTCGAATCGCTCGATTTCTTCACCGAAGCGAAGAACGTCTGCGTCAAGTTGTGAATCGAGCTCTCGTAGAACCGTACTCGTACCGCCGATCCGGATCCTTCTCGAGCGCTCTTCCGGCGATTCCGTTTCGAGGAGACGGTCCGCGAGATCTTCGGGCTGTCTAACACGAACACTCACCTCGAATATGTGACTGACGTCACGGCTCGCCTGCGCCGGGAGCCGGAAGCTGCAGGAGGTGCGGATCGTCCGCCACGCTCCCGCCCTGCGGCCTTCACCGCGCGGTTCGGGCTGATCTGAATCGGGCCGCCCTGCCCGAGCTACAATTCCACGGCCGTGATCACGGGTTTCAACACCGACGTCAAGCACAAGAACCGCGTCTTCCATATTCAAACTGAAGACAAGGGGGACGCGAACCCGTACGTGGAATCGCTGGTCTACGTCGGTGGAGAGATCCTCGCGACCAAGAAGACGTCCTACGCGGAAGTCGTCAAGGAGGGCTCGGACGACCATGCGATCCAGGACCTCATGGAGCAACAGCACCGCACGATGATCGCGGCGATCCAGCGCGGCCGTTTCGACGGCCCGAACGGATCGATCCAGATTCCCGAGGGCATGGCGCCGACGGCGCCGCCCGAGGCGATGGCGAAGCCGCGCG
>JBBRDK010000080.1:0-17025 GCA_038203955.1 Thermoanaerobaculia bacterium | reverse complement strand
GGCGGGGGCGCAGGGAAGAAGCAGGATCGCCGCGACGATCGCGGCCGGCAGACCGAGTGTCATGACACCCTCCTTTCGATTCACTCGTTTCTACGGGCAAACCGGCGCAGCCGTTGATACGCGGACGGACCGGGCGCGCCGGCGGCGCGAATTACGGGCGGCCGGTGGCCGCCTGCTTCAGGAGCGATCTCCTCCACTGGATGTAGCCCGTGGCCGAGAGGAACAGAAACACCGCGTAGAGAAACGCCGTCAGGTAGAGAGATTTGTACAGGAACATTCCGATGTAGACGACGTCGACGGCGACCCATACGATCCAGTTCTCCAGGATCTTGCGGGCCATCATCCACTGGGCGAGAAGACTGGTCGCGCTCGTCGACGCATCCACGTAAGGCAGCGATGCATCGGTCCATCGCGCGAGCGCGATTCCGATCGCGGCTGCCGCGAGGACGCCGATCGACGCGACGGCTCCCCAGAGCCGCGGCGTGGCGCGCGAGACGGGAAGCTCACCACGTTCCCGGCCGCCGTGCAGCCAGGAGTACCAGCCGTAGATCGAGATCGCGATGTAAACGACCTGGAGGGCCATGTCCGCGTACAGGCGCGCCTGGTAGAACACGAAGACATACAGGGTCACGTTGACGATCGCGGTCGGCCAGCTCCAGATGTTCTCCCGAACCGAGAGGTAAACGCTCAGGATCCCGAAGAGAACCGCGGCGACTTCGAGCGGCGTGAAGGACATGGGGGAGTTGAGGATGGTGCGTTGAGAGTTGAGAGTTCTCTGATGGTAGAGTGAGTCTCCGACCCCCTCCGACGGACCGTCCACCTCGTGACTCCCGTCGCCGGCCTTCGGCGAAGGGATGGCTCATGACGCTTTTTCAGATTCCCGCCAAGTATCTGCCATGAAGGTTCCGATGCGTTCCCGCGCCTCCGATCCGATGCGTTCCCGCGTCCCGGAGTCCCTGAAGGGGCGTTCCGGAACGGCCCCGCGCGCGATTCCGCAGCGAGCGCGCGCCGTGCCCCGGAGCTTCGCGATCGGCCTGACGCGCCTCGCGAAAGTCGATGAGTCTCCGGGATTGATCCTGCTGACGGTCGGCGAGTCGACGGGGACGACGCCGAAAAAAATCGGGTTGCTCACGGACGCGGCTCTGCGCGGCCGCCTGGCTCATTTCGACGCGCACTCGGCCAACGAGATCGCCGCGATCCGTCGCGCCCTCCTGCTCGAAAGCGGTCACACGACGATTTTCGAGACCTGGTCGGACCTGCCCGGTTGTCTCGGTTTCTGGTCCGGGTTCATGGGCCTACAGATCCGGCGGATCGAGTGGACGTGCGAGGGGTGCGGTGTCCCGGGGTTCGAGAGCATCGGGGGAAGCGTCGGCGAGGTCTTTCCCGTGCTCTGCCGGTGCGGCGGAAAGACGCGCGTCGCCGTCCCGAAATACGCGTCCGAGATCGACACGCTTCGCAGACAGTAGCCGGCCGCGGCGGGCCGCGCGGCGCTTTAGTGCGCCGCCTTCCCCATGTACTTGATCGCGGTCTGGCGGTATTGCTCCGCCTCCTCGCCCATCGCGTCGCTCGCGAGAAGGCTGACCGAAATGTGAGCCGTGTCGCCGACCTGCAGGGGAAGGACCGGTCCCCGGCGCTCGATCTGATAGTCGGAGAGCGTGATATCGAAGGCCGACGTCACCCGGACGAAGTTGCCAGGCCGCATCTTCGAGAAGGGGCCGCCCTTCGGGATGTAGGCGACCTTCGCCCGGACTTCCACGGGCTTCTTCACGCCGTTGATCTCGAAGGTTCCAGCGGCCGTGAGTTCGACGGGCGTCCCCGCCTCGGCCGCCGCCGGCGTGGCGGACACGACGCGGTCGAGGGTGAAGACCGCTTTGGGATGCGCCTCGGCCCCGAGAGCCTTCCGGACGCCGCCGTCGCGCATTTCGATCCCGGTCTTGAAGGACGCCACGTCGACTTCTACCCGCGCCGACGTGCCCGAACCCTTGAGGTTCTTCGGATCGGCCTTCACGAAACCGCCGACCTGGTTGGTGGTTCCGAGAATGTCCTCGAGCGTCGCCGTCGTCGCGAACTGCACCGAGTCGCGGCCCCACGCATCGTCGATCTTGAACTCGACGGGGGTCTGCGCGAGAGCGGCGGCCGATCCGAGCGCGAGAAGAGCTCCGAGCAGGATTTGCTTCATGGTTTTCCTCTTTCCGTGGCTTACGAAGATATCGCCGTCGAGTTCTTTCTCCGGGCGCCGATTCGGCGCTTGACATCCGTGCAGTCCGCTGAAAACGTCTCTCCGCCCCGTCGGTCGCCGTCCGGGGCGGGAGGAAGGATTCATGGCCGGCAAGCACATCGGGGTTCTGACGGGGGGCGGGGACGTCCCTGGACTGAACGCCGCCATCAAGTCCGTCTACACCGCCGCGCGGGATCAAGGCTGGCTGCGCGCCGGGTCGGCCGATGCGAACGTGACCGGGATTCGCCGGGGCTGGAAGGGGACCGTCGAGATGAAGCGTGACGCCGGTTCCGGGGCGTTCTCCGAGACGCTTCCGCTGACGGACGACACGGTCCGAACCGTCGACCGGTTCGGAGGGACCTTTCTCCACACGTCGCGAACCCGGCCGGACCGGATGCGTCTCGAGAGCGTTCCCGAGTCCCTGCGAGGCGGGGGCGTTCAGCCGGTGGGACCGGACCATTTCGACCTCACCGACGTCGTCATCCGCAACCTGACCGACCTCGGAATCGACTGTCTCGTGGCGATCGGTGGAGATGACACGCTGGGTTATGCGCGGACGCTTCATCTCCGCGGGTTCCCCGTGGTCGCGATTCCCAAGACGATGGACAACGACGTCCGAGGGACGGACTACTGCCTCGGGTTCTCGACCGCGGTGCATCGCGCCGTCTCGTTTCTCAACCGGCAGCGCACCCACCTCGGATCGCACGAGACCATCGGGGTCTTTCGCATCTTCGGCCGCGACGCCGGATTTACGGCGCTCGCGACGGCGATGGCGATCTCCGACATCCGATGCCTCATCCCGGAGCACCGCTTCGACCTCCAGGAGCTCTGCCGGGCCCTGACCGCGGACTACCACTCTCACCCGAGCCGCTATGCGATGGCCCTCTGCTCCGAGGGAGCTATCTGGAAGGGCGGAACGCTCGAGGACGTGGGCGCTCCCGACGGTTTCGGCCACCGGCACAAGCAGAACGTCGGTGAGGCGCTGGCGGCCGAGGTGGCGAGGATCACCGGTCTGCCGTCGCGCACGCAGGACCTGACATATGACCTGCGAAGCGGCGATCCGGACCCTTTCGACAAGATCGTAGCGAACACCTTCGGAGCGCTGGCCGTCGAGCTGATCGCGGCCGGGAAGAGCGGCCGCATGGTCTGCCTGCGCCAGGGCGTCTACGACCATGCGGAGCTGCCCGACCCGGGCGCGGGGGCGCGCACGGTGGACGTCGAGGCGGACTACGACGCCGGCCGGTTCCGGCCGCGGTTCACCGGCCGATGGAACCGGTCGCCGTATGCCTGACACGGGCCGGTAGGCGGTTTGCGGTAGGCGAAAGGCGGGAGACGGGAGACGGTGAGGTGGCGCGCCCGTAACCTCCGACCTGTGGCGGCGTATCCCGCGGCAGGAGGAGCGCCATGAGCTCACGAGGCATCGCCGTTTCGGCCGCCATTCTGTTCGCGACCGGCTTTTGTCCGATGTCCGCGTCGGCGAGCGGCCAGGGGAAGACCGCCCTTTACGGCAGTCGACGGGAGGACGCGTACATCCTCTCGCGAGGCGATCACACCATGATGACCGGAGGGACGCTCGAGGACGTTCGCGAAGCGCGGCGCCGGTTCTCGGGAGCGTTCCTGTGGGTCCGGCGCGCCGGCCGCGAATACGTCGTCCGCGACGGACGGCTCATCGCCGAGGCGGCGGCGCTCTTCGCCCCGCTCCAGTCTCTCGAGCCCGACCGCGCGGCTCTCGAGCGCCGCCGCGCCCGGTTCGAGGAGGAAGAGAGCCGGCTCGATCGCGAGGAGAAACGGCTCGACCGCGACCTCGACCGAATCCAGGACGACGAGAGACCCGCCGCCGGATCCGAGTCCCGGGACTCGCTCGAACGGCGCCGGCGGGACCTCGAAACGCGGCGCCGCGCGCTCGACGAGCAGGAGCGGGATCTCGAAAGCGCCGACAACTCTATCGACAGACGCGAAGACGAGCTGGAGAAAAAGGCCGAGGCTCAACTCTGGAGGCTGATCGATCGGGCCCTCGAAGCGGGATTGGCGCGAGAGAAGGCGCCGGGCGATAGACGTTAGGCGCTGTAAGGGCGAAAGGCGAAGGGCGAGGCTTCGTATCTCCGTCGTTTTCCGTTTCCCGTTTCCCGGCTTTCGATTCCCGATTCTCGATTCCCGTCCCTCACCTCCGGAGCGCCCTTACGCCGTCAATGAGGCGCTCGACCTCCTCCTCCGACGTGTAGCAAGCACAGCCGGCGCGGACCACGCCCTCGAGCCCGCAGCCCAGGCGTGCGATGACCGTCGTGGCGTAGAAGTCGCCGTGAGAGAGGAAGAGCCCTCCTTCCGCCAGAGCCAGGGCGACGTCGCGGGAGGGGCGGCCGACCACCGTGAAGGAAAGAGTTGGCGTCCTCGGCGCGTCGGGAGGAGGGCCGTGGAGGATGACTCCGGGAAGGGCGCGCAATCCCTCCCAGAGCCTCGTGAAAAGCATTCGTCCGCGCGTCTCCAGAAACTCGAATGACTCCCGGAGGGCCTCTCGGCGCGACGTTCCCGGGTCCGACGCGAGCGAAGCGAGAAAGTCGACCGCCGCCGCCGCCCCCACGATGCCCTCGTGGTTCTGGGTCCCCGTCTCGAGCCTCTCCGGCCCGGTGTCGGGCGCCGGGAGGATCTTCGAGACTTCCAGCTCGTCTAAAATCTCGCGGCGCGTCCACAGAACGCCGATGTGCGGGCCGTAGAACTTGTACGCGGACAACGCGGGAAAATCGCAGCCGATCGCCTGAACGTCCGTCAGCCGGTGCGGCGCGGAATGCACGGCGTCGACGAAGAGCAGAGCGCCGCGGCCGCGGGCGATGTCGGCCGCGAACCCGAGGTCGTTGACCGTTCCGAGGGCGTTCGAAGCCCCTCCGATCGCGATCAGCTTCGTCCTCTGCGTGACCGCGCGGTCGAACGCGGCTCGATCGATCTGCCCGGTGGCGGGATCCATGGGCGCGACTCGAACGGTCAGCCCTCGCTCGCTCTCGAGTCCCCGCCAGGTATCGACGTTGGCGTGATGATCGAGCTCCGTCACGACGATCTCGTCGCCCGGTCCCCATCGGGTCCCGAGCGCGTGCGCGAGATGAAAAGTCAGGGTTGTCATGTTCGCGCCGAACGCGATCTCTTCCGGCGCGCCGCCGACGAAATCCGCGAGAGCTTGCCGCGCCTCGGCGATCGCCGCGTCCGTCTCCGCGCTCGTCGGATACGCCCAGTGCGTGTTGGCGTTGTGCCCCAGAAGGTACTCGTTTATGGCAGCCACCACGCTGCGCGGGACCTGCGTTCCGCCCGGGCCGTCGAAGTACGCCACCGGAAGACCGCCCTGGATTCGCGACAGCGCCGGAAACCGCGAACGGATCTCGCCGATGCCAGGACCTCGTGAAATTACCCGCGACGGGCTCACGCCGCGAGGATATCCCTCGCCGGCGGCCGGCCCATTTGTGTCAAGGGACGGTTCCGCCGAGTGCCAGCCGTTGGTCCAGAAAGCCCCTCGATGGGGCGTAAGTGCCTGATGGCACGACGCCGTGGGTTCTGGCGTGAACATTGGAAGGGATCGGAGAGAAGCTCTCGGTCTATCGACATCAGGAGGCTCGGTGGCTGTAAACCGCCCTGCAGGCAAGGGACCATTGCGCGCGACGTCCGAGAAACTCGAGTTCTCGGTTCGGGCGCCCTTTCCCGAGGCCGTGCGTACCGCCGCCGAGCTCGAGGTCGATCTGCTGCACGACCACAGCCCGGCGCTCGAGTTCCTGAAGGACGAGTCCGGCCGGCTGATCTATTACAACCGGGCTTTCGCGAACATCTTCGAGACGGGTCCTTCTCTGCTTGGAAAGGGCAACGCGGAATGGCTTCCGGCCGCGGCCGCCGAGCGCGTCCGCATGCACGACCAGACGGTTCTCGCCACGGGCGCCGTGCTCGAGGTCGAAGAGATGCTGCCGAGCCCGCACGGCAGCCGGCACTGGCTGGTGCTGAAGTTCCCCCTGCGGAGCGATTCGGGCCGCCCCCTGGTTGGAGCGGTGGCGGTCGACGTCACGGAGCGCCGGCGGCGCGAGACGACGCTGTCCCGGATGGCGGCCATCATGGAGTCCTCGCACGACGCGGTCATCTCGACGACGCCGGACGGGTGCGTTGCGAGTTGGAACGCGGGCGCGGTTTCGATGTACGGATACACGTCGGCGGAGATGGACGGAAAGCCGATCTCGGTCCTGGAGCCCCCGGGTCGAGAAGGGGAGATCTCGAGCATCCTCGCGCGGATCGAAAAGGGGGACACGGTCGTCCGCTACGAGACCGAGCGGGTCCGCAAGGACGGCTCCATGGTCGAAGTCGCCGTTTCCGTCTCTCCGATTCGGGACGAGTTCGGCGAGCTCACGGGTGTCGCTTCGATCGCGCGCGACATCAGCGATCGCAAGCGTGCAGAAGAGCAGATCGTCTTCCAGACCGTGCACGATCCACTCACCGGGCTCCCCAATCGCGCGCTGCTCATGGAGCGCCTGAACGATTCGCTCGCCAAAGCCCGGAGAACGGGCCGGCTTCTCGCGGTGCTGTTTCTCGATCTCGATCTCTTCAAGGCGATCAACGACGGCTTCGGCCAGCGCGCCGGAGACGTGATCTTCCAGGAAGTCGCGCTCCGGCTCTCGCAGAGTGTCCGAGGGGATGACATGGTCGCGCGCATCGGCGGTGACGAGTTCATCGTGCTGCTTCCCGAGATCACGCGGGCCGAAGACGCCGTCGTGGTCGCCCGCAAGCTCCTCGAGGCCGTGGCCCAGCCCTTTTCGTGCGGTGGCCGGCGCATCGATCTGACGACGAGCATCGGCGTGTCGGTTTATCCGGACGACGGGCAGGATTCCGAGGCGCTTCTGCGCAGCGCCGACAACGCCATGGAGCGAGCGAAGGTCAAGGGCCGCAACAACTATCAGGTGAGCATTCCGGAGCTCACCGAGGAAGCGGTGCAGCGCCTCGCGCTCCAGGCGGGACTGCGGCAGGCGATCGAGAAGGACGAGCTCGTGCTGCACTACCAGCCGGTTCTGTCTCTCACGACCGGCCGGATCGTCGAGATGGAGGCACTGGTCCGCTGGCAGCACCCGGAGCGGGGACTCATCATGCCGGGCGCGTTCATCGACGTGGCCGAGAAAGCCGGAATGATGGTGCCGCTCGGCGAGTGGGTGCTCTCCCGAGCGTCACGTCAGGCCCGGACCTGGCACGACCGGGGATTTACGGACCTGCGCATGGCCATCAATCTGTCGCCGAGCCAGTTTCACGAGCGCAACCTCATCTCGAGCGTGCGCGCCGCGTTGTCGGACGCCGCCTTGAAGCCGGAGACACTGGAGATCGAGATCACGGAAGGCGTCGCGATGGAAGACGCGGAGATCACGGTCGCCAACCTGCTCGCCCTTCGCGACTTGAAAGTCGGCGTCTCGATCGACGACTTCGGGACGGGCTACTCGTCCCTCTCCTACCTGAAGCGATTCCCGGTTACGACGCTGAAGATCGATCGTTCCTTCGTCACGGACGTGGTGACCAACTCGGCTGACCGCGGCATCGTTCGGGCCGTCGTCGCGATGGCCCACGGTCTCAACCTGAACGTGATCGCCGAAGGCGTCGAGACCAAGGAACAGTTCGCGTACCTGCGGGAGAGCGGCTGCGACGCGCTCCAGGGTTACTGGTTTTCCCACCCCCTGCCCGTCGAAAAAGTCGACGGCCTCCTCGCCGAGGAGCAGGAGCGGTGGAGAGCGCACTCGTAGGGACGGGAGGCGGGAGGCGGAAGGCGAGAGGCGCCTGAGCCGGGAATCGGGAATCGGGAATCGGGAATCGGGCCGAGCGACCAAGGGGAGCGTGGCGGCCGCGGTACTCCGCGGTCAACTAGCTCGGGAGCTGAAAGAGAAGATCTGATCGGCCGCACCCCCGTCTCTCCCCTCGGACGCTTAACGCTCAACGCTTAACGCTCAACCTCCTGCTTCGACCAGCCATTGCGTCATCTGGGCGCTCGGGACGACGCCGGCTTGCTGTGAGAGCAGCACTCCGCCTTTGAGGACGGCGAAATTCGGGATGCTCTGGACGCCGAACTGAGACGCGAGCTCCGGGTGCTTCTCGGTGTCGACCTTGAGGACGAGAGCGCGTCCCGCCATCTCGGCCGCAGTTCGCGCGACTTCCGGCGCGGCGGTGCGGCATGGGCCGCACCACGCTGCCCAGAAATCCACGAGAACCGGCACGTTTGTGCCTCGCGTAATCTCACGGAAGGTTTCCGGGTCCGCGTCGATCGGACGCGCGACGGGAGAGATCTCCGTCTTGCACGCCCCGCAGCGGCCCGCGTCGGTCAGGCGTTCGGCGGGAGAGCGGTTCTTCTTTCCACAGGAGGGGCAGGTCAGGATCATGGAACGGGCCCCCTGCAACGCCTCTGCCGACAGAAAGCTCGGTCGGGTCAGCGGGTGACCAGGCGGGGCGTCCGGGAACGGCGCACGGGGACGATTTCGGCGGGGTAGGCGCGTCCTTCGAAGAACTCCTTTGCCCGGCTCCACGCGAGAGCGCCGACGACGCGTCCGACGGCACGGCCGGTCAGATCGCTCGTCCGGAAATGGATGCCCCCGTAGCGGCGCGACGTCCCGGCCGCGTCGGCGGCTTCTGAAAACGTATTCCACGAAACGGTCATGTCAGCGGCGGGAACGATTCCGGGCTCCCCGGCCGAACCTCCCGCCGGAATCCGCACCGAATAGACGAAGGCGTCGCTGCCGGTGAACGAGGCGAGAATCTGCGCGCCCGTGGCGCTGAAAATGGAATGTCCCGAAAAGAACTCAGGGAACGGCGGGGTAACGACGTTCGGAACCTGGTAGGGGCGCCACGTCTCGCCGAGCATCGTGACAGTCCCGAGGCCCGGCCCACCCCACCCCTGGACCAGCTGTCCGCGGTAGAGAAAGTGGATCGCCGTGTACGGGCGGACGAAGTCGTAGGCGCGTTTGGCGTCCCAGGCCGCGATGCTCGCGTCGAGAAGGCCGTTGCCGAGCGCGAAGAACATCTTCGCGTCGTCATCGATCGAGTGGCCGTCGCGGCGGGACACGAACTGGCCGAAGAGCGCCCAGTGGCCGGGAGGGAACTCCGAGCTCGGGCCGTCCGCGAAGTATTCCGCCAGGACTTTCTCCGTGTCGGTCAATGAAGCATTGATCGCCAGGACTTCGTCGGCCTCGACCTTGTACTGCGGGTCCGGGTAGTGCGGCGGAGCGGGGGGCCTCAATGCCGAACCGCTCGGAAGAGCGAAGGGAGTGACGAGGCCCCAGTGCGGGGTCGTGAAGGTCTGGGTGACGATGGCGCCATTCACCACGAGCGCCAGCGGCTGCCAGCGATTCGGGTCGTTCACCGCGAACGACGTGTTGAAGGGAACGTACCCGGTGTAGTCGGCGTAGGCGCCCGGGGCGCGGTCGCCCAGCTGGTTCGAACCGTCGCGATGCCGGACGTCCAGCACCGCCGCGGCCGCCGAGTTCCCGACCCCGCGCGCCGTTGCGGGATCCAGCGTCTGATCTTCCGGCGCGTATCCCTGCTGGAGCAGGAGGGTCCGGTAGTACGCCGCCTCGGAGGGGAACAGGTCGAGGACCGCGCGATACCCGGCGTAACTGATCGCTTCGACCTTGTTCGTTTCCGTCCGCTCGCCGGGCGGCCGCCGCCATCCCGCGCGCGGGACGGTTGGAACCGCGCGCTCGTCGTAGGCGGCCCAGGCGTCGAACATCGCGCTGTGCGCCACCGCCAGTGCCCGTGCGACGATCGTCGGACCCGGTTTCGTGATGCGGATGCCGTGCAGGACCGCCTCGTCCCAGACGAGCACGGCGTTGTCGCCCGCCTGAGCGGCGGCGAGCATGGGCTCTTCGCGTGCCGGGCCGGATCCGGATGCCGAAGCCGCGGTCAGGACGAGGCAAAAAAAGACTCCGGGGATCCGCGTTCGCATGGGTGCCCGGAAAGAAGCAAGACTCGGGCCGGGAGCTGCTTCGGGGACCGCGCCGCCTTTTGCTGCGTGATCCTGTAAAATTCCCCCACTTCCGTGAAGAAAAGCTCCTCGATCACGCTGACGCTGATGGCGTCGATGGCCATCGTCTCGTGCGGCCAGAGCCGGCGGTGCGTCGACCCGGCCGGCCAGATCGTGCCCGACTCGATGTGCCGGGGTCCGGTCATCATTCCCGGATATCACTGGATCTCCGGCGGGCGCGCCGGCGTGACGTCTCGCACGGGCTCGGGAGTCCGCAGCGGCACTTCCGGCTCCGAGAGCGGAGTCTCGCGAGGCGGTTTCGGCGCGCACGGCGAAGGGTCGTCCGGGGCGCACGCCTCTTCAAGCGGACACGCGTCGCCTGGCGGTTCGGCCTCTTAGGAGCCTGTCCTCACAATGGCCTGCTGCGCGCCGGCGATTCTCTTGCTGCGAGCGGAATGCTCGGAAAACTGCTTGTGCGGCGTAGCCGGGCTACGCCTCCGCGCAGTTCCCCTGCGCTTCCGCTCTCGCGTCGGCCTCGCCGCGCTCGCGACGGCCCTTCCTCGGACAGACTCCTAGCTCGTGCGGCGCGTCGTTTCCGAGCCCCGCAGGAACTGGCAGTCGAAGGTCGAAGAGCTCGGGCTCTCCTTTCACACGCCGGAGCAGCCCTACTGGTACGAGTCGGCGCACTACGTCCTCTCCGCCCGCGAGGTGGATGTCCTCGAGAAGGCGACCAATCGCCTGCACCAGATGTGCATCGCGGCGGCCGGCCACGTGATCGAAAAGCGGCGCTATGCCGAGCTCGGCATTCCGGGCGACGTTCGCGAGCTCATCGAGCGCTCGTGGGAGGAGGACACGCCGTCGATCTACGGGCGGTTCGATCTCTCGTACGACGGTAGCTCGCCTCCCAAGCTTCTCGAGTACAACGCCGACACGCCGACCGCCCTCTACGAGGCCGCCGTCATCCAGTGGAAATGGCTCGAGGAGGTCTTCCCCGGAAAGGACCAGTTCAACAGCATTCACGAGCGTCTCATCGCGACGTGGAAGGAGCTCAAGGGCTCTCTTCGGGGCGAGCCCGTCTACTTCGCGTCGCTCGACGACATCGAGGACATCGTCACCGTCACCTACCTGCGGGATACGGCGACGTCGGCAGGAATCGCGACCGATCAGATTCTCGTTCCGAAGATCGGATGGGACCGCGGACGCGGCCTCTTCGTCGACGAGGCGCTCAAACCGATGGAAGCCGTCTTCAAGCTCTACCCGTGGGAATGGATGCTCGAGGAGGATTTCGGCGACATGCTGCTGGGGGACCGGAAGACGCAGTGGATCGAGCCCGCCTGGAAGGTGATTTTGTCGAGCAAGGGGATCCTGCCCATCCTGTGGGAGCTGAACCACGGAGACCCGAACCTGCTCGAGGCGTCGTTCTCGAAGGGCCACCTCACGCGATATGTGCAGAAGCCGCTCTTCTCACGCGAAGGGTCGAACGTCACCCTGTACGACGAGCGCGGCATCTTCGCGGAGACCGGCGGCGATTATGGAAAGGGAGAGTCGGTCTACCAGGCCCTCGCTCCGCTGCCGGAGTTCGACGGCCAGCACCCGGTCATCGGAAGCTGGATCATCGGGCAGGAGGCAGCCGGCATCGGCATCCGCGAGTCGGAGGGCCCCATCACGGACAATCGGAGCCGGTTCGTTCCGCATTGGATGGAGTAGAAGAAGTCGAGAGTCGAGAGTTGAGAGTTCTGATCACTCAATCGACGGGGGCCCATGCGAGCGCGACGACCTTGACGGCGATGTCGGACTTCTTCGGCCGCAGAGGCAGCGATTCGAGCTTCTCCTTCAGGGGGTCCGTCGCCGCGGCTCTCTGATCCAGCTCGGTCTGCAGCTCCGTTTCGAGGTCCGCGATCTGCGCGTCGATGGCGGCGACGTTTTCCTTCGCGCGGCCGATGTCGCCGGCCTGTTTCATGGTCCGGCCGGCGCCGCGGGCGGCGGTGGTCGCCCGGCCGATGTTGGTCGCGCTGACGGCCTTGCGGCCGAGGAGGGCGCCCAGGACCGTCGCGCCGACGGAAATCGCGGTCTGGATTCCCGACGACGTCGCCTCTTCTTTTTCGCGCGCGACGGCTTGTTCCCCGCGCCGCTTTTTCTCCTCGAGAGCGGCAAGCCGCGCCGCGTACCGGGCCCGAAGGGTCTCCGCGACGGCGTCGCGCTCCTCGCGCGCCTTCTGCTGGAGACGCGCGCGGAAGTCGCGCTCGCTTTCCCCGGGCTTCGACACCTCACCCGCCGAGGCGCTTCGGAAGAGGTCCACCCGCCTCGTGCGGAAGAGAGACGCGGCGAAGTCCCGGGACCATGCCTCCCAGCTCTTCGGGGCCGACGCCGCAGCCGCGGGAGGCTCGAAGCGCGCGCCGGAGACGGGTTCGCGCTCGAGGTCGCCGAGGGCGAGGGAAGCCGGCTCGGCGTCGTCCCAGCGGACCGGCTCCGGGCCGTCGGAGATGGGCGCGAGTATCACGACGTCTTCACGCGACTCCGAGCGTGACCTCGCGTCGGAGTAGCGGACCTCGGCGGCGCCGAGCGCCATCGCGCGGTAGACGACCCCCGATTCCGCCGACCCCCGCGCCGGCAGAAAATACTGGGGAATCGATGGCGGGAGGAGCGGCCTCTCGGAGGCAGCGCCGGCCGCGGCCTTCGTCTCCCCGCGCGCATGGCCCTTCGCCCGCGGCGCCTCCGCCTCGGCGGCGGTGCCTGCCGGCGGGCCGGCCGCTTTTCGCGGATCCATCAGGGTCTTGATCTGCCCGCGCGTCAGGGGACCGCGCAGATAAGACATCGCCCAGCGCGACTCGAAGACCACCGGCGCGTCCTCGTGAACGTCATTCATCACGAAGACGCGCGACTTCAATCCCGCCAGCGTCTGCTCCATCGCGCCGCGGTCGAACTTCGGACCGCCGCCTGCGGCCACGCCCTCGAGCCCTTCGAGAACCCGGGCCTTGTCGCGCTCCGTCTGGAGCCTTCCCAGAAACCACGTCCCGGCGTTCGACAAACCCTTGTAGTCGAGATCCACCGGGTTCTGTGTCGCGAGAACGACTCCCAACCCGAACGCCCGCCCCTGCTTCAGGAGCGTCAGCAGCGGGGCCTTGGCAGGAGGCGTCGCGACGGGAGGGAAGTAGCCGGCGATCTCGTCCATGTAGACGATCGCGCGCAGGCTCGTCGTTCCCGATTGTCCGCGCATCCATCCGACGGTCTCGTTCAAGAGTAGCGTGACGAAGAACATCCGTTCGGCGTCGGAGAGATGGGAGATCGAAAAGATCGAGACGCGCGGCTTGCCTTCGGGCGTGCGGAGGAGGGCACCGACGTCGAGTGGCTCGCCTTCGAGCCACGCGGCGAACGCGGGCGCGGCGAGAAGGTTGTTGACCTTCATCGCGAGGGCGAACCGGTCTTTCGCGGGGAAGAACGAGTCGATGGCGAGCACACCCACGCGGGCGACCGGCGGCGTCTGGATCCGGCCGATCAGCGCCGGGAGGTCGAGGTCCTCCCCCTTCTTCCAGGCGTCCTCCAGGATGGTGGACAGCAGGATGTGCTCCCGGCTCTGGATAGGGTCCGCCTCGATTCCGAGCAGCGCGAGGAGGCCGGTCGCCGTGGTGCCGACGCGCTCACCGAGCAGCTCGCTGTCGGAGCGAAGGGCCGCCTCCGGCGCGTCAAACGACTTGAGAATCGACACGGGCAGTCCGGCGGTCGAGCCAGGCGTGTAGATCGAAAAGTCCGCGGCGCTTTTCAACTTCGCGATCCGGGCGCCGTCCTCGCCCCAGTCCGCCAGGCCTGACTTCCAGAGCTCCGCCTGCTGCCTGGCGAGCTCGTCGGGCGACATCCCTTTGCGCCCCGCGTCCTCCTCGTTGATCCACGGCCGGAAGTCCTCGGGGCGAAGCTCGGGAAACGTCAGGAGCAGGTTTCCGAGATCGCCCTTCGGGTCGATCAGGATCGCCGGAATGCCGTCGATGGCCGCCTCCTCGATCAGAGAAATACAGAGGCCGGTCTTGCCGCTGCCCGTCATTCCGACGCACACGGCGTGCGTGACGAGGTCGCGGGAGTCGTAGAGGACGAGCTTCTCCGCCGCTTTCTTTCCAGCCCCGCTCTCGCGGCCCAGGTAGAAGACGCCGAGCTTCTCGAAGTCCTGCATCGGCCGGATCATATCGGGCGGGGTGAGCGTCCGGACGCGGTGGCTCTTCAACCCCTGGAACTACGGAAAGCCGACGACCGACGGCTCTTCTGCTATTTCATCGCCTCGTCCCACTCCGCCTCCCCCCGCGCGAGGACGTCCGCGAGGTCTTCGGGCAGCAGGAGGCGCGCCCGGATCAGGCGCAGCGCCGCCTGCGCGTAGAGTCCCAGGTATCGCTCGCGGGACCCGTATCGCTCCTCGATCGAAGGACGCGGGTCGGCAGCGCGCTCGCGGTCGGAGCGAGTCTTCAGAAAAGGAACGTGCGATCCGATGAAGCTGACGCGCTCGCCCGCAAAGCCGGTCTCGGGGTCGCGCAGGTTCCACCCCGTATCCGTTGCGACGGGCACTTCCATCTCCGGGAGCCGGACTCCGGCGACGTCGTTGCCGTCCGAGTCGGCGCGCGGGACGAGCGAGGGAAAGGCCGCTCCCAGACGGGGGGGATCGACCGAGACGATCCCGTTTTTCCAGCGCGGCCCGAAATCCATATGGACCACCTCGTGCGCTCGGGCAGGGGGCCGAAGCGACGGGATGGCCGGAAACTTCAGGGCCGCGGGAGCGACGAGAGTTCCGTCGGAAAGGCGCGGGTACCGGCTCTCCGGGGGCAAAGCGCCGTCGCGGACCCACGCCTCCATGTCGTCGAACAAGGCGCGCCAGAGCCACGCGACGGGATTGGGGTTCTGGGGGTGTGTGGCACGCAGACCCCGGGACGGAGCGTCGGTCGGCGGGAACGGCCCGGAGAAGTGCTGCAATCCGGCGAAGAAATAGATGCGGACGTCGTCCGGGATCGCCACGTCGGTCGAGGCGTCCGCCGAAGTCGAAATGAGCGAGGCGCCGCGAGACCAGTATTCGTAGGATGTGTTCGTCGAGAAGATCTTCGGCACGACCTTTTCCGCGCGCGCTCGGTCGAGCACGCCGCCCTCCACTCCCGTCACCGGATCCTTTTCCGGCAGGTCGGTGAACGGAAAGAGATCGGTCGGATAGAAGAGCGCGGTAACGGGCTGCGCGTCGCGGGACGGCTGCGCGAACCGATGATTGAAGCTGCCGACTCCCGCTCCCGCGACGTGGATGAAGAGCCCGTCGAAAGCCTGGCGGCCCTCCTCGTCGGCATTGAAACCCTGGGAAAGGAACAGTCGGAGAAGTCGCCCCGACTGCGAGATTCCGAGGCCGTACACCCTGCGCGCGTGAACGAGGGCGTCCGGAGAGTTCTTGAACCACGAAGCCGTATCGCGAAGGGCGGCCAGCCCGAGGCCCGCCACGACCGGATCGTGCGCGACGTAAACGACCTCGTAGATTTTTCCGGGCCGGAATCCTCCATCGAGCCAGACCGACCGGTCGTCCGACACGGCGCTTCCATTCTCCTCGCGAGCGAATCGCCAGCGGGATCTCGCAATCACTCGGCGCGCGGACATCGGTCCATCGCGTTCCGTCAGAACATTCCTCGCGCTGCCGCGCTCCGCCACGGGGTAGCTCGTTCCTCCGATCGAGCCGGTGAGCACGTGGCCGAGAGGATGGGACGGCGCCGGCTGATCGACCACGAAGTCGGCGCGGACGAGCCCCGCGATCGGCTTCCCGTTCTCGCGGGCGGCCGGCGCTTCGAGGCGCAGGCGCCCGGGATAGTCCCGAACGTCCCACTGCCAGCCGACCCACGCCACCGTTGCCCCCCGCCGCATCAGAAAGCCGTCGCCGATCTCCTCCGCCGTCGTGGGATCGGTCGACACCTTCGCGCGGTTCATCAGCGCGAGAATCGCCTTCCCGCCGCGGTTGGGCGCTTCGAGCAGGACCGTGCCGCTCCCCCGGGCCGGGTCCTTCGGAGTGACGATGAAGAAGTCGGCCGAGAACTCGACCTCGCCGCGCGCATTTCGGGGCGCGAGAGAGACGTCGACGATCTCGCGGTCGTGAGGATTTTCCGGCGACACCGCGAAATGCAGAGTGCCCGAGATCTTCTCGTAGGGGCCGGCCAGTCCGAAGCTCCTGCCGGCGAGAAGATCGGCGCGCGACCGGACGTCGACCCGGACGACCCGCGCGGAGAGCGGGTGGGTGACGAGAAGGGCGGCAAAAAGCGGCAGAAGTCTTTTCATGGCGGAAGGGTAGACCAGGAGAGGCGCCGGGGCAGCGGGCGAGGCGAGGGGCGAACGGCAAGCGTCGACGGCGAACGTGAAGTCGAGGTGTGAAACCGACGCGACGTTCGTCCTCCTTCGATTCCCGATTCCCGATTCCCGATTCCCGATCTAGTTGTCCGCGGAGTACCGCGGCCGTCTCGCTTCCGTTGGTCGCTCGGCTCCCGTTTCCCGTTTCCCGGCTTCTGGCGCTCCTTCCCCCTCCCGCCTACCGCCTACCCCCTCCCGCCCCGTAAGACACCCGCCAGACCAGATCTCCTCCGTCGTCCGACACGAGCAGAGAGCCGTCCTTTGCGACGGTTACGCCGACGGGGCGGCCCCAGATCTGTCCGTCCGCTGTCACGAAGCCTGTCAGAAAGTCCTCGTACTCCCCGGTGGGTGCGCCGTTCCGGATCGGGACGCGGATGACCTTGTAGCCCGTGCGGCGCGCGCGGTTCCACGATCCGTGCTCGGCGGCGAACGCTTCGCCCGAGTACTCCTTCGGAAACTGTCCGCCCGTGTAGAAAGTCATCTGCAGCGACGCGGAGTGCGACTGCAG
>JBBRDK010000079.1:0-17114 GCA_038203955.1 Thermoanaerobaculia bacterium | reverse complement strand
CGACCACGAACCGAGCTCGCTCCTTCATCGGTGACGTCTCGCTCCACGGCATCCGGTTCCCCCTTGGAACCTATGCTCCGCGAACCTGTCACCTATCCTCCCGGGCCCATCTGTTACCCATGCGCCCGGTCTGTACCGAGCTGACAGCTGATAGCTGATAGCTGATAGCTCCTCTCAAAGTAACCTTGCGCATGCGCCGCCGTCTCCCGGGGAGATGCCCTCTCGAGCCCTCCCGCGCGTGCGCGGGTCCCGCGCTCCGGGCGCCCTGATGTCGCGCGTCCTGATCGTCGAGGACCAGACGGCGGTGGCCCGGGCACTCGGCGTGCTCTTCGAGGTGCACGACATCCCCCATCTCTCCGCGCGCGGACCGTCGGAGGCTCTGTCCGCCGTCGCGGGCGGGACGGTCGGCCTGGTGATCCAGGACATGAATTTTTCTCCCGGTGCGACATCCGGGGAGGAAGGCGTCGCACTCTTTCGAGCCGTTCGTCGGTTCGACCCCGCCATGCCCGTGCTCCTGATGACCGCGTGGACCTCTCTCGAGACGGCGGTCGCTCTCGTTCGCGAAGGGGCCAACGACTATCTGGCTAAGCCCTGGGACGACGAGAAACTTCTCGCCTCGGTCCGCACCCTTCTTCGGCTTCGAGCACTGGAGGCGGAGAATTCACGCCTGCGATCCGCGCGGGCGAAGCCGCGGGAGGACCTCGCTCTACGCTACGATCTGTGCGGGATCGTCTATGAGAGCGACGCGATGCACCGCGTCGTTTCGCTCTCGGTGCAGGTGGCGGGCTCGGACCTGCCCGTGCTGATCACGGGGCCGAACGGGTCGGGCAAGGAGAAGGTCGCGGAGATCCTGCAGGCGAATTCTCCCCGCCGCGCGAAGGCGTTCATCCGGGTCAACGCCGGCGGCCTTCCGGACGAGCTCCTCGAGAGCGAGCTCTTCGGCGCGGAGCCCGGCGCGTACACGGGATCCCGCCGCCTCCGGATCGGGCGCTTCGAGGCCGCCGACGGAGGAACGCTCTTTCTCGACGAGATCGGGAACCTCTCGGCCGCGGGCCAGATGAAGCTCCTTCGAGTCCTGCAGAGCTCCGAATTCGAGCGGCTCGGCTCGAGCGAAACGCGCCGCGTCGACGTGCGGGTCCTGTGCGCCACCAACGCGGACCTGCCGGCGGCCATCGCGGCGGGCCGCTTCCGCGAAGATCTGTTCTTCCGGTTGAACGTGATCGAGCTCGCCGTCCCTTCTCTCAAGGACCGGCCCGAAGACGTGCGGCCTCTCGCGGAAAGCGTCCTGGCCGGCCTGCCGCCGGCGCCCTCGGGCCGCCGCTGGACGCTCTCCTCCGAAACGGAGCGCGTCATGGAGCAGCACGCGTGGCCCGGAAACGTGCGCGAGCTCATGAACCGGATCCAGCGGGCGGTCCTCGTCGCCGCCGGAGAGTCGCTCACCCCCGCGGACCTCGGGCTCGAGGGGGCGGCGGGCGCGCCCGGACCGCTGCCTGCCGGCGAGAAGGCCGCATTCGAGGAGCTGTTGCTGCGGCACGGCGGAAGCGTGTCGCGCGCGGCGCAGGAGCTCGGCTTGAGCCGGCAGGCGCTCTACCGCCGCATGGAACGGCTCGGGATCGTTCTCGAACGGCGGCCCCGATAGGCGCGACACCGGACTACGCGCGCGCGGTACGGGGACGCTCGCGGTTCTCCCTGGCGGGGAAGCTCGCGGCGGTGGTGGCGCTCGACATGGCGGCCGTCGCGGGCGTGGCGGCGGCCGTCTCCTCGATCGGGGCCTCTCCCGGGATCGTGTTCGCCGGCGCCCTCGCCGCGAGCCTTCCTCTGGCCGCATGGTCTCTGTCGCAGGTCTGGGGCCCGGTCCGGCGGACTCTGCAGGCCGTCGCGGACGGGGTCGGGAGCTTTCAGGAAAACGACTTCAGTCTCCGTCTGGCGGTCGACCGCGACGATGAGCTCGGTGAGCTGGTGACGCTCTACAACCGGATGGGCGACGCGCTTCGGCTCGAAAGAAACGAGATCTACCAGCGGGAGCTCCTCCTCGACACGCTCCTCCAGGGCGCGCCGATGGCGATCCTTCTGGTCAACGAGCTCGATCGCATCGTCTACGCCAACGCAGCGGCGCGCCAGCTCTTCGGAGGCTCGCGCCGGCTCCAGGGGAGAGGCTTGAACGAGGTGATCGCGGCGGCCCCGGAAGGAGGCCGTGAGGCGCTGGCGTCCGGACAGGACGCGCTGTTCACGTGGCCGCGGCAGGGCGACGACGGCGAGGAGGAAACGTATCGGATCGTTCAGCGCCGGTTCGCACTCAACACGCAGGAGAACCGGCTGATCGTCGTCGAGCGCATCACGCCGGAGCTGCGCCGCCAGGAAGTCGAAGTCTGGAAGAAAGTCATTCGCGTGTTGTCGCACGAGCTCAACAACTCTCTCGCGCCCGTGAGCTCGCTCCTCCATTCGGCGCGGCACGTCGCCAGCACTTCCGAGGCGGTCCCGCGGCTGGAGGACATTCTCGGGACGATCGACGAGCGCGTGCGCCACCTGTCCGATTTTCTGGAGGGTTACGCCCGTTTCGCCCGGCTTCCCCAGCCTCTCAAGAAGCCGGTGCGGTGGGGAGACCTGTTCGACGCGGTGGGAGGCCTGTTCCCGTTCCGGCAGATCGGAGCGATTCCGGAGGAGCGCGCGCCGCTCGACGCGGGACAGATGCAGCAGGTCCTGATCAACCTCTTGAAGAACGCGGCGGAATCGGGCGGGCCCGCGGACGAGATCGGGGTCTCGGTCGAGCGCTCCCGCGACGGTTCCTGGAAGCTGCAGGTCCTCGATCGCGGATCCGGCATGGACGAAGAGACGATGAAAAAGGCGCTCCTCCCGTTCTACTCGTCCAAGCAGACCGGCAGCGGCCTCGGTCTCCCTCTCTGCACGGAGATCGTGCACGCGCATGGAGGAACCCTGCGCCTCGAGCGGCGCCCGGGCGGGGGGATGGTCGTAACGTGCCGACTGCCGGGGGAGGACGTTCGAACGTGAGAGAACGAGTCGAGGTCAGGACCTGAGAGGTGGCTCGGTGTGGAGGGCCTGTTCGGCGGTGAGGACCGGGCCTCGACAGCCGCCAGCCTGCCGCACGACGGCGCGGCTCACGCGGATTTGTCCGCAACCTCTTCGTGCCCTTCGCTCACGCTCGTGGCGCCACGCGACGTATCAGGGCGGGAGCCCAGAACGATTTTCGAGTGGGCGCGAGTGAACTCGGCGCCGAGGAGAAGGATCGAAGTGGCGTAGTACACCCAGAGCAAAATGACGACGAGAGCGCCCGCCGTGCCGTAAGGGGACGCGACGGCGGTACGCCCGACGTACAGCTCGAAAAGCCACTTCCCGGCCTGAAACGCGATCGACGCCATCACGGCGCCGAGACCTACGTCCTTCCAGGCCAGCTCGCGATCGGGCAGGATGCGGTAGATCATCGCGAACAGGGCGGAGAAGATGATCAGGCTCATGAAAAGGTTCAGCGACTGGAGCGTCGCGGGCGACAGGTCGTAGTGCAGACTGACCCAGTCCTGAAGGGCCCCGATGGCGGCGGACAGAGCGAGTGAGACGAGCAGGAGAAACCCGAGCCCGAGCAGGACCGCGAAGGAGACGAGCCGTTTTCTCAGCAGCGTCCGGAGGACGTGCCCTTTCTGCGGAGCGACGTCCCACACCCGGTTCAAGGAGCTCTGGAGCTGGATGAGCAGGGCGGTCGCCCCCGCGAGAACCGAGACACCGCCGAGGACCGCCGCGACCCCCCGCTTCTCGTCTCGGGCGACGCGCCGCAGGATGGTCTGAATCATCTCTGCCTGCTCGGCTCCCATTACGCTGCCGAGCTGACGCACCACCTGGCCGCGCACCGCGTCTTCGCCGAAGACGGCGCCGGCCACCGCGATTATGACGACGAGGACCGGCGCGAGCGAGAAAAGGGTGTAGAAGGAGAGCGCCGCGCTTTCCGTCAGCGATCGATGTTCCTTCCAGGCCTTCCAGGTTTCAGCGAGGACCTTGAGCCAGCGCGACAGAAGGGACTTCATTTCGAAGCCGAGAGAACAGGTCTTGACGGCGCCTGCCCCCCGTCCCGGCGCGCGACCCTCATTCCCCCGAGGGCGCGTCCACTTCGACGAGCTTCTGACGGCCGACCGCGGGTCGATGGATCTCCTGCTCGAGGCCCGGCCGCACGGGCTTGGAAAACGGAGGCAGCTTCACGGACCGGCCCGTTTTCGCGGAGCGATACAGCGCCCGGATGACGCGGACATCGGCGAGGCCTTCGCGGCCGGAGGGCTCCGGGTCGCGGCCCGTCATGACGCACTCGGAGAACGTCAGGATTTCCGGCGCCACCTGATCCCGCTTCTGAAACTTCTTCTCGCGGGTCTTCTCGCCGATCTTCACACGGTGCGTCATCCCCTCGGCGAACTCGAAGGCGGGCTCGAGGCGCAGGCTGCCCTTCGTGCCGAAGACGTCGTAGTGATGAGACGAGGCCGCGCCGAAGCTCGACGTGAATGTCGCGAGCCGGTCGCCCGGAAACTTCAGGACCGCGCTCGTCATTTCGTCGATTTTCTGGAAGCGCGGATCGCGGTTCCGCGCCGACATCGCCACGACTTCTTCCGGCTCGCTCCGGAAGAGGTACCGGGCGGCGTTCAGGCAGTAGATCCCGATGTCGTAGAGGGTCCCGCCCCCTTCCTCGATCGGGTTCAAGCGGATGTTGTCGGGGTCCTGGACGTCGTTGCAGAAGACCGAGTTATAGATGCGAGGCTCGCCGAGCTTGCCCGACTGCACGAGCTCGACCGCTTCGAGATTCGCCCTTTCGAAATGGAGGCGGTACGCGATCATCAACTTGACGCCGTTGTCCGCGCAGGCCCGGATCATCGCCTCGCAGTCCCTCTCGGTGACCGCCATCGGCTTTTCGCACAGGACGTGAACTCCGGCGCGAGCCGCACGGACCGTGTATTCCCGGTGCAGATGGTTCGGGACCGCGATGTACACCGCGTCGATCTCGCCCGAGCGCAGCGCCTCCTCATATCGATCGTAGGCGTACAGGCGTTCCCGGTCGATCCCGTATTTGCGCCCCAGCTTCCGAAGCTTTTCGGGGTCGTCCGAGAAGAGCGCCACGAGCTCCGAGTTGCGTCCCGCATGCGCGAAAGCGGGGAGGATCGCCACCTGCGCGAACCAGCCGAGCCCGACGACGCCGTACCGCACCTTCTTCGATCCCCGCCCGCGGGCGGGCGGCCCCGGCCGTTTCGGCTCGTTCCTTCCATGACCTCCGACTCTTTTCCCGCCCGTCCGCGTCGCCATCGCTGCTCCTTTCGAGTCCGCCGTCCGGCAACATCGGCGCAAAGACGGTGCCACCTGCGCGAGGAAACGGCGGGGCCGGAAGCAAAGGACCGGGCTCTCTGTTAGAAAGGAAGGCATGATCTTCGTTGAAACTCTGGAGCGAACCGCCGAGGCTCGGCCCACGCTCTCGCACCGATTCAGCGACGCGGTCGCCTGGGCGAGCGACCTGCACCGCCATCAGCGGAGGAAGGGCTCGGACACCCCATACGCGGCGCACCTGCTCTCGGTGTGCGCGCTGGTTCTCGAGAACGGGGGAGCCGAGGACGAGGCGATCGCGGCCCTCCTGCACGACGCGGTTGAAGACTGCGGCGGTCGACCGACCGCGGACGAGATCCGGAGCCGGTTCGGCGCTCGCGTCGCCGACATCGTGGACGGCTGCACCGACTCCGATGAGACTCCGAAGCCCGCGTGGCGGCCGAGAAAAGAGCGATTCATCGAGCGGCTCGAGCACGCCTCGGATTCGGTCCGGCTCGTCTGTGCGGCCGACAAGCTCCACAACGCCCGGTCCGTCCTGGCGGACTGGAGGCGCGAAGGCGATCGCGTATGGGATCGCTTCGCGGCGCCGCGCGACGAGACGCTCTGGTACTACAGGGCGGTGACGAACCGCCTCCAGGAGAGAGGGCCCGTCGCCCTCGTGGAAGAGCTCGATCGCGTGGTGACGGAGCTGGAACGCACGCCGTCGGGAGGGGGTAGGCGGTAGGGGGCGAGAGGGTCCCTACCCGCGCCGCCCCTTACGAACGCTCAACGCTTAGCGCTCAACGCTCAACCCGCCGCCCGCATCACTTCACTCCCTCCGGAAAGCTTCCTCGCGGATCGAAGTCGACGGGGATCGCGGCGGTCGCCTTCAGCGCCTCGGCGAGCTCGGGAGGCATCGCTTCGTATTTCTTGAACCAGGCTTCCGCGCGGGCGCGGTCGCCCGTCGCCTCGATCTCGAGAAGCTCTTTGGCCAGGGCCGCGATGGCCACCGGCATCCGGGCGAAGTCGATCACGTAGCGACCGGATTGAGGATCCCGCGCGATCGCGCCTTTCTCGGACAGGAAGTTGAACTCCATCATCTCGGCGCGGGCGTGCGCTTCCCCCGTCCCGAAGCGGATAGTCCGAAAGATTCCGCCGACGTGCGAGGCGTAATACTCCTCCGCGCGCTCCTTCGGCAGCGCTCCATGGCGGATGAGCCAGTCCAGACCGAAGAGGCCTCCCGCGTCCGCCTTTGCCTCTTCGAGACCGGAAAAAGCGGGTCCAATGGCTTCGCGGATGTCCCGCTTCTGACCGGCTTGGCGCGCGAACGCCGGCCCGATCCCGTGGCTGATCTCATGCATCATCGTTCCGACCAGGTAACCCTCGCCGGTCACCTTCGCCGCCTGGTCATCCCGGAGAAGTACGCGGGAGACGGGGATGATCACCTCTTTCACGCGAGCGTCCATGTAGTTCTTGAAGAAAATCCGCTTGCTCCCCTTCAACTCGTGAATCCGCGGATCGTTGGGAAGATTGTCGGCGACGGCCTGGTACCCGTGCCGCAGATCGCCGGCGCGGAAAGGAGTGTCCATGACTTCCATCGGCGCGCGGCGGCCTCGTTTGGAGGGGCGGTCCTCCGGCGGGAGCGGCAGGGCATCCTGGATGTCGGGGATGTATTTCTGAAAGAGCGCGAGCTTGCGGCTCTCGCCCTCGTTGCGGACCATGACCGCCGCGCCGTAGGACGTCTTCACGCCGAGCACGTCGTCCAGGTACGTTTCGTAGGGCGCGAAGATGATGTCGAACTTCGGGTCGACGAGGTCGACCCAGGCGAGATCGCTCTCGTAGTAGTCGTCCGTGAGAAGGGCCTTCGCCCGCAGACGGAGGAACTTCGCGAATGCCGGTTCCGCCGAGAGATCCGCCGCTTCCCGCAGGAGGGCCGCGGCCCGGTCGAGCCACGGCTTGTACTGCACGTGGTACGGAATGGCCTTCAAGCGATCGCCGTCGCGGACGATGACGGTTCGTTCGCCGTAGATTGCCGCCTTTTCGGCCGGATGGGCCTTCACGTACGCCTCGATGTCGGCTCGCGTCAGTCCCGCCGGGTACAGGGCCCGCCCCGGGGGCGTCGCGCCGCCGCCCACGAAAGGACGGTTGTCGTCGAGAAGGTCATGACGCCCGCCGTTGATCCAGAGGTAACGCCGCAGCGCGACGTCCGCCGGGGCCGTCGAAGCGGCGAGCGACTGAAAGAGGGCCATGCCTTCGGGGTCCACCTGGCGCCAGTAGATGTTCTCGAACTCGCGGCTGGCCGCGACGAGCTTGTCGACCAGCTGGCGCTCGCGGGCGGAGAGAGACTCGGAGCGAAACGGCAGATCGACCGACTTCCAGCGCGCGAGCCGCTGTTCGAGATCGGGCGCCACGTGTTTCACAGGGCTCGATTGTGCCGCGAAGAGTCCCAGGGAGATCGAGAGCGCCGCCGCCAGAACCGTCACGGGCAACTTTTTCATGCGGGAAGAATAACGGACGATTCCGGCGCCGGGCGGGGAGGATGACCGCGGGCGTTCCGCGCGCGGCGCGCTCGTTGCAGGGGGACGGGCGGCGCGCTCGTTGCAAGTTGCAAGGGGAGAAGCCGAGGCGGGGCGCGCGATAGCCCCGTCAGGGACGTTGGCCCGCGTGGTGGGCACCGGCCGCCGTGATATCCTTGAATGTCGCTCAAACGACCTCCTTTCGCCGCGCTACGCGGCGGCGGTCTCCGGAGAAACAAATGGACGAACAGCTCAAGCAGAAGGACTGGATCAACATTCTCTTCTTGTCGCTCACGCCGGTGATCGGCGTGGTCGGCACCGCCCTGTATGCCTGGAAAAACGGCGTGCAGTGGTGGCAGCCCGCGCTGCTCTTCGTCCTTTTTTCCGTCGTGAGCTTTTCCGTCACCGCGGGATATCACCGCTGCTTCTCGCACAAGAGCTACACGGCACACCCCGCTCTCCAGGCCTTCTACATGTTCTTCGGAGCCATGGCGCTCCAGAACTCTGTTCTGAAATGGTCGGCGGATCATCGCGACCATCACCGGTACGTCGACAAGGAGTGGGATCCGTACAGCATCCGCCGCGGCGGCCTTTCCGCACACATCTTCTGGCTCTTCTACAAGGAGCCGTCCGAGCGCTCGTACGACAACGTGCCCGATCTCGCCGGAAACCGCATGGTGGTCTGGCAATACCGGTGGTCGCACGTGATCGGAATCGTCGCCGGTCTCGGAATCCCGACGGCCATCGGCGCTCTCTTCGGAAGCCCGCTCGCGGGACTGCTCTGGGGCGGCTTTCTGCGGATCGCCCTCATCCACCACACGACGTTTCTCGTGAACTCGGTCGCCCATCTTTACGGGACCCGCCCGTACACCGAGGAGAACTCGGCGCGAGACAACGGCCTTCTCGCGTTTTTCACGAACGGCGAGGGGTACCACAATTTCCACCACAAGTTTCCGGCGGACTTCCGCAACGGCGTGCGCTGGTGGCAGTGGGATCCGACGAAGTGGCTCATCGCGTCGCTCCATTTCGTGGGGCTCGCGCGCGACCTGAAGGCGACGCCCCGGGCGGTGATCGAGAAGTCGCGCCTCCGGATGAATCTCGTCAAAGCGGAGAAACGGCTTCTTTCCGCGCCGACGGAAATCGGCGTCGCGGTGCGGCTGCGAATGGAGAAGGCGCACCATGCCCTCGACCGGGCCGCCGCACTCTGGCACGAGATGGACGAACGGCGGCGGGAAATGGTCGTGCGCGGCCGGCAGAGATCCTCGGAGCTCGCCCGAAGCCTGGATACGGCCTTCCACGAGTACAAGGCGTCCATCGGGGTCGCCCGGCGTGAGTGGCGCCAGGCGGCGAGGATGCTCTCGAAGCTGCCGGAAGCGATATAGCTCTCAGCTGTCAGCTTTCAGCTGTCAGCCCGTTCAGGGTCAGGGCCTCTTCCTCGATGTCTCGCCCGCGGGGGCGGGACGACGGCGGCCAATCGCGGTGCTCAGCCGTTGGGGATAGGGGATAAATCCGCCGCGCGACGAGGAGCCAACGGAATCCGAGGTGAAGGCTGAGAGCTGACAGCTGACAGCTTCCGGCTGTAGTCTCCGCCGGTGGCTCACTTCGCGTCTTCCCCGCGCCGCGTGGCGCTCGTCGCCGGTGTCCGCACGCCGTTCGCGCGATCCGGGACCTCGTTTGACGACCTGACCGCGGTCGAGCTCGGCGGCATGGCCGTCAAGGAGCTCGTGGCGCGCCAGGATCTCGACGGGAGCGCGGTCCAGGAGCTCATCTACGGGACGGTGATTCCATCCGTGGCCCGGCCCAACATCGCTCGAGAGGTGGTCTTCGAGGCGGGTCTTCCCATGGACGTGACGGCGTCGTCCGTCGTAATGGCCTGCGCCTCTTCCAATCGCGCCATTACGGACGCCGCGGAACGGATCGCGCTCGGGCTCGCCGACGTCGTGATCGCCGGGGGATCGGAGTGCCTCTCCGACATCCCCGTGCTGTTTTCGAGGAGGTTCACCCGCCGTCTGATGCGTCTCTCCCGATCGAAGTCCGCCGCCGCGAAGGCGAAAGTGTTCGCCGGATTCAGGCTCGCCGAGCTCGCGCCGAATCCTCCCTCGATCGCGGAATACACGACGGGCCTCTCGATGGGCCAGTCCGCGGAAAAGATGGCGAAGGAAAACGGAATCCCGCGTGCGGCGCAGGACGAGCTCGCGCTGCGCAGCCATCAGCGGGCCGCGGCCGGCTGGGATGCGGGAGTGCTGGCGGCGGAGACCTTCCCCGTGCCGATCCCGCCGAAGTACGAGGGCATGGAGACGACCGACAACAACATCCGCCGCGACAGCTCTCTCGAGCAGATGGCGAAGTTGAAGCCCGTGTTCGACAAGGAGTACGGCAGCGTGACGGCGGCAAACTCCTCGCCGCTGACCGACGGGGCGTCCGCGGTGCTCCTCATGTCGGAATCACGGGCGAAGTCCGAGGGGCGGCGCCCTCTCGCGTTCCTCCGGTCGTGGGCGTACTCCGCGCTCGACCCATCGGACCAGCTTCTGCAGGGTCCCGCCTACGCGGCGCCGATCGCGCTCGACCGCGCGGGTCTCAAGCTGTCGGACATGGGCCGTGTCGAAATGCACGAGGCGTTTGCGGCGCAGGTCCTGTCCAACGTCCAGGCGTTCGCTTCGGCGGCCTTCGCGCGTGAGAAGCTCGGACGCGCGGAGCCTCTCGGCGAAGTCGATCCGATGATCCTGAACGTGTACGGAGGCTCGATCGCGATCGGCCACCCCTTCGCCGCAACGGGAGCGCGGATCGTCACGACTCTCGCGAACGAACTCGTCCGGTCGGGCAAGCAGTTCGGCCTGCTGACCGTCTGCGCCGCCGGCGCGCTTGGCCACGCGATGGTGCTGGAGAACGCCTCGATCTAACCGTCGCTTCCGCTCGCTGCGCCCGCTCCCGCTCCCGCAGCGAGAGGCTCCTCCCTCCCTTCGGTCGGGAGATTCCCCCGCTGCGTGTGTATTCGCCATCGAGCCGAAGACGCGTCAGGCTCCCGCGTATGCCCGTCGGGGTGCGGGGCAATCCTCCGTGCGGGGCGCGGCTACTTGCCTCGAGCCGCCTTCGCGGCGCCCCGTTCACCCCGCTTCATTCCCATCCACTGCGCGAGCCGCCTGCCGGTCTTCACCGCCATGGGCGGATCTTCGTTGGCGAGGACGATCGCCACCAGAGAGCCGTCGGCATTGAACTCCAGGAGCGCGTTGCTGCCCGGCGCGCCCCCCGCGAAGCCGCCTGCCCCCGTTCGCCCGCCGGGCGAGCCGGGCGGTTCCGCCAGCGGAAGATCGCCCTTCTTCACCGCCATGGCGAACTTCAGAAGGTCGCCGGCGGTCGAGAAGCCGCCCCCGGCGGAGCTGCCGCGGCCGGGCTGAAGAAAGATGTTGGAACGACGCGCGCCGGAAGATCCCGGCGCCACGCCCTCGTGCCGCGTGTACCCGACGGCCCGGCGCGGCGTGATCTCGTCCGTCGCGAAGAGCCCCGTGTCGTTCATGCCCGCGGGGAGAAAGACCGCCTCGCGCACGAACTCCCGGTAAGGCTTTCCGGTGATTTTCTCGATGATCAGTCCGAGGACGACGTAGCCTGCGTTGGAATACTCGCGGCCCGTCCCGGGCTCGAAGAGGAGCGGCCTCGTTTCGAACAGGGCCAGGTAGTCGGAGAGCTCCTGGAGGCGATCCTTGGGCGTCGCCGCGTACGCGGGCCCGAAGATGTCTCCGAGACCCGACGTCATGTCGAGCAGCTGGGCGACGGTGATCCGATCCGCGGAGGGGATCTTCGTCGAGGGAAGCCACTTCGCGATCGCGTCGGAGTAGGAAAGCCGGCCGTCGCGCGCCAGCCGCGCGATCGCGGCGCTCGTGAAGAGCTTTCCGATCGATGCGACGTTGAATCGGGTGTCGAGGGTGTTGGGCACCTGGAGCTCCCGGTTGGCGAGACCGTAGGCCTTCTGGAAGATCGGAGAGCCGTTGCGGGCGAGGAGGACGACTCCGGAGAACAGGTCGGCTGAGGCAAGCCTGTCGAGCCACTCGCCCGCGGCGGACGCCACCTCCGCGTCGGACGATTTCGGGTCTTCCGCCGGGGTCCCACCGCCGTCCTCGCCGGGTCCTCCCGCCTCCACGCGGAGGGAGTGGATCCCGCGCGCGCCGGAGGCGGCGAGCTCCAGGCTGACGGTCAGCGTCTCGCCCGTCTTGGCGGATCGCGCGAGGAAGGAGACGGCGCCCTCCCGAGCGGGCAGCATGCGGATCCACTCGAGACGGCCGAGAGTCGCGGCCATGCCGCGGATCCGCTCCACCCTCTTTTCCGCCGGAAGATCGGCGAGGGCGGCCGGATCGAACTGACTCTCCACGAAACGCCGGACGGATGCTTCGTCGGGGGACTCGAGTGTCGTGAGGAGCGCGCGCACGCGTCTCCCCTCGGGCGTATCGGGAACCGCGGTGGCGTGTGCTGCGGGCGGCGCCGCCGGACGCGCTTCCGCTGTCATCGAGCCGCCGATACCGAGGGTGAGGGCCAGGAGGACAGGGGTCGTCTTCATCGTGTCTCCTTTCGGGCGCCCACCGGCGCCGAGTCGTCGCGGACGAAGGTCTCCGAGCGCCCGTCGGCCCTTTCGAGAAGCAGGCGCGCCGGCCGCCCGGCAGAATCGCGCTCAAACGTCGCGCGGGTCTGCTCGTCCCAGGAGAACGTGTCCCGCCCGATCGGGAGGAGCGCGCGGGCGCGGCCCGTCGACGTGCGGCAGATCAGTCCTCCCTCTTCGACCGTCACGGACCTCTCTCCGTACCGGCCCGCGTATATCTGAAGCTCGGCAGGCGACGGGAGAGTCTTGCTCCGCGCCGCCTCGGTCCGTTCGAGCGCCCACGCCAGCTCCCGACGGCGTGTCGGATCCGAGGCTCTGTCGAGGAGCCGCCGGAGCGCCGCCGCGTGCGCCGCGGAAAGCGCCTCTCCCGCGGGCACCCGGACGTCCGGCTGGACGCCCTCGCCCTCCCATCCCTTCCCGGTGCGCGGATGGATGGGACGGGCGACGGAGACGGAGAGGACGAGGCTCTCGCCGATCGGCATCATCACGTTGTTGTGTCCGGCGCCGGCCGTCCGCTCGCCGACCACCGTGGCTCGTCCGAACTGCTGGAGGAGATAGGCGAACGACTCGCCCGCCGAGGCTGTGTTGGGACCGACGAGGATCCAGAGATCTGTGTCCGCCATGCGCTTTCCGGGAAGATTTTCGACGGTGTACTCGGTCGTCTTCTCATCCATCGGCCGGTCGTAGCGCGAGAAGAGCTCGCGGCGCTCCGGGCCGAAGAAGTAGCTCGCCAGAAAAGAGACGATGTCGGGGGCGCCGCCCGGGCACTGGCGCAGGTCCACGATCAACGCGTCCGACGCGGCGAGAAATGCCATCGCGGCCGCGGCGGTGTCGCGCGACGCGGCGAGCGGCACGAACTCGCGGATGTCAAAAAGACCCACGTTCCCGTCCAGGCGCTCGACCGACCTCAAGCCGAAGTTCGACCGGCGCTGGAGGTCCGCGGAAGCGGGGTCGCGCGGCCCGGGCTCGCGATGGATCCGCGCCGGGCCGTGCCCGCCGTCGGGAGGAGCCGGACCCTCCCGGATCACCGTGCGCATTCCGCCCCCGGCGCTCCCGGGACCGCCCTCGCTTTCCACCCGGCGAATGAGGGGCCCGCCCGAAGAGGCGGGGCCTTCGCGCACCGAGAGATGCCGGTCCTTTCCGATCTCCTGCAGGTCGCGGCTCAGAAGGTCGGCGAGTCGGGAGGCGTATCCCGCGCGGTCATAGGCCCCCGACGCGGCCCGCGCCCGCAGAGAATCCGCGATCCGTTTTCCGGCGTCCGGATACACGTACATCGAGTCGACCGTCTCCGCGGCCGTGTTCACGATCTCCCGGACGCGCGCGGCGTCGAGAGCCCTCCCTTCCCTGTCCGCCGAAAGCGCCGCCGCCGGAAACGCCAGACCCATCGCAGCGGCGAGCCCCCCGGCGATCGTGAGAAATCCCGCGCTCCATCTCTTCGTCATGACCGAACCTCCTTGACCCGACCGACTCTAGGGATGCGGGATGACGCCTTTATGACGAAGAAGTGAGCCTTCCTCCCTCTCCCCGCGCGCCGGGGAGAGGGCGGCGGTCAGGGGAGGGTTCATGTCGGGAGGCATGCTCGATTGTGCGGGTTCATGTCAGGAGGACGTGGATCGATCGTGCGCCGATGGGGAAGCCGTTGCAGCGGAGGTCGAAAACTGAAGACTGAAAACTGAAAACGGACAACTACTCCGCGGGAAGCGTGAACGCGAACCGGGCTCCCTTTCCCGGCGCGCTCTCGACTCGCGCGTGTCCGCCCTGGGCCTGGACGAGCTGGCGGACGATCGCAAGTCCCAGCCCCGTCCCGCCGGAGCGGCGCGAGCGGGACGGGTCGGCGCGATAAAACCGATCGAAGACGTAGGGGAGATGCTCCCGAGCGATCCCGGAGCCGGTGTCGGAGACGAAGATCTCGACGTGCGATCCGCGTCGCGCTGCCTCGAGGACGACCCGTCCCCCGGCGGGAGTGTGCGTGAGCGCGTTCGAGAGCAGATTGCCGAGGATTTGAGCCAGCCGAGCGGGATCGGCGCGAACGGGGGGGACACCGTCCGCGGGAATGGCCGAAACCGTCACGCCGGAGCTTTGGGCGCGGGTCGCGACCGCGGCAGCCGCGGCGCCCAGAGCCGCAAAGGTGTCGACGCGTTCGGGGCGCAGGCCGAGCTGGCCGGTGTCCGCAGCGGCCAGGTCCTGGAGATCGTCGACGAGCCTTTCTAAGAGAAGCACGTCCTCGTGGAGCGAGTCGATCACCGGGCCGTCGGCCGTCGCCAGACCGTCCTGAATCGCCTCGACCTGAGCGCGGATGTTCGTGAGCGGCGTCCGGAGCTCGTGCGCGACGTCGTGGACGAGGGCGCGGCGCATGGCCTCGTTTCGAGAGAGGCTGTCCGCCATCGCGTCGAAGGATCGGGCGAGCTCGCCGATCTCGTCGCTGGACGAGACGTTCACGCGGCGGCTCAGGTCTCCCCGCTCCATGTCCCGAGCCGCCGCGGTCAGCGCTTCGATCGGTCCGAGCACCCGGCGCGCCACGGCCGCCACCAGCAGCAAAGCCACCACGCCGGCCACCGCGACCGCTCCCGCCAGCCATCGGTTCAGGGACCGGATGACGTCCGGGGGCCCCGCGGGCTCCGGGTCGAGGGAGAACGCCCTGCCGACCGCTCTGCCCTGAGAATCCGTCAGGGTCACGCCGGGCGCCTGAAGAAGGAGCATTCGCTTCTGGACGCCGCCGGCCCACTCGATCCGAATTCTTCCTCCCGGCCCCTCCCGGATGCGCGCCCGGGTGAGCGCCGGTGAACGGCCGACGAGCCGGCCACCGGCGTCCAGGATGAAGATCTCGCGGCCGAGGGCGCTCGCGGCGCCCGCGGCCGCGGCGTCGCCTGTCGTCCAGTTTCCGGTGCGGCGGTAATCCTCCTCGAGAATCCGGCGCAGCGTCGGGGCGAACGTGTCGTGCCTCGCGATGACCACGTCCTCGAATCGCCGGAACTCGACTCGCGTCTGGCGGCTCGACACCAGAACGAGCGCGCCGAGAACGATCGCGAGCACCACCGCGGTCGTCGCCAGGAGCCGGAACCTCAGGCTCCGGATCACGCGGGCTCGTCCGCGAGCTTGTAACCCACGCCGAAGACGGTCACGACGAGCGGTTCGCCCCCCGGATCCTCAATCTTCCGGCGCAGCCGCATGACGTGGGCGTCGACGGTCCGGTCGAGCCCTTCGTACGCCGGCCCGAAGGCGCGCCGCACGAGCTCCTCCCGGGTGAAGGCCCGGCCCGGCGAGCGCGCCAGGGCGGCCAGAATCGCGAACTCCGCCGGCGGGAGAAGCACCGGTCGGCCTCGAACCGAGGCCTCCCGCCGATCGAGATCCACGAGAACGTGGCGCGTCCGCAGAATGCCTTTCGCGTCGGCGTCTTCCCGCCGGGACCGGCGGAGCACGGCCCGGATCCGCGCCACGACCTCACGAGGGGAAAACGGCTTCGTGACGTAGTCGTCGGCGCCCAGTTGAAGTCCGCGGAGCTTGTCTTCCTCGGTCGTGCGCGCCGTGAGCAGGACGATCGGCACGTCCGATTCCGACCGCAGCGCGCGGCAGACGGCCAGTCCGTCGATCTCCGGAAGCATCCCGTCGAGGACGATGAGGTCCGGTCGCTGTTCCCGCGCCAGACGCAGTCCGGCCGCGCCGTCCGCCGCGACGTTCACGGCGAACCCGCCGTGCTCGAGATAGAGCCGCAGCGTGGCGGCCGTTTTGGGCTCGTCCTCGACGATCAGGATGCGGATCAGAGCGGCAGCCCGGGACATCCGGCCAGTCTACGGCCCCGGGATGACGGCCCTGTGACGTTCCGGATGCGAAGAGACGCGCTACACGCCCTGGCCCTTGAGCCCTCCGATCGCGTCGGTGATTCGCTTCTTCTGCGTCTCGGGGGCCATCTGCAGCGCCCGCGTGTAGGTCTCGATCGCGAGCTTCTTGTCACCCTTCGCCGCATACGCCTCGGCCAGGCTGTCGTACACGTTCCAGGAGCCCGGATGGTCCTTCACGTTCTTCTTGAAGACCGCAAGTGCCTCATCGACTTTTTTCTGGCCGAGAAGCTGGTAGCCATAGGCGTTCATATCGACCTCGGTCGCAAGCTTGAGCGACTTTTCGCGCAGCGCCTCCGCGGCCTTCGTGTCGCCCTTCTTTTCGAGCAGGCCCGCCTTGGTCCGAAGGTTCTGGAAATTTTCGTTGAGGGTGAGGGACTTGTCCGACCACTCGAGCGCTTCCTCCACGTTGCCGTCATTGCGAAGCGACCACGCCGCGGCCTGGTTCCAGCCCTGCCAGAAGAAGCGGGGAAGGCCGCGGAGCTGCTCCCGGATGCTCGCGAGCGTCACCGCCTTCGAATCGGTGGAGACGGTGAAGGGCACTTCGAGCTTTTCCCAGTGGAGAACGACTGTCGTCGAGGCCTCCGTCGGATCTTCGAACCGGTAGCTCAACCGCTCGGCAAACTCGGCGGCCCGGGTCATCGCCGGGATCCGTACGGCGTCCTCTTTCGGGTCGTAGCTGAAGCTGTCCCAGGCGTTGTGCTGGTTGGAGAAGGCGACGATCCAATCGCCTTCCGACGGAATCATGTGGAGCCCGTACGTTCCTGCGGGGAGCGGCTTGCCTCCGACCGATACGGGGGTCGAGAAGGAGATGGTCGAGTTCTCGTTGGCGCCGGCGCGCCAGACCGAGTTGTAGGGAACGAGGCCGCCCCAGATCTTCCGCTTGTT
>JBBRDK010000078.1:0-17168 GCA_038203955.1 Thermoanaerobaculia bacterium | reverse complement strand
GCGAAAACCCCTTACTCCATGGCTAAGAAAATCCTGCTGGCCGACGACAGCCTGACGATCCAGAAGGTCGTCGAGCTGACGTTTTCCGACAGCGATTACGAGCTCGTCTGCGTCTCCAACGGACAAAGGGCGCTCGATCGGATCCGCGAAGACCGGCCCGACCTGATCCTCGCCGACGCCGTCATGCCCGAGAAAAACGGTTACGAGGTCTGCGAGGCGATCAAGGGGGATCCGGCGACGGCGCGCATTCCCGTCGTGCTGCTCTCGGGCACCTTCGAACCGTTCGATCGAGAGCGCGCCGAGAGAATCGGGGCCGACGCCATCGTCTCGAAGCCCTTCGACTCGCACCAGCTCCTCGCGCAGGTGGACGCGCTCTTAGAGCGCCCCCGCGGCGGACGGCCGACGGACCCCGAGCGGCCGCTGACGACCGCCGCCATCGCCGTCCCGCCGCTTCCGGAGCCGCCGCCCGCCGCGCCTCCGCCGCCGTCCGACGAGCCTCCCTTCGACGTCGGTTTCTCGGAGGGCGACTTCACGGCCGCCGTCCGTCTCCCGCCCGCCCGCCCGGGCGTCGATCCGTTCGAAGAGGATTACGGCCGCGGCGACGTCGACTCCGCAATCGAGGCGTTCGAAAAGGCCCATCCCCGTTTCGGGTTCGGCTCCGCCCTCGAGCCCGCCTCCGCGCCGGCGGCCGCGCCCGATCGGCCCCCTGAACCCGTTCGCGACCCGCAGTGGCTCCGCGAAGAGCCGTATTCCTCCTCGAGGGCCGCGGAAGCGCCCGCGACGCCGGAGGAACCTTTCATGGCGCCTGTTCCGCCGCTGTCCCCGGACGCGTTCGCGCGTCTCTCGACTGTGGCCATTTCGCGGTCACAGTTCGGGACGCCGTCCGACGAGATGCCGACCGCCGAGTTCCCCAGGCCCGCGATCGACCGGGGGACTTCCTCCGGGCGGCCGAAGCCCGCGCCGCACGACGACTCCGCGCCGACCACTCCGCTGGGGTTTGAGTGGCGGTCCGAGGAAGCGCGCTCCGGCGCTCCCGCTTCGGACGCGCCGAAGGCCACCGAGATCTCCGCCCGCGACGCGGAGGTTCTCTTCGACGTCGGCGGCGACGACGAATCCGACGCCGAGCCCGAAGGGCATCAGCGCGAGACGGAACCCGCCCGCCAGGACGAGTCGCAGACGGCGGCCGAAGGCGCGGGAGCGGATGTCGAGACGGCGGCGCCCCCCGCCCGGATGGAATCGGCCGATGCCGCGGTCGGCAGCGGTTTCGAGGAGGAGCGATCCGAACCGCCTGCCGGCGCCGTGCCGGGAGAGATCGAGATGCTCGCTCAGCGCTCCTCGATCCCCGAACTGACCCAGATGCTTTCCTCCGTGCGCAGCGGCGGGGACATGAGCGAAGAACAGATCGAGCGCCTGGCGACCCGGGTCGTCGAGAAGCTCTCCGACCGGATCGTGCGCGAGATCGCCTGGGAAGTGATCCCCGACATGGCGGAGCTCGTCATCAAGCAGCGGATCAAGGAGCTCGAGAGCGGCATCGAGTGACCCGGTTCCGTTTCTGATATAGGAAAGGGCCGCGGAGCCCTTTTTTTTATGCCTGAAAACGTCCTTCCGGCCGAGTCTGACGACTCCGGGCGGAAGCTGCCGAAAACCTTCGAGCCGGGCTCCTTCGAGGAGCGCTGGTACTCCGTCTGGGAAAAGGACGGTCGCTTTCAGCCGTCCGGCGCGCCCGGGTCGCCGCGGTTCGTGATGGTCATCCCGCCCCCCAACGTGACGGGCAAGCTGCACATCGGCCACGCTTACGGCCGGACGATCGAAGACATCCTCGCCCGGTGGAAGCGGATGCTGGGATTCCGGGTCCTCTGGGTCCCGGGCACGGACCACGCGGGAATCGCCACACAGATGGTGATCGAACGCCAGCTCGCGAAGCAGGGTATCGACCGCCGGGAGCTCGGCCGCGAGAAATTCGTCGAGCGCGTCTGGGCCTGGAAGCGCGAAGCGAAGGACACGATCCAGGCGCAGATGAAAAGGCTCGGCTGCTCGCTCGACTGGACGCGCGAGCGGTTCACGATGGATCCGGACCTCTCGCGCGCGGTGCGGCACGTTTTCGTGAGGCTGTATCAGGAGGGGCTCATCTACCGCGGGCGGTACGTCGTCAACTGGTGCCCGCGCTGCGAGACGGCGATCTCGGACCTCGAGGTCGTTCACCGCGAGACGGAGGGATCGCTCTACAAGATCCGTTACGACGTGGCGGGTGTTCCCTCCGGAGCCTTCGTGGCAACGACCCGTCCTGAAACGATGCTGGGCGACACCGCGCTCGCGATCCACCCGGACGACCCGCGCACCTCGAAGCTCCGCGGCCGGACGGCGACCCTTCCGATCGCGGGCCGCGAGATTCCCGTCATCGAGGACGCGATCCTCGTCAACCGCGAGTTCGGCACGGGCGTCGTGAAGGTCACTCCGGCCCACGACGCGAACGACTTCGCGGTCGGGCAGCGACACGACCTTCCGGCCATCGTCGTCATCGGGCCGAACGGAAAGATGGCGGCCCAGGCGGGGGAGTACGCCGGGCTCGACCGCTTCGAGGCGCGCAAAAGAATCGTCGCCCGCCTGGCGGACGAGGGCCGCCTGACTTCCGAGCCGTACCGGAACTCGATCGGGCATTGCCAGCGCTGCGACGCCGTGATCGAGCCGTATCTGTCGGAGCAGTGGTTCGTGAAGATCCAGCCTCTCGCGGAGCCTGCGATCCGCGTCGTGGAAGAGGGAACGATTCGCTTCTTCCCCGAGTCGTGGACGAAGACCTACTTCGAATGGATGCGGAACATTCACGACTGGTGCATCTCCCGGCAGCTCTGGTGGGGACACCGCATTCCGGCGTTCACGTGCCCGAACGGCCACATCACGGTCTCGGAAGAAGATCCGCCGTCCTGTCCGACGTGCGGAGGGGCGCCTCTCGAGCAGGACACCGACGTGCTCGATACGTGGTTCTCGTCGCAGCTCTGGCCCTTTTCCGTATTCGGATGGCCGGAGCGCACACCAGAATTCGACGACTTTTATCCCACCGACGTTCTCGTGACGGGATACGACATCCTCTTCTTCTGGGTCGCGCGGATGATCATGGCCGGCCTGCACTTCACGGGGAAGGCGCCGTTTTCGACGGTGCACCTTCACGGGCTCGTGCGGATCGGCGGCGAAAAGATGTCGAAATCGAAGGGCAACGTGATCGACCCGCTCGAAGCGATCACGGAGTTCGGGGCCGACGCGGTCCGCTTCACCCTCGCGAGCGCGCCGTCGTCGGGGGCGACCGTGTCGGTCGAGCGGGGCCGCATGGCGGGCTCGCGCAACTTCGCCACCAAGCTGTGGAACGCCGCGCGGTTCACCCTCTCCTCTCTGGAGGGGCAGGACGCGCCGGGAAATCTCGGCGGTCGCTCCCTCTCGCTCCCCGATCGATGGATTCTTTCGCGGCTTTCCGGCGTGGCGCGGGACGTGAACCGGCAGCTCTCGGAATTCCGGTTCGACGAAGCGGCGGCGTCGATCTACGCCTTCGTGTGGCACGAGCTCTGTGACGCCTACCTGGAAATGGTCAAACCCGTGTTGTCGGGCCGCGAGGGTACGGAAGAAGAGCGCGCGTCGGCGCGGGGCGTCCTTTCGCGATGCCTTCTCGACTCGCTGGCCCTCCTTCACCCCTTCATGCCGTTCCTGACGGAAGAGATCTGGGACAAGGCGACGAGCCGGCCCGGCACGCTGATCGTGGCGGCGTACCCGAAAGGGGAGGCCTTTCGAAACGATCCGGAGGCCGAGCGCGTGATCGAGGCGGTGCGGGCGCTGGTCACGCGTGTGCGCAACTACCGCGGCGAGCGCGGCGCGTCTCCGACGGAGCCGGTCGAGCTCTGGATCGCGCCCGACTCACCGGACCGGGACCTCGCCGCGAGCCTTTCGGGGGTTGCTCCGCTGCTGCGGCATCTCGGCCGGATTCCGGAGCTGCGATTCGAGGCGCCGCCCGGGTCCGCCTTCCGGGACGTGGTCTCGGGCCTCTCCGTCGGGCTTCGCGTGCGCGAGACGGATGCCGAGTCGGGGACCGCGAGGCTCGAGAGGGCTCTGGCCGAAGTCGAGCAGGAGTACGACGGTCTCTCCGCGAAGATGCGCAACCCGTCGTTCGTCGACAAGGCGCCTCCCGCGGTCGTCGAGAAGACGCGCCGCCGCCTGCTCGAGCTCGAGGAGCGGCGGACCGCGCTCTCGGCGGGACGCTCGTGATCGCGTTCGCGGGCGGGTCCGTGGACCCCGGCCGCTGGCGCACGTTGCAGAACCTCGTCGTGGTCGACGCGATGAGCTCTTCGAACGACCTCGCCCGCGAGATCGTCGAGGTGTACTTCGCGGAAGAACAGGAGCTGCCCCCGACGGTCCTGATCGGAGAGGGACAGACGGCGGCGCGGGGCCGCAAGGGCCGCTGGGTCGCAGAATGTGGCCGGGGTCTCTACCTGACGGTCGTTCGCCGGATCGGCGAGGGCGAGCCGATGTCCTTGGTCCCGATCGCCGTCGGCCGGTGGGTCCGCGACGTTCTTGCCGAGCACGCGGGGCTCGAGGCGTCGCTCAAGTGGCCGAACGACGTGTATGCGGGCGGGCGGAAGCTGGCGGGGATCCTGGCCGAGTCGCGGACCCAGGGGGAAGAGACCTACGTGGCGGTCGGTCTGGGCTTGAACGCACTGGGGACGGCGGGTTCCATCGGGATCGAGAACGCGACCACCGTCGAGCAGGAGACGGGGAAGGCGGCGCCGCTCGCCCCGCTCCTGCAGGCGCTCCTCGACCGCTTCGACGCCGAGCTCTCCTCGCCCGGGTGGGAGCGGGAGGTCGAGCGGTGGGAGCGCGTTTCTCTCCACCGGCCGGGCGACCGCCTGACGATCCGGAGAGACGGGGAAGAGGTGTCGGGCGCGTACCGCGGTCTCACGCCCGAAGGCTTTCTTCGCCTCGAGACCTCCGCCGGCGAAACGGTTTGCGTGACGGGGGAGCTCGCTCGATGGTGACGCCCGGCCCGCCGGCCCGCCTTCTCGCGGTCGACGTCGGGAACACCAACACCGTTCTGGGTCTCTACGCCGGTACCGACCTCCTGCGGAGCTTTCGCCTGACGAGCCGCCGCGACGCGACCTCGGACGAGATCGCGCTCTCCGTCGAGGGGCTTCTCCGGACGATCCCCGGCGGACCGCCGGACGACGTGATCATTTCCTCCGTCGTGCCATCGCTCCGATTCCCGATGCGCCAGGCGTTTCGCCAGCTCTTCGAGCGCGATCCCATCTTCATCGAGCCCGGCATAAAAACGGGGATGCCGATCCTCTACGACGTGCCCCAGGAAGTCGGAGCGGATAGGATCGTCAACGCGGTTGCCGCGTATGCGCGCGTGAACGGCCCCTGCATCGTCGTGGACTTCGGCACGGCGACGACCTTCGACGTCGTGACCGAGCGCGGCGAATATGCGGGCGGCGTCATCGTTCCCGGGATCGCCATATCGGCGGAAGCGCTCTTCGAGAAGGCCGCCCGGCTCTGGCGCGTCGAGATCCGCCGCCCCGAGCGCGTCGTCGGGAAGACGACGGCCTCCTCGATCCAGTCGGGTCTCTACTTCGGATACCTCTCCCTCGTCGACGGCGTCATCGACCGCATCGTCCGCGAGACGGGCGACCGCCCGCGCGTCATCGCCACGGGCGGGCTGGCCGAGCTTTTCGCGGGCGGATCGGAGCGCATCGAGGAAGTCGATCCGCTCCTGACCCTGACCGGGCTTCGTCTGATCTATGAGCGAAACCGGGGAGGATAGCGGCTACTTCGCCGCGGCGGAGGCGGCCTTCATCCGCCGGCGGGGAACCCCTTTTCTCCTCTCGCCCCGCGATTTCGCCCTGCTGGCGGAGTGGCGGGCCCTCGGCGTTCCGGTCGAGGCCATCGAGCAGGGAATCGACGAGGCGTTCGCCAGGAGGGAAGAGCGAGGCGCGGCCGGGCGGGTCAACTCGCTGTCGTACTGCCGCGACGCGGTGCTCGGGGCCTGGGAGCGCCGCGCGGAGGCCGCCATCGGCCGCGGCACGGGGCGGACCGTCCTGGAGCCCGACCCGGCATCGTCCCTCGGCGCCCTCGCGGCGCGGCTGTCGGAGCTCGCCGCCGCGCGCCCCGATCTCGAGGCGCCGCTGACATCCGCCGCGCGATCGGTCTCCCGGCTCGCGGCTTCGGGCAAGGATCCGGCCGCCGCGGAAGACGGGCTCGCGCGGCTGGACAAGCGGCTCGCCGGAGCGCTGTACGACGCGCTTCCGGAAGCGGAGCGCGGCCGGATCGACGGGGAGGTCGCCGAACAGCTCGCCCGCGCCCGCGTGCGGCTGGACGAGGAGACCGCGGGGAAGACCGCGCGGGCGCTCCGACGCCGCGCCGTGCGGGAGGCTCTCGGCGTGCCTCGGCTGTCTCTGCTCTAGGCTCGAAGGTCCCCCCGATGTCCTTCCGTGCCGTGGTCGAAAAACTCGCTCCCACGGGCGAGGGTCTCGTCAGGACAAATGAGGGTGTGGGCCTCGTGGACGGCGTCCTTCCCGGCGAGGAGGTCGAGATCGAGATCGTTCGGAGATCGCGCAAGATCTGGAGGGGCCGCGCGGCGGCGGTGCACCGGCCGTCTCCGGACCGCCGGAACGGGGGGCACGCCGACGGATGCCCGGCGTGCGACTGGGCGCACTTCGATCCCGCGGCGGCGCGCGACGCCAAGCGGGACCTCTTCCTGGAAACGATGTCGCGCATCGGCCGCGTGCCGCCAGCCTCGTTCGTCCACCTCGCCGTCGAGCCTTCCGGCCCCGGATACCGCCTGAGGAGCCGCTTCCACGCGGAGCGTCAGGAAGGGCTTCTGAGCGTGGGAGGCTTTGCGCCCGGGACGCACCGCGTCGAGCCGCTCGAGGCGTGCGAGGCCCTGAGCGGATCGATGCGCGCCCTCCTCCCGCGCATGGGCGAGGCCCTCGCCCCTTTTCCGCCCCCTCTCGAGATCGCGACGCTCGAGTCTCTGGACGGCGGGCGCCGGCTCGCCCGCGCCGTGATCGCGGGCGAATCGGGGGCGGGCGCCCCGATGGCCCGGGCCCTCGCGCCCCACTTCGACGGGGTGAGCGTCGTCGATTCGAAGGGCGCTCTGCTGCGCCGCTCGGGCGCGCCTCGCCTCTGGATTTCCGCCGGTGAACGGGAGTGCCCGGCCTCGCCGGAGACGTTCTTCCAGGCCAACCGGTTTCTTCTCGAGCCGCTCGCCCGGCACGTGCGCGAGCTCGCGGCCGCGGTGCCCCCCGGCCGCGCCCTGGACCTGTTTGGAGGGTCGGGCCTCTTCGCCGGAGCGCTTCTCGGCGCCGGACACCGGGTGACCTCCGTCGAGGGCCAGGCGGAGGCGGCGCGCGACGCGGCGCTCGCGCGGGAACAGTGGAAGACGGGAGATCGATGGCGTATCGAACGGGCGCCGGTCGCGGAGTTCATGCGCGCCGATCGGGGACGTGAGGAGCTGATCGTCGTCGATCCGCCGCGCGCGGGCCTCGGGCTGCTTCTTGCGCGGGCTCTCGCCGGCCGGGGAATCCGACGCCTCATCTACGTTTCCTGCGATCCGGCGACGCTCGCGCGCGACCTCGCGGCCATCCTGCCCGAAGGGTGGGAGATCGCCGGCGCGAGGCTGTTCGACCTGTTCGCCTTGACGCACCGCGTCGAGGCGGTCGTGGCACTGGAGCGGATCCGGGCCGCGTGAGGGCCGCGGAACCGGCCCCATTTCCGCGGGCCCCCGCGCCCGCCGCCGGCGCCGCGGTCGCGTTCGTCTCGGGGATCGCGCTCGGAGCGCGCGCGACGAGCGGCGCGGCGGAAGCACTCGTTCTAGCAGGTTTCTGCGCCGCTCTTCTCCTCGCGCGTTTGCGGCGCGGGCGGAGCGGCCGCATCTCGCAGGCCGCCGGCATCGCCCTCTTCGTCGCTCTTGGTTTCGCGGAGGGCCGCCTGCGGCTCGCCGTCCCGGGCCGCCAGGCCAGGGAGGCGTTCGCGGCGCTCCCCGCGTCGCCCGACCGCGTCGATCGGGTCGAAGGGGTGCTCGCGGATTTCTGGACGGGAGCGCCACCCCGCGCTCACGGGCGCCTCAGCGCCGCGCGGCTCTGGAACGGCTCCGAGTGGCGCCCTTTTCCCGCGGAAGTCCTCCTTTTCGTCTCGGGCGAAGCCCCGGTCGCCGGCCTCGCCGACCGGGGAGACCGGGTCGTCGCGGTCGGGAAGCTGCGCCTCGAAGGCCTTCCGGCATCCGACCGCGACATCGCGCTTCCATGGCCCGTGTATCGCCTTTCGGTCAAGAGCGCGCTGCGCATCGAGTCGCCCCGTTCGACGTTTCTTTCCTTCCTGGCGGGTCCCAACCGCTGGCTCCATCGGCGGCTGGCGGCCGCGCGGCCGGGCGACGCGGCCTTCGATCGCGACGTCCGCGGCCCGCTCGCCGCGATTCTCCTCGGCCGGACGTCGGGGCTCGATCGCGGCATGGTCGCCAGATATCGGAGGGGAGGCCTCTACCATCTGCTGGTCATCGCCGGGCTGCACGTCGGACTGGCCGCCGGGATGGCACTGCTCGCGCTGCGCCTGATGTCCGTTCGGGGAAACTGGCGCGAGGGGGCGCTGCTCGCCGTCGTCGTGATCTTCGTCCTCGTGGGAGGCGCGAACCCGCCGGCCGTCCGGGCGGGCATCGTCTTCACGGTTTTCCTGGCGACGCGGCTTCTCGAGCGTCCCGTCGCGCCGGCGCAGGCGATCGGGCTCTCCGCGCTGATCCTGCTCGGCGCCGCTCCCGCGCAGCTCTATGCGATCGGAACGCTGTTGACGTTCGCCGCGGTCTGCGGCATCGCGGCGTTTGCCGGACTGCTGCGCGAGCGGCTGCCCCGCCGGCCGGGGTTCCTCTTTTCGGGACTCGCCGCGGCCGTGGCCGCGCAGATCGGAACGGCGCCCCTCCTGCTCTGGCGCTTCAACGTCGTCTCCGCCGGCGCCTGGATTACGGCCCCGCTCGCGATTCCGATCGCCGGAGGGCTGATTGCCGTCGGCGCCGCGATCCTCGCGTGCCTCGCCGCGGGAATTCCGGCCGGCGCGCTGATCTCTCTCTTCGCGGCGGGCTCGCGCACTCTGGAAGCGCTGGCGGAGCGGACGGCGGGCGTGGCGTTTCTGAGACCCACTCCTCCCCTCGCCGCGACGCTCGCGGTCTCTGTCCTCCTGGCCTTCGGGATGTTTCTCGCGGGCAGGGCACGCGCGGCCGCCTTCGGTTTCGCCGGTCTTCTCTTCCTCTTTCTCGCCGTGCGAAGCGGACCCGCGGGACCGGCGCGGGGGTTCTCGCTCGAGGCCCTCGACGTCGGGCAGGGCGACGCCTTCCTTCTCAGATGGGGCTCGCACGCCGTCCTCGTCGACGGCGGAGGACCCTTCGACCTGGAGGCGCGGGACTTCGGCCGGACGCGGCTTCTTCCGAAGCTCCTCGACCGCGGTGTGTGCCGGCTGGATGCGGCGCTCGTGACCCACCCGCACCCGGACCACGCACTCGGGATCTTCGCCTTGCTCGACGAAATCCCCGTCGGGGCGCTGTGGATCTCCGACGGGGAGGATGAGAACGGGCTCTACCGGGATCTGACGGCGGCCGCGGCGCGGCGGGGGGTGCCCGTGCGAGCCCTGCGGCGCGGGACCGTTGCGCGATGGACGGGCGCGAGCCTCTCGATCCTGCGGTCGGGCGGTCCGCGGACCAAGAAGGACGCCACCAACAACCAGTCGGTCGTCGGCGTGTTCGAACGCGACGGCCGGCGCGCTCTCCTGACCGGCGACGCCGGGGCGGCGGCCGAGGCCGACCTCCTGCGGACCGACAAGGGACGGCTGCCTGCTGACGTGCTGAAGGTCGGACATCACGGCAGCCGCGGCTCCACGCTGCCGGCCTTTCTCGCCGCCGTCTCCCCGCGGGCGGCCCTGGTCTCGTGCGGGCGGGAAAACCGCTTCGGGCATCCCGCCCCCGTGACGCTCGCCTCCCTGGCCGCCGCGCGGGTTCGGGTCTTCCGGACGGACCTGGAATCCGACATCCTTCTGGAGCTTTTTCCGGGAGGAACGCGCGTGCAAAAGCGGGAGCTGCCCTGAGACGGATCGCGCCGGCGACCCTGCTGGTCGTGCTCGGCCCGACCGCGTCGGGCAAGTCGGATCTCTCGCACGAGGTGGCGCTCGAGCGCAACGGCGAGATCGTCTCGGCCGACGCGTTCGCCGTGTATCGCGGCCTCGACGCCGGAACGGCGAAGCCGTCGCGGGACCGCCGCCGCGAGGTTCCGTACTGGGGCATCGACGTCGCCGATCCGGGGGAGGCCTATTCCGCGGGACGGTGGGCCCGGGACGCGCGCGGCTGGATCGACGACATCGCGCGGCGGGAAAGGCTGCCGATTCTATGCGGAGGGAGCGGCTTCTACCTCTCGGCGCTTCTGGAGGGACTCCCGCCCGCCGAGGAGATGGACCCCGCCCTTCGGACGGCGCTGGCCGCGTGGGGACGGCCCCGTCCCGAGTCGGCGCATCGCATCCTCCGGTTGAACGATCCGGTGTCCGCGAGTCGAATTCCCCCGGCGAATCTCCGCTACACGCTGCGCGCCCTCGAGATTCTGCTGACGACGGGCGTCCGTCCGTCCGACCGCCCTCGAACGGGCGGCGGCTGGACGGCGCGGTGGCGTCTCGTGAAGGTCGGGATCCGGCCTCCGCGAGAGGATCTCTATGCTAGGATCGCCCACCGAGTCGCCTGGATGCTCGACGCGGGCTGGGCCAGCGAGGTCAGGCGGTTGCTCGAAGACGGTGTCCCGATCGACTCGCAGGCGTTTTCTGCGATCGGCTACCGGGAAGTGGCGGAGTGGGTCTGCGGACGGGCGGATCGGCGAGAGACGGAAGACAAAATCGTGGCGGCCACCCGTCAGCTCGTCAAACGTCAACGGACCTGGTTCGCGCGGGAGAGCGGTGTCGAGTGGCTGTCACCGGAGCGCGCTCTGGCGGCAACTCTCGCTCGCCTGGATGAGGACGAGACGGAGAGAAGCGGATGAACAAGGTCCCGATCAACGTTCAGGACTCCTTTTTCTACAACCTTCGCAAAGACAACATCGCGATCACCGTTCGACTGACGTCCGGCGAGGAACGCATGGGCCGCCTCCGCCGCTTCGACAAGTTCGCGCTCGTGTTGGAAGTCGATGGCCGCGAAGAAATGATCTACAAGCACGCGATCGCCTCGATCCGGTCGGAGAGCGTTCCTCCCGGCCCATGAGATGCCTCGGGCGGACGCCACGCGCGTTCGCATGAGCCCAAACTCCCGGCACTCGCCGTCCCTTCCGCGCGAAATGGGCTCTTCGCGCCGCCTGCCGGCTCGATCGCGACCGCTGCCCGCCCTCTCCGCGGCGGTCCTGGCCGCGTTTGCGGCGATCAGCCTCCATTGCGCCTCGGCAACCCGCCAGGCCCAGGTCCGCGACACATTTCCGCTCGATCCGCGCGAGGAGCTTTCCGGGCCGTTTCCCGAAGGCGTCGAGCGGGGGTGGGAGGCGCTCTCGTCGGGCGACGCCCCGGCGGCGTCCCGCGCCTTCGAGGAGGCTCGCGGCGCGGGAGGTCCCCATCTCGCCGCCGACATCGGCTGGATCGCCGCGCAGGTCCTGCTCGGCCGGTTCGAGCCGGCGGATGCGGCGTGCGTCGAGACTCTCAGCTCCGGCGAGCCGACCGTTCCTCTTCTCGTCGCGTGCGGCGAAGCCCGGGGCCGCGGCGGCCGGCCCGCCGAGGGATACCGGCTCTATGTCCGCGCGCTCGCCCGGCCTGCGAAACGCGGCGGCCTCGCCGCGCGCGCGGAGGAGCTTCGGCTGTCGGCGCGCGACGCTCTCGCGGCGCAGGCTCGCGTGGCGTCGGAAGAGCACCGGTGGGCGGAGGCGCGCGACCGGATCGCCGCGGCGATCGACGTGGCGCCGGAGTCAGTCCCGATTCGCATCCTCGCGGCGGAGATCGAGGACTCCGCGGGACAGACGGAGAAGTCCCTGCAGCGCTATCGGGAGGCCTGGGACATGGACCCGGCCAACGCCGCCGTGGGCGAGCGCGTCGGCGATCTCGCGATGGAACAGGAGGACTACGCGGTCGCCGCCGGCGCCTTCGACCGCCTCGCCCGCACCGATCCCAAACTGAAGACGCGCGCGGACGAAGCCCGGCTCCTGTTTCGCGTCGCCAACTGGCCTCCGACCGAGCGCGAGGCGGCTCGCGCCGAGCGGCTGAGCCGCGCGAAGGCCGCGTCCCTGGTCTGGTGGATGTTTCCCGAAGTCCGCGAGGCGCGCGTCGCCTCGGGGATCATCGCGAGCGACGCCGTTTCCCGTCGCGACAGCCGGGCCTTCACGCGCGCTCTCGCGCTCGGTCTCCTCGAGGTGGACCGCGAGACGCATCGGAGCAGCCCCGACTCGACGCTGACTCTCGGCGCCGCTTCGCGGCTTCTCCTGCGGCTTCTCGCGATCGTGCGGCCCGGTGAGGAGGCGCCGTGCCTCGAAAAGGAGGGCGGCCGCGCCGGGCGCAGCGCCGCGGACGCGATCCGCGCCGCGGAGGCCTGCGGGTTCTGGAAAGAGGGGGAGAGCGGTCCTCCAGGCGGTCCGGCGTTCACGCGGGCCCTCGACCGGATCCGGGCCCTGGCCGCGCCCGCCGCGGTGTCCGGTGAATGAGGCCCCGCGGGGCGTGCTCCTCCGGGGGCCGTGGACGCTTCCCAACTTCATCACGTTGCTCCGGCTCGCCGCATTGCCCTTCTTTCTGTACGCGATCTCGCAGGGCCGATTCGGAATCGCCCTGATCGTCTTCATCGCCGCGGGCATCTCCGACGGCATCGACGGATACCTCGCCCGCCGATTCGACATGCGCTCCGCTCTCGGCGCCTACCTCGACCCGATCGCCGACAAGCTCCTTCTCATGAGCTCCTATCTCTTCCTGACCATTCCGTCGTTTCCGGCGGTGGTCAAGGTTCCCGCCTGGCTCGCGTTTCTCGTGATCTCGCGCGACGTGCTGCTCCTGACCGTGGCGCTGCTCCTGATCCTCTCCTCCTCGAAGCGGCGATTCCCGCCGACGTGGCTCGGAAAGGTGACGACCGTCACGCTGATCATCACGGTGCTCTTCGTTCTCTGCGCCAACCTCTGGAACTGGCCGCGCCCGGTGGTGCTCATCGCGTTTGGCGCCGCGGCGACGGTGACCATCCTGTCGGGCTTCGACTACATCTACCAGGTCGCACGGCACTCGGCCGGCGGCGGGTCCGCGCCCGAAGCGCCGGCGGCCGCCGGACGTCCGTGACGCGGCTGCGGCTGCTGTCCCGTCCCGGCTGCCATCTCTGCGACCGGCTCCGAGCGGAAACGGACGAGATGCTCGAGGGCATTCCGCACTCGTGGGAGATCGTGGACGTCGACTCGCTCCCGGATCTGGCGGCGCGGTTCGGCCATGCGATTCCGATCCTCTTCGTCGGCGACCGACTCTTCGCGAAAACGCGCCTTCCGCCGATCGCGACGCGGCTCCGGCTCCGGCGCGCGGCCCGCGCCGCTTCCGAATCCTAGAACGCGCTCAGATCCGAAGTGCTCGAGAGCCGGCCGGAGGGGTTCGAGTAGATCCGGACGGCTCCCGTCTGGGTGTCGGTCACCTTCACGCTGTAGGCGACGTCCGAGAGCGCGCCCGAGAAGACCCAGAACCGTCCGTTGAACGCGCGGCCGTCGACGACCTTGACGACGAGCTCCACGTTGTTCGCGGAGAAGAACCAGAAATATCCGGTATCCGCGGTGAGTGGGACGGCCGACCCGGCGCCGCTCGATCCCTGGGACGGGACCTGCCAGGCGACCTCGACCCGGAAGCGTCCGCCGTTCAGGCAGAGCGCGCCCTGCGACGCGACGCAGGGCGCGTCGGTTCCCGCCGCGCCCGGCTCCGCGGCGTCTAGCGATCGGCCGCCGGCGGGAAGAGACGACGCGGGAGGATCGTCTGAAACCGGCGGCGGGCCGGCGTCCGACGACGCCGGGGCGAACGCCGAGGTGTCGGCGGCGCTCGCCAGCGTCCCCTGCGGGTTCGTGTAGGTCTTGACGGCCCCTGTCCACGTGTCGGCCACCTGCACGGTGTACTCGACGTCGGAGAGCGCGCCGGAGAAGAACCAGAATTTCCCGTTGACCGCGCCTCCGTCGACGACCTTGACGATCAGCTCGACGTTGTTGCTGGTGAAGAACCAGAAGTAACCGGTGTCTCCCGTCAGCGCTACGGGAGTTCCGCTCCCGCTCGTGCCCTGTGACGGCACGCGCCACGCGGCCTGGACCCGGAATCGGCCGCCGTTCAAGCACAGGGCGCCTCCGCCTCCGCACGCGGTCACGACCACGGCGGCGGTGGCTGTGTTCGATCCCGCGCCGTTGCTCACCGTGAGCCCGACGATGTAGCTCCCCGCGGACGCGAAGGTGTGCGCAGGATTGCGGGTCACCGCGAAGTTGGCGTTGCCCGACGCCGGATCGCCGAACGACCACTCCCAGGACGTCGGAGAGCCGGTCGACGCGTCCGTGAACTGCACGGGAGCTCCCGCGGTAGGGGACGCGGGCACGAAAGCGAGCGCGGAGCGGGGCGGTTGAGGGGACGGCGCGGCGGGAGCCACCGTGACCGTGCGCGACGCGACGCTCGACCCCCCGGCGTTGCTCGCCGTGAGCGTCACGATCCACGTTCCCGCCGCGAAGACGTGGCTCGGATTCTGCGCCGCCGCCAGGGTGCCGTCACCGAAGCTCCAGCTCCACGCCGCCGGGGAGCCGGTGGTCGCGTCGGTGAAGGCCACCGTCTGGCCCGCGACGGGAGCGCCCGGCGAGAAGGAGAACGAGGCGGAAGGACCCGCCGGCCCCGGCGTCACGCCGCCGCCGCCGTAGTAATACTGGATCGCCTGGACGTCGTCCGCCTGGGGCGAGGAGGGGTGGGCGGCCGGGATGACGGAATGCATCACCGCGGCGTTGCGGTCGGCGACGCTCGTCGTCGAGTGGCCGCTCGGACCGTCGTCGGAGTGTCCGAGTCCGAGCGTGTGGCCGAGCTCATGGAGCACGGCGGACCTGAAGGTCGCCGCGGAATAGCATCCGCCCGTCACCTTTCGCATCCAGACGTTTCCGGACGACGACGCGAAATACCCGCTTTCTCCATTGAAGGCGGGCGCGGAGCGCGCGGTCCCGGGGCCGCCGTACCCGATGATCCCGCCGCTCCCGCAGGAAAGCGAATCCGTCCACGCGCCGGACTGGCTCGTGACATCGAGGTTCACGACGACGGGAGCGGATCCGGCGGTGAAGCTGTAACGCACCGTCGAGGCCGGAACCGAGCTCCACTGCGTGGCGCCGCTCTCAACGGCCGAGACGCCGTTGGAGCCGTCCGAGAGCCCGGTCTGGACCCCGCTGGCCGAGACGATCGCCTGCGGCGAAAGGCCGGTGTCCCAGTACCAGCGGAAGAGGCTGCCCCCGCCCTCCACTCCGCCGATGTTCACCCAGAGCAGCTTCTTCGACGCGCCGGAGGGGGAAGATCCCGAACCCCGCAGCTCACCGTCCGGAGACGCATACAGCACCGCCGGCGCGGCCGCGCCCGCCGCGACCGAACGCAGCATCGCCAGGAAGGAGCCGGCATCCCTCAGCGAGCGGGCGGGCGCGGATTCGGCGGAAGCGGGGAGGACGATCCGCCGGCGGGACGCCCGGTCGTCCTCTCCGTCCGAGAAAACCGGGCGCACCGCGAAGCCGCGGCCGGCGCGATCGCGGTCGAGATCGAACTTCGAAAGCCCGAACTCGGTGAGCGCGTAGTCCGATCCGGCCGCACCCCGGCGCGAGAGAAACAGGACGACGTCGCCTCCCGGGGAGAGCTCCGGAGTGCCGGGAATCCAGAGTGCCGTTCCGGCGTCGACGCCCCCGGGAAGCGTCACCCGGAACACGTCGCCCGGGACGAGCTCCGATCCCTTCAAGGCTTCGATCACGCGCAGCGACGTCACCGTGAAGAGCCCGTCCGTGCCGCCGGCGCCGATCGGCGCGTGCTCGATCCGCCCGGAGAGGACTTCGGCGCGCACGATCACCGGGGATTTTTGAGCGAGGTCCGCGTCGGAAAGCGGAAGGTACGAGGCGGCGGAAAGCGGGCTCGCTCCCGCGATCAGCATCGCGAGGAGGGCGAAAAAGATTACCCGGGCGCGGCGCGAGGCGGGGACGGGCATGGGATTCCTCAGGAAATACGGTCGACGGGTGGAAATCGGATTTTACGCGGCGGCCTTCGCCCTGTCCAGAGTCTGAGCAAGCCGGCCCACGGATCGGGCCGTCCGGCGAGAGCCGCAGAAGACCTTCGGCGCCTGACGTTTGGCCGGGGCCGGGCGCGCCGGGAGGGCAAAGTGCCAGAATCCCGGAGCAAAGAAAGGACAAATCCATGAAAACCTGTCTCGCCGCCCTTGCGTTCCTGACTTCGGGGCCCGTCCTGGCGATCACTCTGGGCGGCTCTACGGCCGTGACCGGCGCCGCAAATCCGGTGACAACGTCAGTTCCCGCCTTTATCCTCGCCAATTCGGTTTTCGAGGTGGTAGGCGTGATCCCGGTGGTGAGCACGGTGACCGGCGCCCCGGCCTCGATGGCGGCCAGCGTCTACGTCGGGGCGTCCAACTTCAGCTTCTGCGCCAACCCCGGGCCCGGGTGCAGCAACGATATGTGGGCCGCGCAGTGGACGATCATCTCGGCGCCGAGCGGGATCCAAGCGGTGAATGCGTATCAGGGGACGAGTGTAAGGCTGGTCAACAGCACCGCCTCCTCGCGCACCGTGGACCTGCGTTGTCAGGTCGGCCAGATGACGGGCTCGTGCATCTTCGTCTTTCGCGAGCAACCCATCGCCGATCCTCTGTTCTGACGCTCGTCGAGCCTCCTTCCGCCGTCCGTCGGATTCCGTCCCTGAAGCGGATGCGTCCGTCTTGATGGCGGGTCGGGGGTTGAGGTAGCCTTATTCGCCGAGGGTGAAGTCAGAGTCGAGAGCGTCGCGGGCATAGCTCAGTTGGTAGAGCGTCAGCTTCCCAAGCTGGATGTCGCCGGTTCGAACCCGGTTGCCCGCTCCAGAAAACATAACACTTAGCCCCTTCGGGGGCTTTTTTGTTGCCCGACGAGTTCGTTTGCGAGTTCGTTTGGTTTTGAAACCGGGGTGACATGGTCTTGCGTGTTTGTCCAAGT
>JBBRDK010000077.1:0-17400 GCA_038203955.1 Thermoanaerobaculia bacterium | reverse complement strand
TCACGTGCGGCTTGCTGCGATCGAACTTCTCTTTACCCATCTTTATCCTCTGAGCCGGGAATCGCTAATCGGGAATCGGTAATCGATCCCAACTGTCCCTCTCCGGTTCGTCTTGTCCTGTCCGCCCCTCGATTCCCGTTTCCCGTTTCCCGTTTCCCGGCCCACGTTCTTCATGATTCCCGGCCCCCGTTCACTCATGGAGCCCACGACCAGGATTGAACTGGTGACCTCGTCCTTACCAAGGACGTGCTCTACCGACTGAGCTACGTGGGCGCTATCCCGGGTGTCGGAAAGCGAAAACCGGGAAACGAAAGCCGACGCTTCGCGGCACAGTGACAGCTTCGCGTTTTTCATTTCGTTTTCCGTTTCCCGTTTCCCGATTCCCGGCTCAATGGAGCGGGAGACGGGATTCGAACCCGCGACCAACAGCTTGGAAGGCTGTGACTCTACCCCTGAGTTACTCCCGCGTTTTCGGCTCTCCCGCCGAAGCGCGAATCGGAAATCGGGAATCGAGTGAGTGCTCCAGGCGTCCTCCATCGTTTTCCGATTACCGTTTCCCGTTTCCCGTTATGGTGGGCAGGGAAGGATTCGAACCTCCGTACCGCGAAGCGGGGCAGATTTACAGTCTGCTGCCATTAACCACTCGGCCACCTGCCCGAGATCGAGAGAAACAAACCACAAGCTCCATACTCAAAGCACAAAGCACACGGCTCGAAGCTGAAATCAGGAATCAAGAAGCGGTGTTCCACGTGCGCCGTCGATTCGCATCCGTTCCTGGAGCCGGCGAAGGGATTTGAACCCGCAACCTTCCGATTACAAATCGGATGCTCTACCGTTGAGCTACGCCGGCGGTGGAGTCTCCGGGGACCGCAAGAACCCCTGGCCTTCCCGGCCGGCCTTCAAAGAACGGACCTGTCCCGACGAGCGCGAATCGCGGAGTGTAGCAGCGCAAGTGTTGTCGATCAAGGGTTTTCGGAAGAAAATTCTCGCTGCCGGATGGCCTCCCAGGCGGCCGCCGCGGTGGCGGTCGAGACGTTCAGGGAGGCCACGGCCCCCTTCATCGGGAGCCGTGCCAGAAGGTCACACCCCTCCCGAACCAGTCGCCTCAGCCCCTTCCCTTCCGCCCCGACTACCAACGCGAGGTCCCCCGTCAGATCGAGCCCGTACACGATCTCTCCCGAAGGGTCGAGGCCGACGACCCGAAAACCATGGTCCTTCAGGCGATCCAGGAACTGCCGCAGGTTGCCGACCCGGACGACCGGCACCCGCTCGAGAGCGCCCGCCGAGGTCCTTTCGACCGTCTCCGAGAGGGGGGCCGACCCCCGCTCGGGCAGCACAACCCGGGCACCGGCACCGTCCGCCACCCGGATCACGGCTCCCAGGTTGTGGGGATCGGACACTTCGTCCAGGACGATCAGAAGGCGGCTGCCCCGGGGTCCCGTCAGGGCCTCCTCTTCGGGCAGATACCCTCGTGCGGCCAGCCGCGCCGCGGCCCCCTGGTGATCGGCGCCGGCGAGCCGCTCCAGGGCGCGATGGTCCCCGTGCCGGACCGGAACCCCCTCCTGGCGGCAGAGCGCCTTCAGGTCGTTGATCCGGCGGTCGCGGCGGTTCGAGTCGAACAGGACGAACTCGATCTCCCTCGGCCGCGTTCGGACCGCCTCGGCGATCGGGTGAAGCCTCGAGAGGATCACTCGCCGGAGTCGGGCGGGTTCGGGCGAATCAGGACGACCGCCATCGCGGCGAGCCCCTCGCCCCTGCCGGCGAACCCCAGCCCGTTCGAGCTCGTTCCCCGGACGTTGACGGCCTCGACGGCGAGGTCGAGGATCCCCGCGATCCGGGCGCGCATCGCCTCGCGATGAGGCGCGATCCGGGGCGCCTCGCCGATCACGACCGCGTCCACGTTCTCGACGACGAACCCGTGTCGCCGGGCCACGTCGCTGACGCGCCCGAGGAGCGGGCCGCTGTCGGCCCCCTCGGTTGAGGGATCGTCTTCGGGAAAATGCTCGCCGAGAGAGGAGAGACCCGCAGCGCCCAGGATGGCGTCCGCGATCGCATGGAGAAGCGCGTCTCCGTCCGAATGCCCCTTCAACCCGGCGGGGTGCGGGACGACCACGCCTCCGAGGCGGAGCGTCCGGCCCGGCGCAAAGGGGTGCGCGTCGAAGCCGATTCCGACCCGCGACGTCATGCGCCTCCGATTCCGCCGCGCCGCGACAGGATCGCTTCGGCGAGCGCCAGATCTTCGGGCGTCGTGACCTTGAACGCGAGCCGCGAAACGGGCACCACTTCGACCGCCACGCCGAGAGCCTCGCAGAGGGACGCCTCGTCGGTCGCGTCCACAGTCCCCCCCGAGAGCGCCCGGCGAAGGATCTCGCCGCGGAACGCCTGCGGCGTCGCCGCCGCCCAGAGCCCTCTCCGGTCGACGGTCGCCGCCACGCGCGTCCCTTCCGCGCGTTTCATGGTGTCGACCACAGGCGTCGCCGCGATGGCGGCGCCTCCGCGCTCGGCGGCCCGCATGACCCGCTCCGTTTCTTCCGGTGTCACCAGCGGGCGGGCGGCGTCGTGAATACAGACGATGTCGCCGGCCCCCGGGTCGAGCTCCCGGAAGGCCCGCCGCACCGATTCCGCGCGCGTGGCGCCGCCCGCCACCGCGACCTCGCACGGGTGAAGAATCGCATTCATTCTTTCAATGCTGTTCTCGGGAACCGCAACGACGATTCGCTCGATCGACAACTCCACCGCGCGCAGCATGTCGAGAGCGCGTTCGACGAGCATCCGGCCTCCGAGAGAAACAAACGCCTTGGGTTCGGGCCGCGCCAGCCGCGAGCCGGAACCCGCGGCAGGAACGATCGCGATCCAGCCCATGAGGTGCCGCCCCGTCAGACGGCGAGAATCTCTTTTTCTTTGGCTTTCAGAAGGTCGTCGACCTCGGCGATCTTCCTGTCCGTGATCTTCTGAGATTCCTCGAGGCCCCGGCGCTCGTCGTCTTCGGAGATCTGCTTGTCCTTGAACATCTTCTTCAACCGGTCGTTGCCCTCGTGACGGAACCGGCGGACCTCGACCCTGGCCTCCTCCGCCATGTGGTGGGCCTTCTTCGCGAGATCCTTGCGGCGCTCCTCGGTGAGCGAGGGAATCGGGATCCGGACCACCTTCCCGTCGTTCTGGGGGTTCAAGCCCAGGTCGGACTTGCGGACGGCGCGCTCGATCTCGGCGGCCATCTTCGGGTCCCACGGGGTCGCGACGATCAGCGTGGGCTCGGGAACGGAGAGGTTCGCGACCTGGTTGATCGGAACGTCGGCGCCGTAGGCGGAGACGAGAATCCCGTCGAGCATCCCGAGATTCGCGCGGCCGGTGCGGAGCGTCTTGAAGCGCTCCTTGAGGTGCGCGATCGCGTCGCTCATCCGTTTTTCGATGTCTTTCAGCTCCTGTCTCACCGCGTGCCTCCTTCCGCCGTCACGAGAGAGCCGATCTCCTCGCCGGCGACGACACGGAGGATATTCCCCGGAACGAACAGATTGAAGACCTTGATGGGAATCCCGTTCTCCATGCAGAGCGCGATGGCCGCCGCGTCCATCACCTGGAGGCCCGCCGAGAGCGCGTCGCGGTAGGACAGCGTCTTCAAGAACTTCGCGTTGGGATTGCGCAGGGGATCCGAGTCGTACACACCATCCACCTTTGTCCCCTTCAAGAGCACGTCCGCCTTCATCTCGTTGGCCCGCAGCGCCGCCGCCGTGTCGGTCGTGAAGAAAGGGTTTCCCGTGCCGCCGACGAGCATCACGAGACGCCCCTTTTCCAGGTGACGCATCGCGCGCCGGCGGAGAAAGGGCTCGGCGATCTGCCGCATCTCGATCGCCGACATCAGGCGCGTCGTCAGCCCGCGCTTTTCCAGGGCGTCCTGCATTCCGAGGCCGTTGATCGCCGTCGCGAGGAGGCCCATGTGGTCTCCCGCGACCCGATCGATCCCCTGCGCCGCCGCCGCGATGCCGCGGATGATGTTGCCGCCGCCCAGGACGACGGCGATCTGCACACCGAGCGCGTGGACCTCCCTGATCTCGTCGGCGATCCGAGCGACGCTCTCGGGGTCGATCCCGAAGGGGCGCTGGCCCATCAACGCCTCTCCCGAAAGCTTCAGGAGTATGCGGCGATAGACGGGCACAGGCATCGGCGGTGCTGCTGGCTAAGCGCTCGCTCCGGCCGCGGCGGGCTCCGCGGCTCCGCGTCCGAGACTCTCCCCGAGTTTGAACCGGACGAACCGCAGCGCCAGGGCGTCCTTGCCGCCCCGTTCCACGACGACCTGTCCGACAGTCTTTTCGGGGTCCTTCACGAACGCCTGCTCCGTCAGCACCGTCTCCTGGTAGAACTTCTCGACCTTCCCGTCGGCGATTCGTTCGACCACGTTGGCGGGCTTCCCGGCCGAGGCGGCCTGGGCGCGCGCGATCTCTTTTTCGGTTTCGATCATCTGCGGCGTGACCTCGGAGCGGCCCGCGAAACGCGGGTCGGAGGCCGCGACGTGCATGGCGACGTCCTTCGCGAGGGTCTCGTCCCCGCCCGGGATCCCGACCAAGACCCCGATGCGGCCGTTCCCATGCACGTAGCTCGCGAACTTCTCCCCGGGCCGGGGCACGAGGCGAGCGAAGCGGCGCACCTGGATGTTCTCCTTGAGCGTCGCGACCAGTTGCGCGACGGCCACCGCGACTGTCGGCTCCGTCGGCCAGGACAGCGCCGCCGCATCGGCTCCGTCACCCGTTCGCGTGTCGCCGAAGCCGTCGTGCGCCGCGACGCGGTCGGCGAGCTTCTCCGCGAAACCGCGGAACGCCTCGGTCCTCGCGACGAAGTCCGTCTCGCAGTTGACCTCGACCAGCACGGCGGCGACACCGGTCACGTGCGCGATGACCAGCCCCTCTGAGGTCGCCCGGCCCGCCTTGCTGGCGGCCGCCGCGAGCCCCTTCTTCCTGAGCACCTTTTTCGCTTCCTCGAAGTCCCCTCCCGCCTCGACAAGGGCCTTCTTGCACTCCATCATCCCGACGCCCGTGTCGGCCCGGAGGTCCGCGACCATCTTCGATGTGATTTCCATCTTCCTAATCCGTTTCGGGGTTCCGATGAAGTGGGTTTGAGAGTCGTCAGTTATCAGTTGTCAGTTCTCAGTTCGGGCCCGGAGCCCGGATCCCAAACCAAGAACTGAGAACTGAAGACTGAAAACTCGTTACGACGCGACGTCTGAAACGACGGCGGTCGTCGAAAGCTCGGGGGTCCGCGGGCGCGCTTCGGCGGCGGCGGCTTCGAGCTCGCCCGCCCGCTCTTCGTGCGCGTGGAGGCCTTCGAGAACCGAGTCCGCGATCTTCGAGGTGAAGAGCCGGATCGCCCGGATGGCGTCATCGTTGCCGGGGATCACGTGTTCGATCACGTCGGGGTCGCAGTTCGTGTCGACGACGGCGACGACGGGGATGCCCAGGATGTTCGCCTCCTTGACGGCGATGTACTCCTGCTTCGGATCGATGACGAAGAGCGCGTCCGGCAGCTCATCCATCTCCTTGATCCCCGTCAGATTCTTCTCGAGCTTCTCCTTCTCGCGTTCCAGTCGCAGGCGTTCCTTCTTGGTCAGGTTCTCGTTCTCTTCCTGAGCCAGGATGCCCTCGATCTCCTTCAACCGGTGGATCGACTTCCGGATCGTCGAGAAGTTGGTGAGCGTTCCGCCGAGCCAGCGGGTGTTCACGTAGAACATGCCGCAGCGGTTGGCTTCTTCGTAGATCGCGTCCTGGGCCTGCCGTTTCGTGCCGACGAACAGGAGGTTCTTGCCGGACGAGGCGAGGTCCGTGACGAATCTCGAGGCTTCTTTGAACTGCTTGAGCGTCTTCTGAAGGTCGATGATGTAGATCCCATTGCGCTTCCCGAAGATGTACTTCTTCATCTTGGGGTTCCAGCGCTTGGTCTGATGACCGAAGTGGACGCCAGCCTCGAGCAGTTCCTTCATTGAAATAGATGCCAGATCACACCTCCTGAGAGTTGTCCGTTATCGGTTATCGGTTTTCAGTTCGGAAAGACCGAATCGAAACTGACGACTGACAACTGAAGACTGAAAACCACTTTATCGCTTGCTGAACTGGAATCGGGCCCGGGCGCCCCGCTGTCCATACTTCTTGCGTTCCTTCATCCGGGGGTCGCGGGTCAGGAACCCGTCCTTTTTGAGCTTCTTGCGAAGCTCCGCGTTGTATTCGGTCAGGGCCCGGGCGATGCCGTGACGGATTGCGCCGGCCTGGCCGGAGGGGCCGCCGCCCGCCACCGTCACGTGGATATCGAACCGCTCCGCCGTCTCGGTCGAGAGAAGCGGCTGCTTGATCACCATCTTCAAGACGTTGTTCGGGAAGTAATCGTCCAGGGACCGCTTGTTCACGGTGACGGCGCCGGATCCCGGGACGAGCCGGACGCGCGCCATGGCGCTCTTGCGGCGCCCCGTCGCCTTGTGCTGGATGTCGACCGCCACCATGCCTCCTAACTCGCCTTCCGCGCGGGCGAGACCTGCAGCATCTTCGGCTGCTGCGCCTCGTGCGGATGGCTTCCACCCTTGTAGACCTTCAGCTTCTTGAACTGCTTGCGCCCGAGCTTCGTGTGCGGAAGCATTCCACGGATCGCGGCTTCGATCACGCGCTCCGGGTACTTGACCTGCAGGTCTTTGACCGAGATCGACTTCAAGCCGCCCGGATACCCCGTGTGGCGGTGATAGATCTTGTCGTCGGTTTTCTTTCCCGTCAGGCGCACCTTTTCGGCGTTCGTCACGACGACGAAGTCGCCCGTGTCGAGATAGGGAACCCAGTTCGCCCGGTGCTTGCCTGACAGGACCTTCGCGACGCGCGTCGCGAGCCGGCCGAGCACCTGGTCGGTCGCGTCGACCACGTACCAGGCGTGCCGGACATCCTTCTCCGAAACCATGGGAGTACCAGAGCTCATCGCGAAATCCTCAGATCGGTATCAAAAAACCGCGGCCTGGCGCCACGGAGACAGTCTGTCGCCCGTTTTGAAGGGCGCGTAAGAATACGCAAGCAGGGGGGGCCTGTCAACCGGCGGAACCCGGCAGACGGAATCCCGTCAGCCGCCGGCGCCTCGGGCCGCCCTCTCGCGGCGAGGGCCGTCCCCGCAAGGACGCCTCTCCGAGGATTCGCTAGCTCGGCCGGATCTCCGAAAAGGCCAGCACAATCAGGTCGGCCCGGCGCTTCACGCCGTGTTTTCCGAGCAGGTTGGAGACGTGAAACTTCACGGTGCGCTCGGACATGTGGAGCTGCTGCGCGATTTCCTTGTTCGAGAGGTTCTCCATCAGGAGCTCGTGAACCTCCCGCTCGCGCGGCGAAAGCTGCCCGGACGGCGTGGCGCGCCCCGGCCGCCGCGCCGCCGCGAGCGTCCAGTCGACGAAGCGGGAGAGGAGCGCGCGCGGGACCCAGAAGCCCCCGTCGGCGACTTCGTCGATCGCGCGCGAAAGATGCTGCGACAGCTCCGAATAGCAGAGGAGTCCCTTGACCCCCACCCGAAGCAGAGGAAAGGCGGTCGATTCGTCGAACTTCTCGGCGACCACCAGAAGGCGGGCTTCGGAGAAGCGCGAGAGGATTTCCTCGACGATCGCCTCGGTGGCGCGGTTCCGGGCATTCGCCTCGATGACGTAGGCCGCTGCGGGGGGAACGCGCAGACGCCCGAGGTCCGCCACCGACGCGGGGTCGAGGCGCTGGGTTTCCGGGAAGGCGCCGTGCTCCTCGATCAGCCGCTGGAGCTCTGAAAGCACCAGCGGGTGAAAGGAATAGACGCAGACCGAAGCGTTTAAAGCGAGGCTAGGCAACGAAGCGAGGTTAGACAAAAAATTGGCAAGGGGCAAGGTAAACCTGCTCCTGGGGACAGGTTTTTACATTTCGGCTTCGGCGCTCCACCCTGTCCCTCCGGGCCAGTCGCCCATTTTCCGAGCCCTTCTCCGACGCCCGCCCTCCTCTTCGCCCGGATGAGACAGAAACGCGAGAATGCGCTCGACCCGGTAGGAGAGCCTGCCCGGTTTGGCGGTTCTCCGGACGCGCGCGAACTGACCTTCCGGACAGCGTTTGGTCCAGCCGACCTGACCTTCCGCCCGGCCGAAGCCGCCTGCTCCTTTTTGGCCTCCTCAGCCAGTTATTTTTCCGCCCGAAATCGCCTAATGTGCCCAAACCAAACAAAACCTAATTTCAAACTCCCCCGTGCCGTTCGTTGATCCTTCCGGTCTCCGGATTCGAAGAATCAATCAGCGGAATGTGGGACGGAGGTCGAAGAATGACGATTCGGATCCTGCGTTTCTCAGCCGCGCTGCTGCTCGCCGGCACTCTTTTACTCGGACACGGCACAGGGCTCGTTTCTTTGCTCGGCGCGGAGACGACGGCGGCGTCCTTCTACGTCGCTCCCAACGGAAGCCCGAACGGGGACGGCAGCATCGGCAATCCATGGAACCTCCAGACGGCTCTGAGCCAGCCGGCTGCCGTCAAACCCGGTGACACGATCTGGGTTCGCGGCGGAACCTACACGGGTGGGGTCGGATGGGCGTACTCGTTCTCCTGTTCGCTCAAGGGAGCCGCAGGATTGCCTATCAGTGTCCGGCAGTATCCGGGCGAACGCGCCACGATCGACGGCCGGGGGGCGGTATACGGAACCCTTCTGGTGCAGTACTCCGCCTGGACGCTCTTCCAGAACCTGGAAATCACGGATTCGGACGTTGCGCGCAGTCCTCTCACCTCCGGCCTGTGGGTGCGCGACTCGAACAACATCAAGTTCATCAATATGGTGGTCCACGACCTGCCCGGACAGGGGATCGGTTTCTGGCAGGAGAACTCGGACTCGGAGATCTACGGCACGCTCATCTACTACAACGGCGTCGACTTTCAGGAGCACGGGATCTACACCGGCAACCAGGTAGGCACCAAGCGGATCGCGGACAACATTATCTTCACCAATGCCGGTTACGGTATTCATGGCTACGCGAGCACCGCCACCGGCTACGAGAACAACATCAGGATCGAAGGCAACATCGCGTTCGACAACGGGCTTCTCGTCCCGGGGGCTCCTCCCCAGGGGAACATCCTGATCGGGACGACATCGGCGAGCTCGCCCGCCGCCAATCCCGCCATCCTCAACAACGCGACCTACCATCGGACGAGCTACATGGGCGCCGGGAGCCAGGAATTCGGGTACGTCAACGGCTGCACGCTTCCGGTCGTCTCCGGCAACTATTTCGTCGGCGAAACCCGCTGGGCGAACTGCACGACGAACGCGTCGATCACCGGCAACAGCTTCTACGGGAACCAGGTTTCGTATTCCGGAGCCTTGCCGTCCGCCTCCACCTTTCCGGGCAACGTCTACACGACCAGCCGTCCCACGGGCTCCAAGGTGGTCGTCCGCGGGAACCAGTACGAAGCAGGGCGAGCCAACGTCGCCGTCTACAACTGGGGGCTCGCCTCCTCCGTCAACGTCGACCTTTCCGGCGTGGTCGCCGCGGGCGCGAGCTACGAGATCCGTGACGCGCAGAATTTCTTCGGGCCGCCGGTGCGCTCCGGCGTCTACGCGGGCGGTACCGTAAGCCTCCCGATGAATGGCGGCTCCGCATCGCCGGTCGCTTACCCCCTTCCGCTCCCGACGGGCCCGGAGTTCAAGGCCTTCGTGATCCTGAGCGGACAGGGCTCGCTGCCGAGTCCCACTCCGACGACCGTCCCCCCGACCGCCACCCGCACTCCCGTTCCTTCAACGCCGACTCCGACTCCGGTCCCGGGGAATCCGACCCCGACCGCCGTGCCCCCCACCCCGACCTCGGTGCCGCCGACGCCGACCGCGACCCCGGTGCCGAAGGTCGCGACCGCGACTCCGACGCCGGCTCCGCGAGTGGCGACGACCCCGCAAAGGAGAGGGCAGGGTCCCAAGCCCAAGGTCGTCGGCGGCCGGTAAGCCCGTCCGCGCTGCCGGTGGAATTTTCCCCGGCAGCAGTCCCTCCGGGCGCCCCGTCCGGCAAGCTCCTGACAGGGCGGGAGTTTTCTTGCGGGTCGGACCGGAGAGCTCCCGGACGAGTCAAATCGTGGGGAATTCGTCGAAGACGTATACACTTCTCGCCGGAGAGGTGTTCCGTGCGCTCATTTTCCCCCCGTGCCCTGTTCGTTGTATGGGCTCTTGCCTGGAGTCACGCGGCCGCCGCGACCGAGTTCTACGTCTCTCCGACGGGAGCGGCGGACGGCGCCGGAACGATCGGGAGCCCGATGACGCTCGATGCGGCGTTGAGCGGTCCCTCCGCTAAGCCCGGCGACACGATCTGGCTCCGCGGCGGAACCTACCGGCACTCTCCTTCGGTGTGGCCGGGGAGCTTCTGGTGCAATCTGAAAGGAACGGCGTCGGCGCCGATCACGGTCCGGCAATACCCCGGGGAGCGGGCGACCGTGGATGGAGTCGGCACTCTCGCCGCCGTTGTGATCGGGGGCAACGGAGACAGCGCCGCCCACGTCGTCTTCCGGGACCTCGAGCTGACGGACTCGAGCGCCGTTCGCGGGCAGAGCCGCGCGTCGGGTCTATGGGTCCGAAACTCGACGGACCTCCATTTCATCAACCTGGTGATCCACGACGTGGAGCAGGGAGTCGGGTTCTGGGTCGAGAACACCGACTCGGAAGTGTATGGATGCCTCGTCTACTACAACGGGTCGAGCAATCTCTCCCACGGCATTTATGCGGGAAACCTGGGGCCGGCCTTGAAACGGATCCAGGACAACATCATCTTTTCCAACTACGGCTACGGGATCCACGTCTACAGCTCGGCCGGGGGCGCGATCAACAATTTTCTCGTCGAAGGCAACGTCTCCTTCGAGAATGGCAAGCTGAAGCCGCTCCAGGCCGGCGCATCGCCGAACGGCGCCAACCTCCTGGTCGGCGGGGAGACGGTGGCCGTATCTCCTCAGGTGATCGGCAACTTCACCTACTTCTCCGCATTCGCCGCGGGCGAAGTCGGCGACGGCCAGCAGCTCGGCTACCTCGCGGGATGCGAGAAGCCGATCGTCCGAGACAACTATTTCGTCGGGACGACGCACTGGGAGAAATGCACCTCGGGAGCGGCCATCTCGGGAAATACGTTCTACTCGTTCCGGGCGCCGGGCGACGGCCTCGATCCCGCGTTTTCCGGGGCGAACTCGTTCAGCAGCGGGCGCCCCCAGGTCTCCCGCGTCTTCGTGCGCCCGAACCGGTACGAAGCGGGCCGCGCGAACATCGTCGTCTACAACTGGGAGCAGTCACCCGCCGTCGGCATCGACGTCTCCGCGATCCTGAAGCAAGGCGATGAGTACGAGATTCGAAACGCGCAGGACTTCTTCGCCGGGCCGATTGCCGCCGGAACGTATTCCGGCCAGTACGTTCGCATCCCGATGACGGGACTCTCGGTCGCCACTCCCCGGGGGCTTCCGGCTCCGGGTGCGCCGGGCCCGGAGTTCGGGGCCTTCGTGCTCCTGACGACCGGGACCGCGCGCACGACGCCGGAGATCGGGAGGCCCCCCCAGCCGCGTCCCGCGCGCACGCTGATCGTCGCGCCGAAGCAGTAATCCGGGACGAGCCGACATGCGCTCCCATTGGGGCTTCCGCGGACTCCCCCGCCGACCGCTTTACTCGCAGCCGGAGAGCCGGTAACTTTCCCTCATGTGCGGAATAGCGGGAGTCGTCAGACCGCGGGACGAAAACGCCATCGGCGCCATGACCGATCGCATCCGGCACCGCGGACCGGACGACTCCGGGGTCTGGACGTCGCCTGACGGCACGGTCGCCCTCGGGCATCGCCGGCTTTCGATCCTCGATCTCTCGCCGCTCGGCCGGAATCCGATGACCCGCGGCCAGCAGGGGCTGTGGCTCACCTACAACGGAGAGGCCTACAACTTCCGGAAGGTTCGCCGCGAGCTCGAAGGTCTTGGCGACCGATTCATCTCCCAGACGGACACCGAGGTCCTCCTCGCAGCGTACGCCCGCTGGGGCGTCGATTGCCTCGAGAAATTCGTCGGGATGTTCGCATTCGCGATCTGGGACGAGCCTCGAAAAAGACTCTTTCTCGCGCGGGATCGGGTCGGGAAGAAACCCCTCTATTACTCCGATTACCTGGGCCGCTTCGCTTTCGGCTCGGAGCTGAAGTGCCTGCTCGCCGACCCCGACTTCCCCACGGACGTCGATCGCGACGCCGTCTCTCTCTACCTGAAGTACGGATACGTTCCGGCGCCCCTCTCGATTTTCCGCGCGGCCCGGAAGCTGCCGCCGGGACACTATGCCCTCTACGAGCAGGGCCGGCTGCGCATCGAAAAATACTGGGATCCGCTGCCTTTCGCGCTCGGTCCCCGCTACGACCGGGGGGCCGACGCCGCGGAGTCAGACCTCCACGAGCTCCTGCGCGACTCCGTCGCCGGCCGGATGATTTCGGACGTGCCGCTCGGCGCCTTCCTGTCGGGCGGAATCGACTCCTCGCTCGTTGTCGCCCTGATGCAGGAACAGAGCGCGAGGCCTGTCAAGACATTCACGATCCGCTTCGAGAATCCCGAACACAACGAAGCCGACCACGCGGCCGCCGTGGCGCGTCACCTGGGCACCGAGCACTACGAAGAGACCTGCGGCGTCTCGGAGATGCTCGACATCGTCGACGTGCTCCCGGACTTCTTCGATGAGCCCTTCGCGGATCCTTCGGCGATCCCCACCTACCTCGTCTCGAAGATCACACGCCGCCATGTCACCGTCGCGCTTTCGGGGGATGGGGGCGACGAGCTCTTTTTCGGATACGGACGCTACGAGCGGTATGCCGCCACCCGCCGTCTCATGGAGTCCCCGCGCTTTCTTCGGCGCGGGCTCGCTCGCGTCGCGGACACGGTTCCCGGAGCGCGGTTCGCGCGGGCGGCGGAGGCCCTGAGGGAAGACGACCCGGATCGCTACGCCCGCTTCGTGTCCTGGTGGACGGACCCCGAGATCCGCCGGCTGACGGGCCGCCCGGTCCCGGAGAGCTCCGCGTACGCGGACACCCTCCGCCGGATCCAGGGACTCCCGGCCGAAGAGCGGCCTCCCGTGCTCGATCTCCTGACCTATCTCCCGGACGACATCCTCGCGAAAGTAGACCGCGCGTCGATGGCCGTCGCGCTCGAGGCGCGCGCGCCGCTTCTGGACCACCGGATCGTCGAGTTCGCTCTGGCGCTCCCCCAGCGGCTGAAGTCGTCCGGGGGGACGAGCAAGTGGCTGCTGCGGCAGATCCTCTATCGCAAGGTCCCGCGGGAGCTGGTCGATCGGCCGAAGATGGGGTTTGGCGTCCCGATGGCGGACTGGCTCAAGGGACCGCTGCGCGCCCGGATGGCAGAGTACCTCGCTTCGGGTGACCTCGAGACCCTCGGAATCGACTCGGACGTGGCGGCGGAGGCGTGGATGGAATTCCTCTCCGACGGGCACCGGGGTCCCAACCTGATGTGGAACCTGTTCTCTTTGGTCCAGTGGTCGCGCCGCTGGAGGGACCCGGCGCGCGCGACGGAGGCGATGGGCGAGATCACGAGTTCGGATTCGCGCCGGGTGGCCACCGCAACGTCCTGACCGCGGCGCGATCGCGGCGAACCGCCAGCGCGCCGCGGAAGCCGGCGCCCGGCTCGAGGTCGTACAGAGACCACCGCCGGAGCTCTTCCGCCTCGGCCGAGGGGCCCGCGGGCGCCGGTCGTCCCGACTCCCCGAGGACGCTGAATCCGTCGAGCGGGAGGGAGAGGCCCCTGCCCCGTCCCTTGACGTAGGCCTCCTTCCGGGTCCAGATGCGGAAGAACTCGGAGGTGCGCGCGGCGGCCGGCAGCGCGCGGAGCGCGGAGACCTCTGCGGCGCAAAAGAAACGCTCGGCGAGGTCTTCCCAGTTCTCGTGCTCGCGGACGAGCTCCACGTCGATGCCGAGAGGAGCCCCGGACGCGACCGCGAACAGACCGAGGGTCGACGAGTGCGTCAGGTTGAAGGAGATCGACTCCGCCGAGGCGAGCGCGGGCTTTCCCTCCGGTCCGTACTCGAACACGAGGGACGCCGGCGGCCGGCCGACGTACAGGCCGAGAAGACTTCGAAGAATTCCCCGGGCGCTCGTGAACGATTCGCGATCCTTCGCGAAGTGAAAACGCGATCCCCGATTCTTTTCGTCCTCGCTCAGCGGATTTTTCGCATCGATCGGCCCTTTCGAACTGATCGCCGGATTCTCCGAAACGGAAAGCGGCGCGCGCCAGACGTGCACCTCGCCGTCTTCGAGCAGCGGCGGAAGCTCCACCGAGAGCCAGCCGTCGGCGGGCAGCGCGGGCGATTTCACGCTCGAGCGCGTGCTCGAATGGGCACGCTGCCGGTCTCCGCTACGCGTCGCGGACCCGTCGGGAGAGCGGCACGGACCCTGACGGAATTGATGGGAGCACAACGGTTTATCTTGACAGCGCTCTCCTGTGGGTGGATATTAGCGGCAAGGGTTGCTTTTTATTCCCATGGCGTTCTCATTTTTCCGCCGGAGGGCCGGATGAAATTAGCAAGAGTCCTGTTCTCAGCCTCGCTTACGATGATTTTCATCGGGAATTACACCCTGGCGCAGACCAAGTCCGACAAGGAACGCATCGAGCGGGAATCGCGGGGATCGAACGCGCGGGCGCAGCGGATGGCCGGCCTGCTCAGTCCCCAGCAGGGCGGCACGTGCGCGACGCCGACCATCATCGGCTCGTTACCCTTCAATGACACCGGTGACACGACGGGCGTCGCCAACACGGTCTCGGCCGTGGGGACGGGGGCCGGCTGCGGAAGCATCACTTTCTCAAGCGGGCAGGTGAACGGTCCGGATCTCGTCTATCAGTTCACGGTAGGCACGGGGAACAACCTGACTTTCACGCTGACGCCGACCAGCGCGGATCCGGTGAACCTCCCTTACGATCCGGCCATTTACGTTCTGATGACGTGCGGGACGGGGACCACCTGCCTCGGCGGAGCCGACAGCGCAGGCGACAACCAGGCGGAGACGCTGAATGTTTCGGGACTCGCGCCCGGCACATACTCTTTCTACGTCGACTCCTTCTACACGGTCAACGTTCGGCGGCAGGGTCCCTACACGCTCAACGTGACCGGAACCTTCGGGCTCGTCGCGACGGCCACCCCGACGAACACGCCGACGGCGACCAGCACTCCGACGGTCACCCGGACGAACACGCCGACACCGACGGGAACGCTCGTTCCGACCTTCACCCCGACGGTGACCCCGACGGCGACCAGCACCCCGACCGTGACCAGCACCCCGACCGTGACCAACACGCCGACCGGAACCACGACCCCGGTCCTGTCCGCGACACCGACCCCGACGAGCACTCAGAGCGTGGCGACTGCGACTCCGACGACGACGGGCAGTGGCGGGCCGGGCGGAGGCGGCACGCCGATTCCGATGCTCTCGGGATGGACTCTCGGCGTCTTCGCGCTCAGCCTCGCGGCCGCAGCTCTGTACCTGACCCGCCGTAACGGATAGGTTCTGACCGCGCCGTCCCCCGTTCGAGCTCTTCGGCTCGAGGCGGGAACGGCGCGGTTGTTTCTTGGGCCTGCGGCGAGAGGCGTCGAAAACGGCGTCAGCGGCTGGCGCGCGAAACCGTCCGGCCGGGACCGACCGCCTCGCTAAGAAGACGGGCCAATTCGCCCGAGAGCGCCCTGACGAACTCCCCCGTCAGGAGGTCGCGGTGGCCCCTGTGCGACCCGGGGATCTCGTGGATCTCCAGCCCGCCGGCGACGAGATCCTTCCAGCCGAGGTTGGGGTCGCGGAAGATAGCCGCTGTTTCGAAGATGACCATGCGGCCCGGATAGACCCTCGGGCGGTATTTCGTCTCGGCTTCCCCATGATTCACCAGGAAATAGATCCGTCGGAGGGGTGCCGGCACGGGCCGGCCCCTTTCACGGAACCACTCTCCGAGCCGGTACTGCGCGTTCATCGTTCGGGAGATCCACTGATTTCCGATCTTCTCCTTCACGTAGGCGAGCCGGCGGTCGCGCGGAAGATTAACGAGCTTCTTCCACTCCCTCGCGATCCTGGAAGAGGACCCCGCGGAAGCGGTGGAACCGGGAGGCGCCGGGTCCCTGGAATAATCGTAGTGGGGCGCCGCGCCGTCGAGGGACACGAGTAATCCTACGGTCTCCCCCGCCGCACGAAGCTGACGGGCCATCTCGAATCCGAGGATCGCGCCGAAGCAGAACCCGGCCATCGCGTAGGGACCGGCCGGCTGCACGGTGCGCAGCTCCTGGATGTAGTGGGCGGCCATTTCCTCGATCGTGGACTGAGGAGGCGCGTCGCCGTAGAGACCGCGCGCCTGAAGGCCATAGACCGGCTGGTCCCGGCCGAGCGCCCGGGCGAGCTCCTGGTAGAAGAGGATCGTGCCCGCTCCGCCGTGGAGAACGAAAAGCGGCGGCAGGGATCCCTCGGGCTGAATGGGAAGGAGCGAGCTCCATCGAGCGGTCGCGGCCTTTTCATCCATCGCCCGCGCCAGCGTTTGCACGGTCGGCGCCCTGAGGAGGATCGCGGGCGAGATTTGCCGGCCGAACGCCTTCTGGATTTCGGTGGCGAGACGAGCGCCCGTGAGCGAGTTGCCGCCCAGTTCGAAAAAATCGTCGGCGATTCCGATCGGACGGATTTCGAACACGCTTTCGAAAATGGACGCAAGCCGCGCCTCACGCGGGCTCGCCGGCGCGCGGTATTCGGCGCGTAACCCTCGCCCGGCCCGCTCCGGCGCCGGAAGCGCGCGCCGATTCACCTTCCCGTTGGGCGTCAGGGGAAGGGACTCGAGGACCACGAAAGCGGAGGGCACCATGTAATCCGGAAGCTTGCGGCGCGCCAGCTCGCGCAACTCGTCCACGTCGACGGTCAGGCCTCGCGTCGCGACCAGGTAGGCCACGATCGACCGCGATGCCTGCGCTTCCCCGCGCGCGACGACGACCGCCTCGGTCACGGTCGGGGCTTCCAGCAGGACCGATTCGATCTCACCGAGCTCGATGCGGAAGCCGCGCAGCTTCACCTGGCCGTCGAGACGGCCGAGAAACTCGAGGGTTCCGTCGGCCCGATACCGGGCGAGGTCCCCGGTGCGGTAGAGCCGTCCGCCGTCTCCCGCAAACGGGTCGGGAACGAACTTCTCCGCGGTCAGCTCGGGCCGGTTCCAGTACCCGAGCGCCACGCCGGCGCCCCCGATGAACAGCTCACCCGGGATCCCCACGGGCGACGGGTGCCCCGCCGTATCGAGGACGTACATCCGTGTGTTCGCGATCGGGCGGCCGATCGGGACCGACGCGCTCTCGATCTTTCCGCGGACAGGATGGATCGCGGACCAGATGGTCGTCTCCGTGGGGCCGTAGAAGTTCCACAGCTCGCGGCAACGACCCTGAAGCTCGGAAGCG
>JBBRDK010000076.1:0-17593 GCA_038203955.1 Thermoanaerobaculia bacterium | reverse complement strand
CCGCCCCTCACCCCGGCCCTCTCCCCCGGCGCGCGGGGAGAGGGAGCAGAAGGGAGCAGAAGGGAGCAGAGTCAGGGGCATCCGACCTCCGCTCTTACGTCAGAATTTCTGAACGGATTCGCATCGTGACCTCCGGTCGCGTTTGTGCGCGTTTCTAGCGAACCTCCGGGAGGGTAGACGTCCGCCGGCGCGCGCTGCGCCCGACAGAAAAAGTCACTTCGTCCCGCCAGCTGTGTACGGAATATGGCAGGGGCCTCCGCGCGCCGCTCCACAAACGGAAGGATTCCTGAGATTTCGCCCTGTGAGGACATGGCTTTTCTCTTGCTTTGAACGCCGGCAGGAAAGAACCCACCCAAATTCTCATGGTCGTCCCCGGCGCGCGGCCGCGTCTCCAGAGACTCACCGACTTTCCCCAGTCGCGTGCGGGAGAAATCCCGAACTCTGGCGGCCGCCGGGGACGAACGCGAGCTGACAGCGCGTCCCTGCTGACGCTCGCTCTCGCCGCGACGCTCGGGAGTCTCGCGTGCGCGTCCTCGAACCCCTCTGCCGCCACCGCCGCCCGAGCCCCGGTTGATCTTTTCGAAGCCTCCGGGCCGCCAGCCCTCCGCGTCGTCGCGCCCGACGAAAAGACGGCCGCCGTCGAGTTCCGCAAGCTGGTCCTGAAAGTTCCTCGCGACCTGGTGGTCGGCGCGATCCAGACGGGACCCGGATGCAGCCAGCGTGGTCCGCTGTCCTGGAAGATGAGCCGTGACGGCTCGGCCGGCGACGACTTCGGCGTACTGCTCTTAGACGAGCTCTCGTCGGCCGGATACGCCGTCGTCGGAGATAAGGAGAGGCTCTTCGACGATCCGCACGCCCGCCGCGCGGAGTACGTCGTTGCGGGCGTCGTGCGCGACATCCGGGCAAACGCCTGCTATCCAACAGGGCCGAAGCACGCCGGCACGGCGGAGGCGTCTCTCACGGTCGACTGGCAGGTGTTCTCGTATCGCAGCAAGTCGGTCGTGCTGAGGGAAACGACGTCCGGCTCGAGCCTCTTCCGGGGCGCGCGGGACGAGCCCGGGGAGGAAGCCATCGCGCGCGCCTTCGTCTCTGCCTCCCGCGGTCTGGCGGCGAGCGCGCGATTCCACGATCTGGTCTCGGGCCGCGGCGCCGACCGGCGTGCGGGCGCGGAACAGACGCCGATCCCGATCGGCTACGTCACATCGATCGCCCGCTCCACGGCGACCGTCGAATCGGTGGTCTCGGACTCGCGGATGAGCGTCGTCACGGTCCTGGCGGGCAACTCGATGGGCTCGGGATTCGTCATCTCGCGCGACGGATTCCTCCTGACGAGCCAGCACGTGATCGGCGAGTCGCGCAACGTGAAGGTCCGATTCGTCACGGGACGCGAAGTCAACGGGGACGTCGTGCGCGCGGACCGGGTGAGGGACGTCGCCCTGATCAAGCTCGAGAATGACGTCTACCCCTTTCTTCCGCTCGGGGAGTCGAGCCGGGTCCAGCCGGGCTCGGACGTCTTCGCGATCGGAACGCCGCTCTCCGAGAATTTCGCCCAGACGGTGACGAAGGGAATCCTGAGCGGCTATGGAGAAGACGACGGGCTGCGGGTCCTGCGCAGCGACGTCTCGATTCATCAGGGGAACAGCGGCGGGCCGCTGCTCGATCGCTCGGGGACAGTCGTCGGTCTCGCCGTCAGCGGGTTCATCCTGATGCCCGACGGCGTCGGGGTGGGGCTGAACTCCTTCATCCCGATCGAGGAGGCGCTCTCGGCCCTGGTCATTCAGCGGCGCGACAGCCGGTAGGGCGAATTCCCTCTCCCCCCGCCCGCGCCTCCCCGGGGCTAGGATGCGGCCGCAGGAGGGGACTGATGGCTGATTCCTACGGACCGCCCATCGGCGTCGAGGATGCGAAGAAGGCGGCGGCCGCGGCGCTCGCCGAGGCGCGGCGCAGCGGCTGGAAGATGGCCGTCGCCGTGACGGACCCGGCGGGGGAGCTCGTCTACTTCGAAAAGATGGACGACACGCAGAACGGCAGCGTCCGGGTCGCGATCTCGAAGTCGCGCTCCGCGGCGATCTTCAAACGCCCCACGAAGGCGTTCCAGGACGTGCTCGCGGAGGGCGGGGAGGGACTTCGCGTCCTCGCGCTCGAGCGCGCGGTGCCGATCGAAGGGGGCGTGCCTCTCGTGATCGGCGGAAAGATCGTCGGCGCGATCGGGGTGTCAGGCGGAACGAGCCAGCAGGACGGGGTCTGCGCCACGGCGGGGGCGGGAGCGATCTAGAGATCCTGCGGCTGCGCAGCTCCGCTCCCTCTCCCTGAGGGGCGGCACATGAAGCCTGACAGGAATCATTTCAGGTGAGACGTGCCCCCCTCGTCCCGAATCAGCGCTCGGGACAGTGAAGAAGCGTGACGCGGTCCACGGCCGTTTATCGCGCCCGAGATCTGCGAGAGGCCTCAACGAATGCAGAGCGTCTTCTCTGGCGTCACATCCGCGACCGCCAGTTGAGTGGAGTGAAATTCCGTCGCCAGCAGCGGATCGGCCGGTTCATCGTGGATTTTTTTGCTCCGGAAAAACGCCTCATCGTGGAGCTGGATGGCGGCCAGCACGCGTGGCTCCGCGAGATGGAAAGAGACGCGCACCGAACCCGCAATCTGGACGAGATGGGATTTCGCGTTTGCAGGTTCTGGAACGGGGAGGTCCTGCAGAATCTGGAGGGCGTTCTGAAGGTCATTGAGAAAGTTACGGCAGGACAGAGTGATGAGCGGCGAGTCGGCATGGACCGGCCGCCTGCCTCCCCTCGCGGGAGTAGTCAGACTGGCCAGGCAGCCTCTGCCCGCATGGAGTTCTGTCAGGCTTTCAGTTTCGCCTCTTACCCCAACCCTGTCCCCCGGCGCGCGGGGAGAGGGAGCAGAGCTGCGCTTCGGTCTGGATGGTGGCCAACGATCCACCTCATTCCCACCAATACTTCGCCCGCTTCCTCTCCCTCGACCCCGACTCCGCCATCGTCGCGGCGTCGTAGAGTCTGCCGTTCACCATTGTCCACTGCACCTTCTCGCTCTGCCGGATGTCCTGCAGTGGGTTGCCATCGATGACGATCACGTCCGCCAGCTTGCCGGGCTCGAGCGTCCCGATGTCGCGGTCCATCCCGAGCGTCTGCGCTCCGTTGGCCGTCGCGCAGCGCAGCGCCTCGTGCGGCGACAGGCCTCCCTGGTTCAGCATCCAGATCTCCCAGTGCAGCCCCAGTCCTTCCCGCTGGCCGTGAGCGCCGGTGTTGACCAGGACTCCGGCCTTCCTCAGGTTCGCCGCGATCCTGGCGATGTTGAAGTGGTTGAACTCGTCCTCGGGCACCATCGTGCGCCGGCGCGAGCGCGGGTCCAGCACGAACGGTGGCACGAACTTCGTCAGGCGCGGGTTCTCCCACACGTTCGTCTTCTGGTACCAGTAGTTCTCGCCCCAGTCTCCGCCGTAGCCAACGAGGAGTGTTGGCGTGTACGCGACCTTCGTCGCCGGCCACAGCGCCATCACGTCCTTGTAGATATTCGCGACGGGGATCGTGTGCTCGATGGTCGTGTGCCCGTCCACCACCATCGTCATGTTGTGCATGAACATCGATCCGCCCTCGGGCACGACCAGGATGCCGATTTCGCGCGCCGCCGCCAGGATCTGCTGCCTCTGCTCCCGGCGCGGCTGGTTGTAGCTCTTGACCGAAATCGCGCCGACGGCCTTCATGCGGCGCAGGTGGCTTCGCGCGTCGTCCAGCGAATCGATGTCCGCCCGGAAGTCGCCGGCGGCTCCATACAGGATCGTCCCCGTTGAGAAGACCCGCGGCGCCCGCATCATCCCGGCGCGCGCCAGCTCCGCCGTCGAGAAGATCTCTCCGGTGTCGTTGCTTGGATCGTGGATCGTCGTTACACCGAAACCAAGCGCGGCGTCCGTCACCCAGTTCTGCTGCGGCAGGATCTGATCCGACCCGACGGAGCCGTGCCAGTGGGCGTCCACGAAGCCGGGCAGCACCGTTTTCCCGGAGGCGTCGATGGTCTTCGCGCCCGCGGGGATCGCCACATCGCTCCGATGTCCAACAGCCTTGATGCGGGCGCCCTCCACCAGGACGACGCCGTCCTCGATGACCTCCTCGCCCTTCATCGTGACGATCCGGCCGCCCGTGAACGCGACGACGTTCGACGCCGGGGGAAGATCGACAGGCGCCTGGAACGAGATGTTGGTCCCCTGCGCCGGCGGATCGGGCAGCTTCTCGGGTGCGTCAGGCAGGAAGGAGAACGCCTCCTTCAGATCCCGCCGGTAGAGCTCCGGACCGTACGCCCAGTAGAGCCGCGACGAGTCGCCGGAAAAGTGGAGGTCCTGGCCGGCGTCCTTCGACGCGCGCATCACGGGGACAGTTTTGCTCCTGGGCCCGATGTCGACGCGGCGGCCGGTCTCGACGAACGGCGTCAGGAACGAGTTGAAGCCCTCGCGGAAAGCGAGCCACCGGCCGTCGGGCGAGACGGCGAACTCGGTCGCGAGATCGGAGAGGTAGTGCTCGTGCTCGTCCGAGCCGTCGAGCTTGATCGACGCCAGGACCCGCTTGCTCGGTGCGATCTGGTCGCCACCGCCCTCCGTTTTCACGAAGAAGACGCGGTCGGAGGCCTTGCCGAACTTCGGGCGAGTCCCTGTCGGGGCGATCAGGGTGGATTTTCCCGATCCCGCGGCCGCGACCCAGTAGAGGCCGGGGTCGGAAGACCAGTCCTGCGCCCGCAGGAAACCGCCCGTCTCCCTGCGGTAGACGATTTTCGAGCCGTCGGGCGAGAAGACCGGATCCTCGTAGTGGCCCGGCTTGTCGGTGACGACGCGCGAGACGCCGGCGGGCACCGACACGACGCGGATCGAGCCCAGCGACTCGTCGTTCCACGTCGCGTAGACGAGAGACCGCGAGTCGCGCGACCAGGAGGGGAAGAACTCCCAGTGGTCGGTCTGCTTCGTCAGCCGGCGGGGCGCGCCGCTCCTCTCCCCGAGGTCCTTGACGTAGATGTGTCCCAGCGCCGTGTAAGCGACGCGCGTGTCGTCGGGGGAGACCTGGACCCAGCGGAGCATCCGGACAGGGAAGGTGTTCGGAGGGACGGCTCCCTTCACTCGGTCGCCGAAGATGATCTGGCCCGTCGGGACGTCGACGTTGAAGCGCACCGCCGCCGCGGCCTTCCGGTCGCTTTTCACGTGAAAGGGAATTCCGACGACCTGCTTCGACGCGGTGTCGAGCCGGTGGATCTTCCCCGCTGCCCACACGACGATCGACCGGCTGTCGGGCGTCCACGCCATCGCCGGATAGACGCCGTGGATCGCCCACGTCTCCTGCATGTCGCGCTCGAGCCCGTTCCAGATCGGCCGCTCCGCGCCGGACTCGACGTCCTTGATGAAGAGGGTCGATTTGTATCGGACTCGGCGGACTAACGCGAGCGACTTGCCGTCGGGTGAAGGCGTCGGACGGATCGCACCGCCGGGTCCGGTGACGTAGTCGATAAGGCGGCCCGTCTGCCGGTCGAGGCGCTTGATCACGTAGATCTGCCCGTTCGGGTCGGGGTTGTACTGGTAGATCTTTCCGGGCGAGGAGTCCTCCGAGTAGTAAAGGTAGCGGCCGTCGGGCGAGAACGCCGGCTCGCCGGTGTCCTTCTGCTCGTTGGTGCGCTTGCTCATCTGGAGGCCTTCGCCGCCGGAGCGGTGATACAGCCAGATCTCGCCGGCGCCGAGCGAGCGCGTTCCGGTGAAGTGCTTGCGTACGGCGATGTACTGCGAGTCGGGGGTCCACGCGGGGGAGTTGGGGAGCCGGAAGGACTCCTTCGTGACCTGCTTCGTGTTCTTCCCGTCGCGGCCCATCACCCAGATGTTGTCCCCGCCGGAGCGGTCGGAGGTGAATGCGATCCACTTCCCGTCGGGCGAGTAGCGCGGCTGCATGTCCCACGCGATGCCGGAGGTCAGCGCCTTCGCCTCGCCGCCTGTGGACGGCATGGTGTAGAGGTCGCCCAGAAGGTCGAAAACGATCTCTCTGCCGTCGGGCGAGACGTCGAGGGACATCCACGTGCCTTCGTCCACGTCGAGACTGACGTTCGTGTCGAAGGCGTAAGGCGGCGCCTCGACGTCCCACTTCTTCGCCTCTTCCTTCTCTTTGGCGGGATCGCCGGCGGGAGCCGCCGGCGGCTTGTCGATGGGCGGCTTCGGCTGGTCCTGCGCGGAGAGGCGGACCGTCAGCGCGGATGAGAGAACGAAGGCGAATGAGACGAGGGAGGCAGAAAGACGATTCTTCATCGGTGCAGGTCCTTTCGTGGTGACGGGCGCGAGGTGGCTCGAACTAGCCCGCTTTCCTCAGGTACTCCCGTGCCTGCCGCACTTCCTTGCGACTCGAACCGGCGCCGCAATTTTCGACCAGCTTCCCGTAGGCGCTGCGCGCCTTCGCCTCGTCTCCGAAAAGCTCGGCTGCGCGCGCCGCGCCGTAGAGGCCGTTCAGCCGGAGAGGCGCGGAGCGCAGCGATGCCGCGTACGCCGCAAGCGCATCGGCCGGCCGATTGAGCTCGAGGAGCATGTCGCCCAGCAACTCGCGCGCGGGAAGGATAGCTCCCGGCGTGACGGGGTGTTTGCCGGCTTTGTCATCGAGGTCGGCCGCGGCCCGCGCGAGATCGACGGCTTCCTCCTTTTTTCCCTCGGCGAAGGCGATCCACGCCGCCGCTGCCGTCCGCATCGACGCGATCTGTGTCGTCCAGTCGTACGGTCCCGGAACCGGCGTCTTGACGAAGCCGGCGTGGATCTCTTCGAGCTTCGACACGGCAACGCGGGCGTCGTCGAGCCGTCCCGTCCGGGCGGCGCCGATCGCCCGCGCGAAGTGGCTGATCGCCGGCGCGTACGAAAACCGCTGCCACGAGAGCTCGGCCGATGGCGGGGTGAGCGCCGCGGCGGCCGCCCAGTCGCGGCGCTCGAGAGCCCAGCGCGCTGGAATTGCGGCGAGCGCGTACCCCGCCGCGAAGCTGTCATCGTCGAACTTCTTCGCGGCCGCGGCCTCGTCGAGCACCGCCTTCGCTTTCTCCTGATCGTCGATCTGCAGGTAGGCATACTCGAGGTAGTCGAGCGCATGCATCGCATCGAACGCGACCGTCCCGGGATGCGTCCGCGCCACGTAGCTCCTGGCGGCTGCGGCGGACGTGATGTTCGAGTCGATCGATTCCTTCCACAGACCCAGGCGGGTGAAGATGTGCGACGGCATGTGCAGCGCGTGCGGCGACGACGGAGCGATCTTCGCGTACGCGCGGGCCGCCGCGAGCGCCTGGTCGGCGAGTCGCGGGTAGTCGAACGAGTGGATCAGGTAGTGGACGACGCCCGGGTGCTGCGGCTCCGATGCGAGCAGGCCGTTCAAGATCTCGCCGGCCTTCCTCTGCTGCGCGAGCGTCGGGTCGCCGGCTGGGGCGGTCCCGACGAGCATCATCGCGTAGAAGATTTTCGCCTCGTGATCGCCAGGGAAACGGCCGGAAAGGTCTTCGAGGGCCGCCTGATACGCGACGGCACGCGCGCGGTGATCGGACTTGTCGGTGTCTCGATAGAACGTGCCGATCGCCGCGATGTAGCCGCGTTCGCGATCCGTCTTCGCTCCGAGCGCGGCGGCTTTCTCGGCGGCGGCCCGGCCGGCCGCGAGCTCGACCGGAGAGGGAGGCGCCCAGATCGGGTGGTAGTACGTCATCGCGATGCCCCATTGCGCCATTCCGCAGGACGGATCGCGCCCGGCGACGCCCGCGAAGCCGTTGCGCGAATCCTCGTACCCGAAGGAGTGGAGAAGGGCGACGGCGCGCGTGAACGCGGCCTGGACGTCCGTATTGCAGGAGACGGGGAAGCGGACGGTGCCGAGGGATTCCGTTCCGCCGTGGTGGTGGTGCTCCTCCTGCGCGCGGGCCACGGGGGTGAGGAGGGCGGCGAGGGCGATCGCGGTGGAGAATCGGTGGAGCGTCATGGTGGGCCTCCATTCGAGGGATCGGGCGTGGTGCTCTCGTGGGGATTCTAGTTCGTGAGTGAGGAGACAGGAGACTCTCCTCCCTCTCCCCGCGCGCCGGGGGAGAGGGCCGGGGTAAGGGGCGGCGCATCAAGCCGGACAGGGTTCGAAAGAGAGGGAGGTGCCCCCTCAGTTTCAGCCCCAAGCCTCCCTTTACCGGACCTTTCGCCCCATCTGGTCCTGTCCGTTCTGGTGCAGCACCAGCGACGTCACGCGGCCGCCTTCTTTCACGAACCGGATCTGCGCGTCGACGACCTGCAGGAAGAAATCGGTTTCCGACTCCGCGAAGAGCGGCAGCTTCGGCTGGTCGGTGGCCTGGACGAACAGCGCGCCGCCCTCGCGCGTGACGACGATGGAGAACGATGGCCCCAGCTGATACTCGCCCGTGTACGTGTCGAGCACCGCCGGCGTGACAATCACTTCCTTCCGCGCCTTCGGCGGCTTGGGGATCGAGAATCGCGGCACGACGATGTGGATCCCGATGTCGTCGATGTTGCCCGAGGAGTTCGACAGCACGACGGCGCCCGAGCGCCTCTTCGCGACGAAGCCGATCCAGGAGTGGTAACCGCCCGTGCCGCCGTTGTGCCAGACGAGCTCGTCGCCGAACGGATGAAGGACGTGCCACGCGAGCGCGATGTCGAGGCCCGGCTGCTCGCTCGCCCGCCGCACGCGGTGGGTGTCGGCCAGCACGGCGGCCGTGACGGGATCTCCCTTCCCGAGGTTGGCCGCGAGGAACTTCAGCATGTCGCTGACCGTCGAGCGCAGCCCGCCGGCTCCCGCCAGGGTAGGCAGATCCCAGTTCGGTACGATCGCGCCGGAATCGTCGTGGCCGGACGCGAGGCGCTTTCGCATGGCGGGGGAAAGCGTGATCGCCGTGTCCCCCATCTGAAGCGGCGTGAGGATGCGTTTCGTGAGCAGCTCCTCGTAGGTCGTGCCCGCCTTCCGCGCGAGCAGGTGGCCGAGCAGACCGACGCCGAGGTTCGAATACTCGTATTTCGAACCGACGTCGCGAGGCAGCTCGTAGCGCGAGAGGAACTCGTAGAGCTTCTCGACGGTGTAGTCGGCGTAAGGATTTGTTGTGTCGCGCGGAGAAAGGTTGTCCGGCAGGCGCGGCAGCCCGGAGGACTGGGTCGCGAGGTCCAGGAGCGTGATCTGTCTGCCGTTGCGCGAGGGCGCGCGGACGGTTGCGGGCAGGTACTTCGAGATGGGATCGTCCAGCTTCACCTCGCCGCGGCGGACCATGTCCGAGAGGAGCGAGGCGGTGAAGACCTTGGTGATGGAGCCGATCTCGAACACGGTGTCGCCGTCGAGGGGCCGGCCCGTCCCGGAGACCCCGGCCGCGATCACGCGCTTCGCATCGCCGTCGAGTACCCCCGCGACCAAACCCGTCGCCCGCTTCGAGTCGACGCGGTCCTGGAGGATGGAGCGGATCGCTTCATCGCCGGGAGCCTGGGCGCAGGCCGTGGCCGCTGAGAGGAAAAGCGCGGCCAGGAGGGGGCGGACGCCGGGCGCACGGCGGATGACGTTCATCGGGCGGGAAGGCACGAGGGAACGATACGCCGACAGGCGCACTGGCAGGGCTCGGGGAGCGAGCCCGCCTGCTCCCTCTCCCCGCGCGCCGGGGGAGAGGGCCGGGGCGAGGGGACGCCCATGAAGCCTGACAGGGTTCGAGTCATCGGGCACGAGATCATCCACAGCTTCGACAACTCCGGCCGCAAGTTCGACGCGAAGGAAAACCAGGTGGACTGGTGGACCGCGGAGGACGCGAAGCGGTTTGAGGAGGGTGCCAACTGCATCATCCGGCCGGGGGAGAGGGCTGGGGTGAGGGGGGTCGCATCAAGCCTGACAAAGCTCGAAAGAGAGGTGAGGGAGATGCCACCTCACCCATTTCTCCCGGGAAAGGAGCCGGGATTCCTGAGCGGATGTTCGGAACGGAAGCGTACCTTCGCCCCTTTCCTGCCTTGATATGGTCGGACCCCCCAATGACCACCTCGGTAGTCGCGCAGTCGAGCCTTGTGGACAGCGCCGCCGCGGGGCGGGCCCTCGGCGACGAGATCCGCCTGGGGTTGAAGGGGGAATCGCCGGACGCCGTTATTCTCTTCGCGTCGACGTCCCATGACTACCCGCGGCTCCTTCAGGAGCTCTTCGACACATGCCGGCCGTCGATTCTCGTCGGCGGCTCCTCGGCGGGGGAGTTCACCGGCGGAATGGTCGGACAGGGCGCCGCTTGCGCCGTGGCGCTTCGCGCCCCCGAGATGCGGTTCTACGCGTCGATCGGCCGGGGACTCCGGACCGATCGGGTCGCCGCAGCCCGGGAGCTCTCCGCCGGTCTGCAGGGACTACACGGTCACGACTTTGGATTTCGATCCGCTCTCGTGCTGACGGATGCGATGGCCGGACACGTCGAGCAGCTCGTCGAGCAGCTGACGATGGAGACCGCTGGCACGTATCAATTCTTCGGCGGCGGCGTCGGTGGGGACGACCGGTTTCAGGGAACCTGCGTGTTTTTCGGAACCGAAGTCGTTCCCGATGCGGTCGTCGCCCTCGAAATCCTGTCGAACAAGCCGATAGGCGTCGGCGTCGCCCACGGCTGGCAGCCAGCGAGCGCGCCGATGAGGGTGACGGAATCCGAGGGAGCGCGGCTGGTCAGCATGAACGCGATCTCGGCCGCCGACGTGTACAGCGAACATGCGGAGAGCCGTGGCGGGGGTTTCGACGCTCAAGATCCGCTCCCCTTTTTCCTTCACAACATCATCGGCGTGTCGAGTTCGGAGGGACACAAGCTGCGCGTCCCGCTCCAGGTGGACAGCGACGGCTCGATCACGTGCGCAACGGAGGTCGCGGCGGGATCTCTCGTGCACATCATGCAGACCTCGGCGGCGTCTGCCTCCGCCGCCGCCGAGACTGCGGTCGCATCCGCCATTGAAAATCTGGGTGGGCATTCCCCGAACGTGGCGCTGTTCTTCGACTGTGTCGCCACACGCCTGCGGCTCGGCGAGCGCTTCGAGGAGGAAGTGGACGCGGTCAAGCGGGCGCTCGGCACCACCGCGTTCGCCGGTTGTAACAGCATCGGGCAGATCGCGCGAGCGGAGGGACAGTTTTCAGGATTCCACAACTGCACGGCGGTCGTTTGCGTGATTCCCGATTGAGTTCATGACGGAACGCCTCGGCTCCGCCCGCGTCGAGGAGCTCACGAATCCCGCGATCCGATCCGATGCGGCGGCCGCTCTTGCGCGCGAGCTTGGCGCCGAAAGCCTGCTGATCTTCGTCTCCGACGTCGAGAGCGGCGCCGTGCTGCCTGCCCCGGGGTTCCCACAGACGATGCCCGATGGCCGGCGGTGGCGCCAGTTTCTCGCGGAGTGCATGCGATTGGGTCGCGGGAGCGACAGCCTGCCGACGCCGCCTTCCGGTGCGATCCAGCCCGTCATGGCCTTCGCTCGAGGCGATACCGTCCTCGCCCTCATCGGCGGACATCCGCGGCAATTGGAGGCGGGGTCCGTCCAGGAAGTCCTGCCACTTCTGGGCGCCGCCCTTCGGAATGAGCGATCGGCCCAGGCTGCCTTCGCTCGTGCAGCGCTCGCGAGCTCGACCGCCGACCAGGCGCGGGCGATGATGGCGGCCCTCGATGGCACCCGGCGCGAGCTGCAGCGCGCTCTCGCCGAGGTCCAGCGCGTGAGGTGCGACCTCGAGGGCGCCCTCGCGCTCCGCGACGACTTCGTTTCTGTCGCGTCCCACGAGTTGCGAAATCCGATCGGGGCCCTCCAGCTTCAGATACGCGCGCTGTTGATCGCTGCGACCACCCGGCGCGAAGCCGCGAGCAGAGAATGGATAGAGGAGCGGCTCCAGGGGGCCGGACGCCAGGTCGGACGTCTCGTCAAGCTCGTTGATTCCCTGTTGGATGTTTCGAGGATGACCGCGATCCGGATCGGTCTCGAGCTGGACGACACGGACCTCGCGGCCGTGACGCGCGAGGCCGTCGAGCGCCTCCAGGAGACGGTGGACGTGCCGATCGCCGTGCGGGGGCCGGACTCCCTGGTGGGCCGGTGGGACCAGTTCCGACTCGATCAGGTCGTCACCAACCTCGTCTCGAACGCGCTCAAGTACGGGCAGAGCAAGCCGGTGAGCGTCGAGCTCGAGCGGCGGGGTGACACGGCCTGGCTGCGAATCGCGGACCGCGGGATCGGTATCCCGGCCGAAAGCCAGAAACGAGTCTTCGAGCGGTTCGAGCGCGCTGTTTCGGGCCGCGAATTCGCCGGACTCGGCCTCGGCCTCTGGATTTCCCGGGAGATCGTCGAGGCACTCGGCGGCGGGATCTCAGTCGAGAGCACGCCCGGGAGTGGATCGACGTTCACCGTCACTCTGCCGATCGAGGGTCCTGTGGCGAGTGGGGACGGGCAGGCCGGGAGTCCGACGAACGCCTGATCTCCGCGCGTCGGTCCTTCCGGAGACCCTGGAAGCTCTACTCGCCGGAAAGGCCCGCGGCGCCGTCGCCCGGTTGGCTTGATATCGTGACCAGGTGCTGAAAAGACGACTCGGCGCGTCCGCGGTTTCTGTCTATCCCGTCGGTCTCGGCTGCATGGGGTTCTCGTGGGCCTACGGGCCCTCGGGCGACGACGCGGCCGCGATCGACGTCATTCGACGCGCGATCGACATCGGGGTCGATCACTTCGACACGGCGGACGTCTACGGGCCCTTCCACAACGAATCGCTCGTGGGCCGCGCGATCAAGGACCGGCGCGACGGCGTCGTCATCGCCACGAAGATGGGTCTGGTCGTCGAAGACAGGGCGACCTACCGCTTCGGCCGCGACGGCAGCCCGGCCCACGTCCGCGAGGCGTGCGACGCGTCGCTTCAGAGGCTCGGCATCGACGTCATCGATCTCTACTACCTGCACCGCGTGGATCCGAAGGTGCCGGTCGAGGAGACCTGGGGCGCGATGAAGGAGCTCGTCGCGGCCGGCAAGGTGCGGTCGCTCGGAATCTCCGAGGCGACCGTCGACGAGCTCGATCGGGTGTCGCGGATCCATCCGGCCACGGCGGTGCAGTCCGAGCTCTCGCTCTGGACGCGCGATTACCTGGAAGGAGTCGTTCCCTGGTGCGCCGAGCATTCCGCGTCCTTCGTGGCGTTCGCGCCGCTCGGTCGCGGGTTTCTCACGGGCAGGTTCGACGCGGACGCGCGATTCGACGCATCGGATTTCCGATCGAAGCTGCCACGCTTCGGACCCGAGGAGGTTGCCGCGAACCAGGCGATCGTGGAGCGCGTTCGCGCCGCCGCCGCGCGGCGCGGGGTGACTCCCGCGCAGATCGCGCTCGCGTGGGTGCTCGCGCGCGGGGAGCACGTCCTCGTGATCCCCGGGACGCAACGGCGGAAGTACCTGGAGGAGAACGCCGCGGCGGCGTCGATCGAGCTGTCCGGGGAAGACCTGGCCGAGCTCGACGCGATTCCGGCGCCGGCGGGCGGGCGGTACTGAGGAGCGTTTACCCTCGGGGTCCGGCCTCTCGACGATCACTGCCGTGCTGATTGTTCCGCCCCTCACCCCGGCCCTCTCCCCCGGCGCGCGGGGAGAGGGAGAGATCTTTCCTCACACCATCGAATCGTCCGCGCTGGGGCCGTAGATCGCCGGCACCTTGCCTCCCGCCATCCGGATGTAGACAGCGAGCTGGCCCCGGTGATGGATGGAGTCGAGCAGCATGAGCCACATGAGCTCGATGACGGGAAGCTCCATCTTCAGCGCGGGCGGTCCGAACGGTGTCTTCCGCGAGATTTTCTCCTCAGGGACTGATCTGACGGTGTCGATCACCTCGCGCGCGCTCCGCTCGTAGGCGTCGACGGCCGCCGCCCAGCCTTCCGGCGGCTTCGCGCCCGGCGCGGTGTCTCCCCGCAGAGTCCGCAGCATGACGTCGTTTTCCCGCCAGAAGGTTTGAGCGAGCCGCAGCGCGGTGCTCGATCGCTCGTGCGGTTTGAACTCTGCCTCGCCCGCGGGATAGGCGCGCAGCACTCGCAGCGTCTTCGGCGTTTCCTTTTCGTAGAGCTCGACCCACATCTGCCGCCGCGCGGCCGTGGAGATTTCGGGAGTCGGATCGGCCATCAGTCGTCCTTCTTGGAGACAGGGGATTCTTTCACCCTCGGGCCGGGAATCGGGAAACGGGAAACGATAAATGAAAGACGAGGACGAGAAGAAATCCCCGTCGATTCGCTTCCACGGCTTCCCGCGGCAATCGGGGAGGCCGAGCGCAGGCTTACCGCGGCGTGGGTGCGGGCATGAAGATCGGCAGCAGCGACGCGCCGAGGAAGACGATCTCGAACGTCAGCCGGGCGGCGATCGAGAGGAGGCCGCCCGCGGGCTGCATCAGGATGGCCGGGATGATACGCCGCGCGCTCCGCGCCGATATGATCGAGCGCGATGACCGTCTCTTTTCTCGCGGACTTTTTCGGGCACCAGGCGTGGGCGGACTCGGTGCACTGGCGCGCGATCGCCTCGCACTCCGCCGCCGTCGAGGACGACACGCTCCGCCGGCGGCTGTACCACATCCAGGCCGTGCAGCGGGCGTTCCTCTCGGTCTGGCGCGGCTCTCCGAAATGGCCCGAGCCTCTCGAGAGCTATCCGACCTTCGAGACTCTGCGCGAGGCCGCGCGAGGTGCGCACCGCGACGTCGCCGTCTTCTTCGAGAAGCTCGATCCGGCGCGCCTCGAGGAGAACGTCTCCGTGCCATGGTTCCCAGCGCCTCACCGGCCCATCCGCGTCGTCGAGACCATGCACCAGGTCGTGATGCACAGCCAGGGGCACCGCGCTCAGAACGCGATCCGGCTGCGGGAGCTCGGAGGCGGCGCGCCTCTGACCGACTACATCGTCTGGATCCTCGACGGCCGGCCCGCCGCCGGCTGGGATTGAACGGCGGCGCTCCGGGGATGATCGACACCTCGCTCAAGCACTACCGGATCGTCGAGAAGATCGGCGAGGGCGGGATGGGGATCGTCTATAGAGCCCTCGACACCCACCTCGATCGGACGGTCGCCATCAAGGTCCTTCGGCCCGAAGCGGTCGCCGACCCCGAGCGCAAGTGGCGCTTCGTGCGCGAGGCGAAGGCGGCGTCCGCGCTGAACCATCCGCACATCGTCACCATTCACGACATCGACACGGACCAGGGCGTCGAATTCCTCGTCATGGAATATCTCGACGGAACGCCTCTCGACAAGCTCATCCCGAAGGGAGGGCTGCCCGTCGCGGAAGCGATCGACATCGGCGAGCAGATGGCGTCCGCGCTCGGCGCGGCGCACGCCGCCGGCATCGTGCATCGCGACGTCAAGCCCGCCAACGTGATGGTCGGGAAGAACGGGCGCGTCAAGGTGCTCGACTTCGGGCTGGCGAAGCTCGTCGAGAGGGACGTGCCAGACGGCGGGGCGACCACCGACTCGACCGCCACGGCGGGCACCGCCTACCTCCGCACCCGGCAGGGCGTCATCCTCGGGACCATTGCCTACATGTCGCCCGAGCAGGCGCAGGGCAACCCCGTCGACGCTCGCTCCGACGTGTTTTCCCTGGGTTCGGTGGTGTACGAGATGCTCGCCGGGCGGCGTCCGTTCCAGGGCGACTCGCATCTTTTGACGCTGACCTCGATCCTCCGCGACGACCCTCCGCCGCTGAAGGCCGTGCGGCCCGACATCCCGGGCAAGCTCGAGAGCGTTCTGGCGCGCTCTCTCGCGAAGGCCCCCGCGGACCGCTATCCCAGCGGGGGGGAGATGGAAGAGGATCTCGCGGCGCTGCGTCGCGGCCCGGCCGCGGCCCCGGCGGTCGGGGACGCCCGGCCCGTCTCCGTGCTGCGACGGCCCGCGATCCTGATCCCGTCGATTCTGGCCCTTCTCGCGGCGGCCGGCGCGGTTGCGTGGTATTTCGCGCGCGAGTCCCGGATCCGGCGCGCGCGGACAGAAGCTCTGCCCGAGATCGCCCGCCTCATCGAACACGACCGTCCGGCTCGCGCGTTTCTCCTGGCCCGGCAGACGGAGCGCTTCCTTCCGCGCGAAGTCGGCACCCTGCGCCGGGACGCCTGGCCGCAGATCGCGATCCGCACCGACCCCGCCGGCGCGGAGGTCTCGATGAAGGACTATCTGGACGTCGACGGGGAGTGGCAACGTCTCGGCCGGTCTCCCATCGAACGGCTCGCGGTTCCGGTCGCCTACTATCGGTGGAAGATCGAAAAGCCCGGGTTCCAGACCGCCGAAGCCGCGGGTGCCAACCTGAATCTCAAGCTCGATCCCGTCGCGGCCGTGCCCGCCGGCATGGTCCGCGTGCCCGGCGGTGCGTACGCTCTCCGGAGCCTGAGCGAGGTGTCTCTCGATGACTTCTGGCTCGACCGGTACGAGGTCACCAACCGGCAATTCAAGGCGTTCGTCGACGCCGGGGGGTACGGCAAGCGCGAATACTGGAAACAGCCGTTCGTGCGGGACGGCCGGGAGATCCCCTGGGAGCAGGCGATGGAGAAACTGCGGGACGCGACGGGGCGGCCCGGTCCCGCGTCGTGGGAGCTCGGCAGCTTTCCCGAGGGGCGGGAGGACTACCCGGTCGACGGTGTCAGCTGGTACGAATCCGCGGCGTACGCGGAATTTGCCGGCAAGAGCCTTCCGACCGTGTACCAGTGGTACAAGGCCGGCGGCATCGGCAACTTCTCGCAAATCCTGGGACTGTCCAATTTCAGCGGGAAGGGATCCGCGCCGGTCGGAAAAAACAAGGGGCTCAGCCCTTACGGAAACTACGACATGGCGGGGAACGTCAAGGAGTGGTGCTGGAACGCAGCGGGCGGGCGGCGGTACGTCCTCGGCGGATCGTGGTCCGACGTCAATTACATGTTCGGCGAAGCGGACGCGCAGGACCCCTTCACGAGGCTGCCGGGCTACGGGTTCCGGTGCGGGCGGGACATCACGCCCCCGTCCGAGACGCTGACTCGTCCGATCCCGGTCATCTCTCGCGACTACAACAAGGAGGCGCCGGTCTCAGACGAGGTCTTCCAGCACTACAAGAGCTTCTTTTCGTACGATCGAGCGCCGGCGGACGCCCGGGTCGAAGCGCGGGAACAGGACTCGCCCTACTGGCGCAAGGAAAAGGTCAGCTTCGCCGCCGCGTATGGAAACGAAAGAGTCCCGGCGTATTTCTTCGTCCCGAAAAGCGCGCGCCCGCCGTATCAGACGGTCCTCTACTTTCCGAGCAGCCTCGCGGTCAACACGCGGTCGAGCGCCGACCTGAACCTGCGCAACATCGATTTCGTGATCCGAAGCGGCCGGGCCGTTCTTTTTCCCGTCTACAAAGGCACGTACGAACGTCAGGTCCTCGATTCTCCCCGGGACTCAAATCTCTGGCGGGACCTGATCATCCAGCAGGCGAAGGACGTCGGACGCGCCGTGGACTACTTAGAGACGCGCCGCGACGTCGACATGAGCCGCCTCGGGTTCATCGGCGTGAGCCTGGGCGCGATCGACGGGGTCACGTTCGTCGCGCTCGAGAATCGTTTCAAGGTGGCGGTTTTCTCGAGCGGCGGATTCCGCCTCGCCCGGGCGCTGCCGGAGGTCGACCCGATCAATTTCGT
>JBBRDK010000075.1:0-17704 GCA_038203955.1 Thermoanaerobaculia bacterium | reverse complement strand
CCGGTTCACCCCGGCGAAGAAGGTCGCGCTGGCCCTCGTTGAGCTGATCCAGTCGAAGTATCCCAAGGACTCGATCGACGTCATCCTTTTCGGCGACGACGCGAAACGGGTCCCAATCTCGGAAATCTCGAAAACGATGGTAGGCCCGTACCACACGAACACGCGGGCCGGGCTCGCTCTCGCCCGCAAGCTCCTCGTTCATCGGAAGAATCCGAACAAGCAGATCTTCCTGATCACGGATGGGAAGCCGTCCGCCATCTGGGATCACGGCCGCCTTTACAAGAATCCCTTCGGTCTCGACCTGAAGATCGTCAACCGCACTCTCGAGGAGGCCGACGCGTGCCGCCGCGACGGGATCACGATCACGACCTTCATGATCGCGACGGACAGCTACCTGGTCGATTTCGTCGACAAGCTGACGAAGATCAACCGCGGGCGCGCCTACTACGCCTCCCCTTACAACCTGGCCGAGTTTCTCTTCACGGACTACATACGGAACCGCAAGAAATTCTTCCACTGAGCCAGGAGTGACCGGCCTCGCCATCGCCGGCGCCGCGGCGCTGCTCGTAGCCGCCTTCTCGGCGGTGCCTCGACTCGTGCTGCAGCGCGCCCAGGACCGATTGGCCGAGCGCCGGATCGCCGCCGAGCGGGAGCCGCCCGCTCTTCTCACGCGGGCGGAGAAGGTCGCGGGCCGGTGGCGGCGTCTTCCGGGTCTACTCGGCCTCTCCGGCGACACCGTTTTCTTCGACGGCCTTTTCGGGGAGAGCTGGTCGATCGCGACGTCGAGGATCGGGAAGATCATCACGGGTCGACGACTCGCCTCCGGGCGGCTTCTCTTTCGAACGGAAGTGCTTCGCATCGCGCACACGAGCGGCGAGGAGGCCGAGTTCGTTTTGACGCGAGCCTCCGCTTCGGCCTGGCGCAGCCACCTGGGTCTCTGGGCGATGGCCGAGCGGGTCCGCGAGGCAGAGGTGCGGAAAGAAACGCCGGCGAGTCCAGAATCGGAGCACGTCTCTCCGGGACGCCGGTGAGGAGTCGCCGGGCGGCGGCGCTCCTCCTGGCGTTTCACATCGCGATGCCCGCCGCCGCGCTCCCCCGCCGCGCCGCCCCCCGGCGGCCGCGACCGCGCGCGACTGCGGCGCCGCTCTCGCCCGGCGAGCGGATTTCCGTCGATCTGAAGGATGCGGACATTCGCGACGTCCTCAAGACCTTCGCGGAGATGGCCAGGATCAATCTCGTGGTGGATCCCGACGTGAAGGGCTCCGTGACGGTCAGCCTGCACGACGTGGCCTGGGTCGACGCGCTCGACGTGATTCTGCGCTCGAACGGCCTCGGCATGGTGGCGTCGGGCCGCGTGCTGCGCGTCGGATCTCCGGCGCGGCTCGCCGGCGAGGAAGCGCGCTGACCGCGGAGGACGATGGCACCCCAGCCCAAACCGAGGCGGCGAGATTCGACGGCGTTCGTTCCGCTTCGCGGCGCCGAGGCCGAGCGCCTCCGCCAGGACGAACGGCGGGAGATCAACTGGAAGCGCTGGGGACCCTATCTCTCCGAGCGCCAGTGGGCCACCGTCCGCGAGGACTACTCACCCGACGGCAGTTGCTGGGATTATTTCCCGCACGATCACGCGCGCAGCCGGACCTACCGGTGGGGCGAGGACGGCCTGCTCGGAATCTGCGATCGGGAGGGCCGCCTCTGCTTCGCCCTCGCCCTCTGGAACGGCCGCGACCCGATCTTGAAGGAGAGGCTCTTCGGCTTGACCGGTCCCGAAGGCAACCACGGCGAGGACGTCAAGGAGATCTACTTCTATCTCGACTCCACTCCGACGCATGCGTACATGAAGGCGCTGTACAAATATCCCCAGCGCGAATTCCCCTACGCCGACCTCGTCGCGGAGAACGCCCGGCGCACGAAGGAGAACCCCGAGTACGAAATCCAGGACACCGGCGCGTTCGAGGACAGCCGGTACTTCGACGTCTTCGCCGAATACGCGAAGGCCGCGGCGGACGACGTCCGGATCCGCATCACGATCGCGAATCGCGGTCCCGAGACGGCGCACATCGACGTCCTGCCGACCCTCTGGTTTCGCAACACGTGGTCCTGGGGACGGTCGGGCGAGGGCTACTGGAAGAAGCCGCGCCTCTCCGCCGAAGGCGACCTCGCCGTGATCGCGGAGCACGAGTCCCTCGGCCGCTTCCGTCTCGACGCCGCGGCGGAGCCGGCGCCGACCTCTCTTCTCTTCACTGAGAACGAGACCAACACCGAGCGGCTTTTCGGCGTTCCCAATGCGACCCCCTTCGTCAAGGATGCCTTTCACGCGGCGGTCGTCGGGGGCCGCGCCGAGGCGGTCAACGCCGGGCGGACCGGGACGAAAGCCGCGCTGCGCTACGCGCTGGAGATTCCCGCCGGGCAGGAGGTCCGGCTACGGCTGCGGCTCTCCTCGGGGATGCCGGCGGGGATCGGGGACGACTTCGACGCGGTGTTCGCCGGGCGGATCCGGGAAGCCGACGCGTTCTGGAACTCCCGCATCCCGGACGCGCTGACGGGAGAGGAGCGCAACGTGGCGCGGCAGGCCTACGCGGGCCTCCTCTGGACGAAGCAGTTCTACCACTTCGCGGTGCGCGACTGGCTCGAGGGAGATCCCGCAGCGCCGCCTCCGCCCGAGAGCCGCCGGCACGGGCGCGATTCGAGCTGGGAGCATCTCTACAACCGCGACGTCATCTCGATGCCGGACAAGTGGGAGTACCCCTGGTACGCGGCGTGGGACCTGGCGTTCCACATGCTCCCCTTCTCGCGCGTCGACCCCCACTTCGCGAAGGAGCAGCTCATCCTGCTCCTGAGGGAGTGGTACACGCATCCCAACGGCCAGATCCCCGCGTATGAGTTCGCCTTTTCCGACGTGAATCCCCCCGTTCACGCCTGGGCCGCGTGGCGCGCCTACAAGATCAGCGGGGCTCGCGGGCAACGTGACCGCGTCTTCCTGGCGCGCGTGTTCCAGAAGCTCCTGATCAACTTCACCTGGTGGGTCAATCGCAAGGACCCGGAGGGCCGCAACCTCTTCGCCGGGGGATTTCTTGGCCTCGACAACATCGGGGTCTTCGACCGGTCGACCGAGCTGCCCGGCGGCGGGCATCTCGAACAGGCGGACGGCACGGCGTGGATGGCCTTCTTCTGCTCGACGATGTTGTCGATCGCGCTCGAGCTCGCGAGCGAAGACCCCGCTTACGAGGACCTCGCGTCGAAGTTCTTCGAGCACTTCGTCGCGATCACCGATGCGATGAACTCGCTCGGCGGAACCGGCCTGTGGGACGAGCAGGACGGGTTCTACTACGACCAGATCCACGTCCAGGGCGAGTCGATCCCCCTGCGCTTCCGATCCATCGTCGGTCTCGTTCCGCTCTTCGCCGTCGAGATCCTGGACCAGGCGCAGATCGAGAGGCTTCCGGGATTCCGCAAACGCCTTCAGTGGTTTCTGGACAACCGGCAGGATCTCGCCCGGCACATCTCCTACATGCGGGACGACGACGGCGGCCATGGAGTCCACCGCCTGCTCGCCATCCCCTCGCGCGAGCGGCTCGAGCGCGTGCTCGAATACCTCTTCGACGAGAAGGAATTCCTCTCGCCGCACGGCATCCGGGCGCTCTCGCGGGTCTACGCGGAGCATCCCTACACGTTCACCGTGGCCGGCCAGGAGCACCGCGTGTCCTACGACCCCGGGCCCTCCACCACGGGCGTGTTCGGCGGCAACTCGAACTGGCGCGGGCCCGTCTGGTTTCCCATGAACTACCTTCTCATCGAGGCGCTCGAGCGCTACCACCACTTCTACGGGCCGTCCTTCAAGGTGGAGCTGCCCACCCGCTCCGGCCGATGGGTCACTCTCTCGGACGCCGCCCGCGAGATCGCCCGACGCTTGACGGCGCCGTTCCAGCCCGACGAGACGGGCCGGCGTCCGTGCTTCGGCGACGACCCGCGCTTCGCCTCGGACCCGCACTGGAAGGACCTGCTGCTGTTCCACGAGTACTTCCACGGCGACACGGGCCGGGGCCTCGGCGCGTCGCACCAAACGGGCTGGACGGCGCTGGTCGTGCGATGCCTGGAGAGCCTGGCGGGAGCGAGGGACGGCGAGGCGTCCGAGTCGCCGGACGACTAGCGGCCTGCCAAGCGGAGGTTCTTAGCGCGGACCCGCGATCCTCCAGCTGAGGTCACTGACAGGCGGCACTCCCACCGCTGACGTGACCTGCGCCCCGTTCATCTGCCAGACCGTGTCTTGGCCGGTCGCCAGGTTGCGCCAGAGGATGTCTGTTTGCCCGTCACCCGTGTAGTCGCCGGCTCCACCGATGCGCCAGCTCAGATCGGTGACCGATGGGACGGCGGCCAGCGAAGCGACGGCGGTCCCGTTCATCAGCCAGATCGTGTTCTGCCCCGTCGCGATGTTCCGCCAGAGGATGTCCGACCGGTCGTCCGCGTTGAAGTCCGCGGCTCCGTCGATTTCCCAGTTCACGTCCGAAACGCCTGGAACCGGTGCGACCCCGGTGACACCCGCCCCGTTCATGAGCCAGACCGTATTCTGACCCGAGGAAATGTTGCGCCAACAAGAGATCCGGTTTGCCGTCCGCGTCGAAGTCCGCGATCGCCCGGATCTTCCAGTTCACATCGGCGACCGGCGGCAGCGGGAGCTGCGTACTCAACGCCGTGCCGTTCATCACCCAGATCGTGTTCTGCCCCGTCGCGTCGTTGCGCCAGACGATGTCGTTCGAGCCATCTCCCATCAGGTCGCCGACTCCACCCACCTGCCAGCCTTGATCCGGAATCGTCGGGAGGGCTGCGAGCGAGCTCACGTTCGTCGCGTTCATCAGCCAGATCGTGTTCTGCCCGGTGGCGACGTTGCGCCAGAGGATGTCGACGCTTGCGTTCCCGTCGAAATCGCCTTGCACGACATTCGAGATCTTGGCCACGAAGGCGTTGAAGGGGAGAGTTTTCTGAGACTCTGTGCTGTCCTGGACAATTGTTATCCAGTGCTCGATAGAAAGGGAACGACGCGCCGGGAAAGCGGGACCGGGAGCGTGCCGATCCCGGCGCGAATCTCCTCGACGGAAGAGCGCATCGTAAAGTGCGTCAGGACCACGAACTCGTTCTGAAAGAGGTCGGCGCGCTCCACGAAGTCGCTGATGTGCAGGTGGCCGTAGGCGTGGGCGCGGCCCACGTCTTCGGGGGCGAAAAAGGAGCACTCGATCAGGAGGACCTTCGCCCGGTAGAGATCCGGAACCGCGTCGAAGATCTCCGGGCCGCAGTCCCCCGGGTAGGCGAGCAGCGGGATCTCCTCCCTTCGCGTGACCTCCGCACCGGACTCGCGCAGCGCGGCGATCTCGGGACCGGACCGGCCGGCGAGGTCCTCGCGGAGCTTCCGGCGGACCTCGGAGAAGAGATACCCGACGGTCGGGACCCGGTGGCGGCCGGGAAGGACCCGGAGCTCGAGGTCCCGGCGCAGGGCGACCGTCTGACCAGGAACCGCCGCTTCGAAGCGCGTGCCGTAGAGCACGTTCTCCAAGCGTTCGCAGGCTTCCACCCAGAGCACGAGATCCGGAATCGCTTCCGCGGGCGCGAAAACGCGGGCGGGGCCGAGGCCGGTGAGCGTCCGCCGCGAGGCGTGGTGCGCGAGCCCCGCGGCGTGGTCGAGATGGCCGTGAGTCAGACACACGGTTCCGTAGGCGAGCGTGTCGTCGGGCGCCCTGCCGAACTCGAGAAGCGTCCGGAACCCCGGCAGCTTGAAGAAGGACTCGTGCCCCGCGATCGAAACGCCGTCGATGGCGATTCCCGCCGCCTCGAGGCTCACGCGGCCGCGACCCTGAGGGTAGTCGGACATCGGCGGAGGCTATCAAGGTCGGGAGGCGGCAGGCGGGAGGCGGAAGGCGATCGGGAGACGGGAAACGGGAAACGGGAAACGGGAAACGGGAAACGAGAAACGAGAAACGAGAAACGAGAAACGAAAAATACAAGAAACCGGAGTCGAGCCTTGTTCCTCGCCCTTCGCCGTTCGCCCTTCGCCATCCCGGGCACCATAATCCCCGGCGGTGAAAGTCTCCCTCTTCGATTACGAGCTGCCGGCGGACCGCATCGCGCAGTCTCCACCGGAGCGCGGCTCCAGCCGGCTCCTCGTTCTCGAGCGCGACACCGGCGCGATCTCCCATCGGCGGTTCTCCGATCTTCCGGGGCTTCTGAAGCCCGGGGACGTGCTGGTGCGCAACGACGTCCGGGTGCGCCATGCGCGGCTTTGGGCGCGCGATCCGCTAAAGCGCTTGACGGAAATCTTTCTTCTCGAAGCCATCGACGGGAACGCCGCGCGCTGGATCGCTCTCGCGCGCCCCGGCCGGCGGGCGAAGCCCGGCCGCCGTCTCGACTTTCCGGAGGGTCTCACGGGGACCGTCGCCGCGCTGGGGGACGGGGGGCGGCGCGAAGTGGTCTTCGACCGCCCGGTCGACGATGCCTACCTCGACCGCTGCGGCAGCGTCCCGCTCCCTCCCTACATCCGGCGGGAGGCGGGAGCCGCCGACCGGGACGAGGATCGCGCCGCCTACCAGACGGTCTTCGCGAGGCAGGCGCTCGCCGTCGCCGCTCCGACCGCGGGACTGCATTTCACTCCGGCGCTGTTCGACGAGATCGCCGCCCGGGGAGTGGCGGTGAAAGACCTCACGCTCGCCGTCGGCGCGGGCACTTTCAAGCCTGTGACGGCGGACGACAGCGCATCCCACGCGATGGACGCGGAGCGCGTCTGGATCCCCCAAGAGACGCTCGACGCGGCGGCTGCGGCCCGCTCGTCCGGAGGGCGCGTCGTGGCGATCGGAACCACGGTCGCGCGATCCCTCGAGGCGGCCGCCCGCCTCGGCCCGGGGCCTGCCGCGACGCTTCCCTTTTCGACGGATCTCTTCATCACACCCGGATTCCAGTTTCGCGCGATCGACGCGCTGGTCACCAATTTCCATCTTCCGCGCTCGACTCTCCTGATGCTGGTCTGCGCGTTCGCCGGACGGGAGCGCGTGCTGGCGGCGTACGAGGAGGCGATTCGCGACGGGTACCGGTTTTACTCGTTCGGGGATGCGATGTTGATTAGTTGAGAAGTTGAGAGTTGAGAGTCGAGAGTTCAGAGTTGAATAGGCCTGCGGCCAACACCACCCTTCGCCTTTCGCCTCGCCCAGCGCCGAGTGATAAACGACCTGTTCTTGATTCGGCCAATAAAAAAAGGCCGGGGGGCTGCCCCGGCCACCTGATTACGGCAACAATGCCTTCTAATACATATCGAGATACTTTTCGATCTCCCACGGCTGGACCCGGGAAATGTACTCCGCCCACTCGCCCCGCTTCGCCTCGAGGAAGTGGCTGAGGATGTGCTCGCCGAGCGCGCTCGTGACCACCTCGTCCTTCTCCAGGTTGTCGAGGGCCTCGGAGAGATTGCCGGGGAGCTGGTCGATCCGCAGACGGCGCTTCTCGCGCTCACTCATCTTGAACACGTTCTTGTCCACGGGTTCTCCTGGATCCATCCGGTTCTTCACGCCGTCGAGACCGGACGCCAGCATGACCGCGAAGGCGAGATAGGGATTGCAGGAAGGGTCCGGCATCCGGACCTCGATCCGCGTCCCCATCCCTCGCCGCGCCGGCACGCGGACGAGCGGCGAGCGGTTTCTCATCGACCACGCGACGTTGACGGGAGCTTCGTAGCCGGGGACGAGGCGCTTGTAGGAATTGACGAGCGGGTTGGTCACGGCGACGAAGGACCTCGCATGCCGCAGGATCCCGCCGGTGTAGTTCAACGCGGTCTTCGACAGCTGGTACTTCGCCTTCGCGTCGAAGAACACGTTGTTGCCCCTGCGATCCAGAAAAGACTGGTGCACGTGCATGCCCGAACCGTTCACGCCGAAGATCGGCTTCGGCATGAACGTTGCGTGAAGCCCGTGGTCCAGGGCGACCTTCTTCACGACGAACCGGAACGTCGACACTCGATCCGCCGTCGTCACGGCATCCGCGTACTTGAAGTCGATCTCGTGCTGGCCCGGCGCGACCTCGTGGTGCGCCGCCTCCACCTCGAAGCCCATCTGCTCGAGCGCCAGCACCACGTCGCGCCGCGCCTCTTCGCCGCGATCGACCGGCGTCAGGTCGAAATACGCGCCCTGATCGTGCGTGTCGATGATCGGGTCGCCGTTGGCGTCGCGCCGGAAGAGAAAAAATTCGGCCTCCGGGCCCGTCACGAGGGTGTAGCCGAGCGCCGCCGCCTTATCCATCTGTCGCTTCAACGTCGTCCGGGGACATCCGGTGAAAGGATTTCCGTCGGGCGTGTAGACGTCGCAGATCAGACGCCCCACCTTCTCGCCGCCGCGATGCGCCCACGGGTAGATCGCGAAAGAGTTCAGGTCGGGAACGAGATTCATGTCCGACTCTTCGATCCGCGTGAATCCTTCGATCGACGAGCCGTCGAACTGAATCTCTCCGTCGAGAGCCTTGGCGAACTGCGACCGCGGAATCTCGACGTTCTTGATGACTCCCAGGATGTCCGTGAACTGCAGCCTCAGAAACCGCACGTTCTCCGCGTCGCACACCTTCAGGATGTCGTTCTTTCCGAGGCCGGGTCCGGCCGGATCGAACCTCAGGATCTTCGCCTTCGCCATGTGTCCTCCGTTTTTTGCTAGGGTGGCAAGATTTTACGGACACTGTGCACAAAGTCAACGCATTTCGGATGCAAAGCGGGCTTTGTCGTGCCTGCCTGCACATTTTTCTGTGCACCGGCTCCTCCGGGGGGCAGACTCAGGCCGGGGGGGCCGCCTTCTGGAACACGCCCGTCCGGGAGGCGGGCAGGCGTACCGCAAAGGTCGCGCCGCCCTCCGGGTTGTTCGACGCCGTGACCGTGCCTCCATACCCCTCGACAATCGTGCGGACGATCGCCAGACCGAGGCCGGTGTGCCGGCTCGCGGCATCGGGCGCATCGGGCCTCCAGGTGAAGAAGCGCTCGAAGATGCGCGAGAGATGCTCCGCCGGGATGCCCGGGCCCTGATCAATCACACGCACGCACGCCGCTCCCTGCACTCTCTCGAGCCGCACGCGAACGGCGGCTCCGGCGGGCGAGAAGCTCGCCGCGTTGTCGAGCAGGTTCTCGAAGACCTGAGCCAGCCGCTCTCCCGAGGCCTGGACGGTCACGATTTCAGGCGGGGGCTCGAACAGGAACACGACGGCGCTCCCGCGAAGCCGGTATCCCTCGCAGACCCGCTCGAGGAGCGCGTTCAGCGAGAGGGCGCCCTGATCTTCCGATTCGAGCCGCGCGTCGACCCGCGTCATTTCACGCAAATCGGAGAGCAGTCTCTCCATCCGCTGCACCTCCCGCTCGGAGATCTCGAGGAATCGCCGGCGGTCTGCTTCCGTCTCCGATTCCGAGGCCATCTCGGCCGCGATCCGGATCGACGCCAGAGGGTTTCGAAATTCGTGCGAGACCTCGGCGGCGAAAGACTCCAGAAACCGCTGGTACGCCTCGAGGCGGCGGGTCAGCTCGTGCAAGGCGCGTGAAAGGTCGCCGATCTCACCCTTCTTTTCCGACGGTCGGAAGCTCCCCTGCAGGCGTCCGCGCCGGTCCAGGATGGCAGCCGTCTCCTCGCGCAGTTCCCGCAGCGGCCGGGCGATCGTCGTCGAAACGAGAAGACTCAAAACGACCGCGAGCGCCAGGGACCCGAGACACACCTTGAAAATGCCGAGGCGAATGGCATAGAGGTCCTGAAGAATGCGCCAGGTCGACTGCGTGACGACGACCGCGCCGGCCGGCTCCGACGCGCTGCCCTCTCCCGGGATCGGAATCGCGATCGACAGGGTCACGGAGCGCTGACCCGCCGGCGACGGCCGCACCGCCTTTCCGTATCGGCCCGAGAGCGCCGCCTCGACTTCGCGGCCGCTCAGCCGTCCGCCGGCGGGCGCCGGCTCCCGTGCTTCGGCCGGAGGCTCGGGCGGCGGAACGATCCGGTGATAGAGCGAAAAGAAGATCGCCCCGACGCGATAGAGAAGCCGGTTGCGGGCGCCCGTCTCGCGCGACTCGGCCGCGACGCCGGCGACCTCAAGGCGGGGCCCGAGCCGGCTGGTGTCGCCCAGGATCTTTCCCTCTCTATCGACCACCCGGATCCTCGACTCGAGCCGCTGGTTCAATCGCCTCAAAACGCGCGCCGCCTCTTCGTCCGCGAGCGCGCCGGGCTCCGACAGCGCGGCCGCGAGCACGCGGCCCTGCTGGACCATCGAGCGCTCCTGTGCCTCGAGGAGCTGCTTCTCGTAGGTGTCGAGATAGAGCAGCCCCGCGGCCGGGATGAACACGAGCAGGAGGTTGAACGCGAGAAGCCGCGCGGAGAGCCGGCCCGGGCGGCGCTGCCGCGGCGCGGGCGAGGACACGCCCTCCTCAGCCACCCTCGTACCGGTATCCGAGGCCGTGCACGGTCTCGATCCCCGAGAAAGCGGGCTCGCGCTCGACGAGCTTTCGCCGAAGACGCTTGATGTGGCTGTCGATCGTACGTTCGCTGACGAACGCGTCATGGGGATACGCGTCCTCCATCAGCTGCCGGCGTGTCTTGACGTGTCCGGGATGGCGGGCGAGCGACTGGAGGAGGAGGAACTCGGTCACGGTGAGGGCGATCAGGGCGCCGTTCCACTTCGCCGTGTAGCGCTCGAGGTCGAGCTCGAGAGGGCCCGCCTTCAGGAGCTTCTCCGGAGCCACCGCTGTCCTGGCGAGCGACGCGCGCCGGAACAGCACCTTGACGCGCGCGACGAGCTCCCGCATGGAAAAGGGCTTGCACAGATAGTCATCGGCGCCGAGCTCGAGCCCGAGAACGCGGTCGAGCTCTTCGTCCCGCGAGCTCAAAAAGATGATCGGCAGCGCCTCGGAGCGGCCCCGGAGTTTGCGGCAGAGCTCGAGCCCGTCCATGCGCGGCAGAACGATGTCCAGGATCGCGAGCCCCGGGAGCTCCTGCTGGAACGACTCCCACGCCTCCCGGCCGTCGGCGAACGCCCGCACCCGGTAGCCTTCGCGTTTCAGGGCGAAGCTCACCGTCTCGCGGATCGCGGGCTCGTCGTCCACGACCGCCACCGTCTCCGGATTCGCGGTTTTCACGACGAGCATTCTCGCGTGCTTTCGACGGCCGCGAAAGCGCCGCCACAGGATTGCCACATTCTTTCGCGGGATTTCCCCGGCTCCGGCACGACGCGGTCTTCCCCGAGAGGTCTCCTTGAAGCCAGGGAGGTATCGGATGAATGTCGCGACCGTCGGGCGATCTCTTCCATGCACCGCGGCGGCGGTGATCTGGGTTCTGTGGAGCCTTGCGGCCCTCGGGCAGGCGCCCGTCCGGCCGGAAGACGCGCATGCTGGGCTGCTGCTGCTCAAGACGGCGAGCCCGGGCCTCTATCTTCCGGCGCCCGTTCTCGACACGGACGTCTCGATCCGCGTCACCGGGATGGTCGCACGGACCACCGTCTCGCAGCGCTTTCGCAACGCGGCCGGCAGTTGCGTCGAGGGCATCTACGTGTTCCCCCTTCCGGAAGGCTCGGCCGTGGACGCCATGCGTCTCGTCATCGGCGACCGGATCATCGAAGGCCAGGTCAAAGAGAGAGAAGAGGCGAAGAAGGTGTACGAACAAGCGAAGTCCGAAGGACGGAAGGCCTCGCTCGTCGAGCAGGAGCGGCCGAACATCTTCACCACGTCGGTCGCCAGCATCGGTCCGGACGAAGAGGTGCAGGTCGTGCTGGAGTACCAGGAGGCCCTCCGATTCGATCAGGGAGCGTTCCGCCTCCGTTTCCCCATGGTCGTCGCCCCTCGCTACAACCCCGCCCCGACACCCGCCGGCGTGGACGAACAGGAGCAATCGTTCGTCCGGGCCGCGGCTTCCTCGTCGGCTACCGCCTCCTCCGGCGTGCCGGACGCGCAGCGCATCCGTCCGCCGGTCGCGAACCCGGCCGCCGGCTTCACGAATCCGGTGCACGTGAAGGTCAGCCTCGACCCGGGCTTTCCGCTGCGCCGTGTGGGAAGCGGTTCGCATGCCCTGCGCACCGAGGCGGGCCAGGGCAACCACACGCTCGTCACGCTCGCCGACCGGACCGTCGCCGCGGATCGGGATTTCGAGCTCGCCTGGGAGCCGGACCTCGGGCAGGAGCCGAAGGCGGCGGTCTTCACCCAGACGCTCGGCGGAGAGCTGTACGCGCTCCTCATGGTGATCCCGCCGGACGCCGCCGCGCCCGAGACCCGGCTGCCGCGGGAGACGGTGTTCGTGATCGACACCTCGGGCTCCATGCACGGAAAGTCCATCGACGGCGCCCGGCAGGCCCTGGCGTTGGCGCTTTCGAGGCTCGCGCCCGAGGACCGGTTCAACGTGATCGAGTTCAACAGCGTCACGCGCCGGCTCTTTCCCGAGAGCCGGCGTGCCCTCCCGGAGGCGGTCGAGCAGGCCCGGCGCTGGGTCGGAAGGCTTCAGGCGCAGGGCGGCACCGAGATGCTTCCCGCCCTCGCGGCGGCCCTGGAGACCTCCGGCGAGGAATCCTCCTCCGCCTCCGTACGCCAGGTCCTGTTCATGACCGACGGCGCGGTCGGCAACGAGGAGGAGCTCTTCGCGTTCATCGAAAAACACCTCGGAAAGAGCCGCCTTTTCACGGTCGGACTCGGCTCCGCGCCCAACTCCCATTTCATGACGCGCGCGGCGATGTTCGGCCGGGGCACGTTCACCTACGTCGCGAGCGCGGCCGAAGTGCAGCCGAAGATGACTGCCCTCTTCCGCAAGCTCGAGGCGCCCGTACTCACCAACCTCGAAGTCCGGTGGGACGACGCCGCGGCCGAGGCGTGGCCGTCGAAGGTCCCCGATCTCTATGCCGGGGAGCCGCTGGTGGTGGCGGTCCGGCTGTCGTCGTCGTCCCCGGCGGTGACCGTCAGCGGCGACCGCGGGGGCCGGCCGTGGTCTCACCGCCTGGCGCTCACCGCTTCCCGCGAAGACTCGGGAGTCGCCCGCCTCTGGGCGCGTTTCAAGATCGCGGCCCTGATGGATTCGTCCACCGCAGGAGCTGAGGCGGAACAAGTACGCCGGCAGGTGATCGAGGTCGCGCTCGCGCATCACCTCGTCTCGAGCTACACGAGTCTCGTCGCGGTCGACGTCACGCCGGGGGCCGCGCGCGGCGCCGCGTGCGAGGCGCGGCCGCTGCCCATCCAGCTGCCGGACGGGTGGAGAGCCGAGCACGTCTTCGGCGAGATGCCCTCGACCGCGACGCCGGGGCGCGTGCTGCTGCTGCTGGGCTTCGCGCTGCTCTCGCTTTCGGCCGCCGTCCGGGCCGCGGGAACGCTGCGATGACGGGGCGCGGGTTCCGGAGACTCACGACCGCCGTCGCTCTCGCCGGCGTTCTCCTCCTCTCGCAGGGCGGGTGGATCTATCTGAAGGCGCGTTTCGCTCAGGTCCTCCTCCACCGCGCGTGGGCGAGGACCCTCGCCGGAGAACGCGCCGTCAAGCCGTGGCCCTGGGCGGACACCTGGCCGGTCGCCCGGCTGAGAGTCCCCGCGGCGGGCGCCGATGCCATCGTCCTGGCGGGCGCGTCGGGGCGGACGCTCGCCTTCGGCCCCGGCCATCTCGACGGCAGCGCGGCGCCCGGAGCGCGGGGGAACTGCGTCTTCTCAGCGCACCGGGACACCCATTTCGCGTTTCTCCGAGGGGTGGCCGCCGGGGAAGAGATCCTCGTGCAGGCGCCCGACGGTAGGACGACCATCTATCGGATCACCGCGGCGGAGGTCGTCGACCGCTCCGTCACCGCCGCGCTCGAGGCCACGCCCGGCCAGACGCTGACGCTCGTGACCTGTTACCCGTTCGACGCGATCGCCCCCCGCGGCCGGCTGAGGTACGTGGTGAGGGCGAAGGGCTAGAAGCTGTCAGCTGTCAGCTCTCAGCTTTCAACGAGATCACGCCGGCGCTGGACGCTTGGCACTGGGCGAAGCGCGAAAAAGAGGCCTTTCGATTCCCGATTCCCGATTCCCGGCCCCCGTTTTTGTCCTCAACCCGCACAAATCGGCCCGCGCCTTGATATTCTTGGCGGCCCTGGTCAGGAGGGAACCATGAGCACCGTCGAACTCGTATCCCCGCGGACGATCCGGGCGAGGACGATCCGGAAGGACCTTCCCGGAGAAGACCTTCGCGCGCTGGCCCGGTCGGGCGAAAAGACGACGGAATACGGCTCCCCCGTGTACTCGACACGCGTGAAGAACCGGTCCGCGAAGAACACGTACATCGTCGCGGACGAGGTTCGGGTCGGGGTCATGCAGCAGCCGATCGAGAAGGCGAAGGCGGAGGAGACCGTCCGCCGCGTCCAGGAGGCGCTGCTCGGGATGGACCTCGTCCAGGTCGACCGCCGGATGGGGGAGCATCCCGACGCGACCCTGCGCTGCCGCCTGTACGTCCCCGTCGAGTACGCCCGCATCGCGTACATGTGGCACAACATGCTCTTCCCCTCGGACTCGACGTACGAGCCCGATTTCGTCTCCGTCTATGTTCCGGAGTGGCCCGAGCGGCTCATCTTCGCGGATGTTCAGCAGGGGTACACCTACATCCTGGGCAGCGACTACCCGGGCGAGGCGAAGAAATCGATGCTCCGGCAGGCGATGTACTGGATCAAGCGGCGCGGCGGCCTCGGTCTCCATGCCGGCTCCAAGATCCTGCGGGTGACCGGTCCCGACGGGTCGCTCCAGGACGTCGGCTTCCTCCTCTTCGGGCTCTCCGGGACCGGCAAGACGACCCTGACGCTCCACGACCACGGGCTCGTGCCTCCGGAGGCCGCGATCATCAAGCAGGACGACGTCGTTCTCCTGACCAGGGAGGGCCGAGCGTTCGGGACCGAGGATGGCTTTTACATCAAGACCGAGGGGCTCGAGCCGTCGCAGACGGTCCTCTGGGGCGCCGCGACGCATGCCAGCGCCACCTACGAGAACATCAAGGTCGACGACTCCGGCAAGGTGGACTTCCTTGACACGTCGCTGACCTCCAACGGCCGCGGCGTCGTCCTGCGCCGGCACATCCGCGGCACGGGCGACGGCATCGACCTCCCCAAGGCGAACAAGATCGTCTTCATCACGCGGCGCAACGACATCGTCCCGGTCTGCGCCCGGCTGACCCCTGAGCAGGCGGCCGCGTACTTCATGCTCGGCGAGTCGATCGAAACCTCCGCGGGAGATCCCACGAAAGCGGGCCAGGCGAAGCGGGAAGTCGGCACGAACCCGTTCATCGTGGGACCGGAGTCAGACGAGGGCAACCGGCTGCTTCGGATCCTCCGCGAGAATCCCGACATGCAGGCGTACATCCTGAACACCGGGTCGATCGGCGCGCACGGCGCCTCGCCCGGCGAAAAGATCACCATCCGGATCTCGGCCGAGATCATGAAGCAGATCGCGAAGGAAGGAATCGCCTGGCAGCGGGATCCCGACTGGGGCTACGAGGTGCCGACCGACGTGCCCGGCATCAATCTCGAAAAATACACGCCGACGACGCGCTACTCAGACGAGGACTACGCCGCGCTCGTCGAGAAGCTGCGCAACGAGCGGCGCGAGTGGCTCGCGAAGTTTCCGGGACTGGATCCCGCGATTCCGGACGCCATCGAGGCGGAGTAACGATCCAGATGGTCGAGGTCGAAGGCCTCCAGGACGTCGTCGCGGCGGATTCCTCGATCTGCTACATCGACGGGGACCGCGGGATCCTGTCGTACCGCGGGATCGACATCCACGAGCTCGCAGACCGCTCCACCTTCGAAGAGGTCTGCTTCCTCCTCTGGCAGGGACGCCTGCCGCGGGCCGACGAGCTCGCGCGCACGCGGGCGGAGATCGGCCGCGAGCGTTCCGTTCCCGCCGAGACTCTCGAGCTTCTGGGAAGACTCGCCGCGAAGTCGATCCCCATGGACGCGCTCCGGACGGCCGTCTCGGCGCTTTCCGCAACCGACCCCGACGCCACAGACATGTCTCCCGAGGCGAACCGGCGCAAGGCCGTCCGCCTGACCGGGCAGATCGCGACGATCGTCGCGGCGTTCCACCGCATGCGACAGTGTCGAGCCCCCGTCCCACCCGACCCCGGCCGCGGCCACGCCGAGGACTTCCTCCGGATGTTGAACGGCGAGACGGCGAAGTCCGCGGCGGTCAAGGCGCTCGACGTCGCTCTCATCCTTCACGCCGACCACGAGCTGAATGCCTCGACCTTCGCCGCCCGCGTCACCGCCGCCACCCTATCCGACATCCATTCCGCGATCACCTCGGCGATCGGCACCCTCAAGGGGCCTCTGCACGGCGGGGCGAACGAAGCGGTCCTGAAGATGCTGCAGGAGATCGGGTCGCTCGATCGAGTCGACGCGGACCTTCACGAGCGGCTCGCCCGCAAGGAAAAGATCATGGGCTTCGGCCACCGCGTTTACACGACGGAAGACCCGCGCGCGACTCACCTGCGCGCGATGTCGGAGGGTGTCGCCCGCGCCTCGAACGACACCTCGCTGTACGACATGTCCCGGCGCATCGAGAACATCATCCAGGACGAGAAGAAGCTGAACGCGAACGTGGACTTCTACTCCGCCTCCGTCTACGCGATGCTCGGGATCCCCGCGGACCTCTTCACCCCCATCTTCGCCGTCTCGCGGATCTCCGGCTGGACCGCGCACGTCCTCGAGCAGTACGCCCATAACCGGCTGATCCGGCCGCGCGCGGATTACACCGGCCCCAGGTACCCGCAGCCGTACGTCCCAATCGAGACTCGCTAGCGGACAGGATGCTTGGGGGCACCAGAAGCCTCAAGGTGTCCACCAAACCGAATCGACTCTACTTCGTGGATGTCGCTTCCGATTTCCTTCGCATGGCGCCTTTCGCTTCATAGGCCGGGATCGCCGATGAACACGGTGGTCTTGCCCGTGACGGCGTCGAAGACCTCCACGGTGATCCTGAGGTTCTTATCGGCTCGGGCGGGGGTATCGCGTTGATGACCGCTCGCAGCTCGATCCGGTTCTTCTCGACGCCGGCGTCGAAGGCCAGGTCGAAAAAGACCGCCTGTCCGGGGGCGATCGTCTTCACGTCGCGTCCCACGACGGCGCCCGTCGAGTCGAGAAACAGCATTTCGACTTCGATCGGCCGATCGCCGATTTGGTTGGGATCACCGATGTTGGCAGCATTGATCCGGGCGACCTGGCCGCGCGCGAGGCCGAACATGCCGGTTTTTAGATGTGGCTGCGGGCCGGCCTGAGCGATGGTTGCCGTGCAGATCGACAGTATTCCTGCAAGCGCGAGCGCGGAAAGAACCTTCGTGAGTGTCGTTTGCGGTTTCATTTTGAGCCTTTCGTCTTGTCGATTTGTCGGTTTGTCGGTGAGGATTCGCGATCACACGCGCGCCGGTTGCCGGGTTCTCCAGTTCATCGGCGCCGCGCGCAATAGATGTCTTTGTCGCCGTAGCTATCTCCCCGATCACCCATCCAGCAAAGTTCCTTGCCGTCGGCGCGGATGGTGGGCAGCCCGGCGAAGCAGCCCGGGCAATTGATGGTGTCGAGGCTGATTCGCGGGCCCCACGGTGCGGCGTCATTCTTGCGTTCGGACACATAAAGATTGTTGACGGCGCCGGGCGCAAATGGATTGTCGGTTCCGGACGCGAAGAACATCGTGTGCCCACTCGGGGTGAGCGCCGGTCCGTAATCATGACCCGGGGAGTTG
>JBBRDK010000074.1:0-18310 GCA_038203955.1 Thermoanaerobaculia bacterium | reverse complement strand
CCGGCGCGCGGAAGGAGGCCGTGGCCATCGAAGAAGGGATCGTTGCCGACGCCGCCGGTCCGAGCCATCTCGTCGAGGAGCTCGCGATTCAGGAGGCGGCGCGAAAGAACCTCGCGGCCTGGAGGAAGGCGGGGTAGCTGTCCGCCGTCAGCTCTCAGCCGTCACCCGGTCATCTCGATCCTCGAGACGCCCGGTTTTTCGGGCAGGTCCCGCAGCAGCTCGGCCGCGGTTTTTTTCGATACCGGGTGCCGCCACGCCGGCGCGATCTCGGAGAGAGGCGCGAGAACGAACCGGCGTGCCGAGATCCGCGGGTGGGGAAGAATGGGGTCGGGGTGGCTTCTCACGAGGCCGTCGAAGTCGAGGAGGTCGAGATCGATCTCCCGGGGCCCGTTCTGAAACCGCGGCACACGTCCCATGTCGATCTCGATCGAGCGGACGACTTCGAGAAGACCGTCCGGCGTCCCCGTCCATGCGATCGCGGCGGCGGCGTTGTAGAAGTCGGGCTGTTCCGCGAAGCCGACGGGGTCGGTTCGGTAGAAGGAGGAGACGCGAAGGACGGGACACCGCCGGGCGACGCGCTCCAGGGCCTCGAGAAGGCGGGCGCGGCGGTCACCGAGGTTCGAGCCGAGGCCGAGGTACACGACGCGGGGAGACGTCAGTACTCTTCTTCCTCGCGCACCGCCGTCGGGCTGTCGATGATCTCCGCTTCCTCTTCCAGCTCGTCGTCGTCCGCGGCTTCTTCGGGCTCTTCGACGGGTGCAGGCTCGTCACCGAACTCGTTCGCGGTCTCTTCGGCGACCGGCTCCATCAGAATCGCGCGGCGCGGCGCCCGCGGTGCGGGTGCGGGCGGTTCGTCGAACTTCGCGTCCTTCTGGTTGGCGCCGCACTTGGGGCAGATCGCCTCCGGCTTGCCGAGGTTGTAGAACTTCGTCCGGCAGTTAAAGCACTCGAACTTTTTCCCGAGATCGGGCATCGTTTCCTCGAAAGGCGGCCCACCCTAGCACGCAGGTTTTCGGGGGTCAACCGGGGCGGTCGGAGCCGCGCGCGCGGTAGACTCCGGGCTCGCAGGAGGCGTTCATGGCGGTCGTTTCCATCGAGTCTCTCCCCGCCTCCGGCCCGGAGCGCGAGCGCGAGTGTTGCCGGGTCCTCGAGGAGGGGAACATCCTTCTTTTTGCGGAAACTCCGTTCGATATCTCGCCGGCGGACCGCGCCTTTCTCCTGGAGCGCCGCCAGGCCGACGCGGGCTATCACAAGAACATCGCCTACCGCCCGAGGAGCGACCGCGTGACCGGCGTCGCGCGCCAGCGTCCCGACGACGCCCGCCGCCTGCGCGAGGTGCTCGGCCGTTACTCGCGGACGGTCGTCGAGTTCGCCGCCGGCCTCTTCCCCGGGTATTCGCGAGGGTGGAAGGTCGACTACGCGAGCTTCCGGCCGCAGGAGGAGGCGAGCCGCAAGCTGTCCTCACACTCCCGAAACGATCTTCTGCACGTGGACGCCTTCCCGACGCGCCCGACCCGGGGAGACCGCATCTTCCGGATCTTCACCAACGTGAACCCCGCCGCGCCGCGCCTCTGGAAGACGGGAGAGACGTTCCCCGAGCTGGCGGAGCGATTCGCCGTGTCCTCCGGTCTTCTGGAGCGCGCCTCCAGGCAGACCGTCGGCCGTGCCCTCCTCCGGGCGGCGAGCGCGGCGGGGCTTCCCGTCCGCTCGCGCCCGCCGTACGACGAGTTCATGCTCGCCTTCCACAATTTCCTGAAGGAGAACGGCGACTACCAGGACAACGCCCGCGCCGAGCGCCCCGTCTTCCCTCCCGACGCGACCTGGATGGTCTTCACGGACATGGTGACGCACGCGGTCCTGCAGGGGCAGTTCGCCCTCGAGCAGACATTCATCATCGGACGCGAGACGCTGACGGTCCCCGACCAGGCGCCCATCGCCGTCCTCGAGCGCCTCGCCGGACACGCGATGGCGTGAAGTGAGTTGTCAGTTGTCAGTGTCAGTTATGGAGTTGAGTTGAACGTCCAGGCGCTGAAAACTGAAAACTGAAAACTGATAACTTCCCTCCGATGCGTCGCGGATCCCTCCTCCGGTCTTTCCTCCTTCTCGGCGCGGCGCTCGGCGTGGCTCGGGGCTCGATGGCTCAGACGCCCGTGGTCGGACCTCGCGCGGCCGCGATGGGCGGCGCATCGGTCGCCGTCGCGGACGACGGAACGGCCGTCTGGACGAATCCGGCGGGTCTCGCCCGGGACGAGCGGCTGGATCTCGAGATCTTCGCCGGAGCCGTGGCCACCAACCGCAACGACTTTCTGGGGGCGGTCGACCGGCTTTCTTCGATCGATCTCGACCGCATCCGTTCGGGACAGGACCTCGCCCGCATCCCGGGCGCGGTCAGGGACCTCCTCCGCATTTCCGAGCCCGGCAGCGGCGTCGTCGGGTCCGGCGCGGCCGGGCTCGTCTTCGGCAAGAGCGGATTTGCGATCGCGATCGGCGAGGTGGCGTACTCCGCGGTGTACCCGACCATCGACCTCGTCCACATCCTCCCGGTCAGCCCCGCCATCGACCCGGCGCGGGCCTTCGCGAACAACACGACGGGCCTTTCCTTCGCGGGACTCGAAGCCCGCGAGGCCCGGTTTTCCTACGCGACCTCGTTTCTGGCGAAGACCCTCTTGGTCGGGGGCACGGTCCGTTACATCCAGGGACGGACCTACTTTCTGCGCCGCGGCGTCTTCGACTCCGACATCTCCGATCCGCTGGCGATCTCGCGCCGCGCGTTCGACGAAAACCGCCGCGACTCGACGAAGCTCGCCTTCGACGCGGGGGCCATGCTGAATCTCGGCGGCAAGGTTCGAGTGGGCGTCGTCTCGATGGCGATCAACGAGCCGGAGTTCGACGTCGCGAACGATCCCGCCAAGCCGGGCCTTCTCGGCGCGCCCGGCTCCTACCGTCTTCCCCGGACTCTCCGCGCCGGCCTCGCGGTGACTCCCGTGGGTCTGCTCCTGGTGGCCGTCGACTACGACGTGCGCGAGACGGACACGCTCCTGCCGGGAGGGCGGAGCCGCCAGCTCGCCGCCGGCCTGGAGCTCAAGCTGCCCGTTTTCGCGATCCGCGCCGGCACGTTCCGCGACTCCGCGGCGCCCGATCCGCACTGGGCCTATTCGGCGGGCATCGGCCTCGGCTTGAAGATGCTGTCCGTCAACGCGGCCGTCGTCTTTTCGAGCGAAGGCGGCACCTCGTTGTCCTCGACGAACAGGAGAGACCTGGGCGGCGCGCTCGACGCGAGGCTCCGCTTCTGACTCCGCGCGGGCCCGATTCGATCCCGATCTGACATGCCCTCGCCTTTCTCCGTCGTGGCGACCGAACCCGCGTCCTCGGCCCGCGCGGGGTTGCTCGTCACGGCGCACAGCGAGATCGAGACCCCGTGTTTTCTTCCCGTGGGGACACGCGGGGCCGTCAAGGGGGTGGAATTCGACCGCCTCGAAGGCTGGGACTGCCGCGCGGTGCTCGCGAACACCTATCACCTCATGGTGCGCCCGGGGATCGAGACGATTCGCCGCGCCGGAGGCCTGCACGCGTTCATCGGGTGGGCCCGCGCGATCCTGACGGACTCGGGCGGTTTCCAGGTCATGAGCCTGGCGTCGCACCGGAAGATCACGCCCGATGGCGTGGAGTTCCGAAGCCCGGAAGACGGCTCGAAGCATTTCCTGACTCCCGAGACCGCCATGGATCTCCAGGCCGCGTTCGGCGTCGATCTGGCCATGGCGCTCGACATCTGCCCTCCCTTTCCGGCGGAGCGCGACGAAGTGGAGAACGCGTGCGACCTCTCTTCGGCCTGGGCGGTTCGTTCCCGACAGGCCTACAGGGGGCCGGGCCTTCTCTTCGGGATCGTGCAGGGCGGGACGCACGAGGACCTGCGGCGCGAATCCACGTCCCGGCTTCTGGACATTCCCTTCGAGGGCTACGCCGTCGGCGGGGTGGCCGTCGGAGAGTCGAAGGACGCAATCCGGTCGATCACCGCCTTCTCCGCGGAATTGCTTCCGGCCGACCGGCCGAGGTACCTGATGGGTGTGGGGACGCCGGCGGATCTCCTCGAGTCGGTCCGCTCGGGCATCGACCTCTTCGACTGCGTCCTCCCGACGCGCAATGGCCGCATGGGCCACGCGTACACGTCGGAGGGCGAGGTCGTCATCAAGCACGAGCGCTTCAAGGAAGACCTCGGCCCGCTCGACCCCGCGTGCGACTGCCCGGTCTGCCGCCGTCACAGCCGGGCGTACATCCGGAATCTCTTCGTGCTGAAGGATTTCTCCGCGCCCATGCTGCTGTCGCTCCACAACGTCTACTTCTATCTGGCCTGGATGAAGTCGATCCGCGCGGCGATCCGGGCGGGGCGGCTGGAGAAGCTGCGCGCGCCGGACGAGGGGAAGATAGCCTGAGGACGGGAGCCGGAAGGCGGGAGGGGGGAGGCGGGAAGGGGACCGGGGCCGGGAATCGGGAGCCGAGCGACCAGCGGGAGCGAGACGGCCGCGGTACTCCGCGGTCAACTGGATCTGGAATCGAAAGACCGGAAACTGAGAACTGAGAACTGAAAACCGCCATGAAATCTGCTCTCGCGATCGTTGTCATTTTTCTTTCGAGTCTCCCCGTCCTCACCGCGGAGGAGGATCTGAAGGCTCGTGCGGCCAGGATTCATGCCGGCGCGATCGTCGTCGACACACATGAGGACGTTCCTGAGCGGCTCGAGAAAGAGTGGGTGGATCTGGCCGTCCGCGGGCGAACGGGGCACGTCGACGCGGTCCGGCTGAAGGAAGGGGGCGTCACGGCGCCCTTCTTCGCGGCCTACGTGCCGGCGTCCTTCGCGAAGACGGGTGGCGCGGCGCGGCGAACGCTCGAGCTGATCGACCTGATCCGCCGCATCGCGGACGGGACGCCCGGCTTCGTGTTCGCCGATTCCCCGGCCGCAATCCGCGCGGCCAAGCGGGATGGAAGAACGGCGATCCTGATCGGTATCGAGGGCGGTCATGCGATCGAGGACTCGCTCGGCGCGCTTTCGTCGTTTTCGAGGCTCGGCGCGCGCTACATGACGTTGACGCACACGAACACCAACGGCTGGGCCGACTCCGCGGGATCGTTCTTCGCCTGGGGCTTCGACCCGAAGAAGACCGCGGTTCACGGCGGGCTGACCGACTTCGGGCGCGAAGTGGTGCTCGAGATGAACCGGCTCGGAATGCTGGTCGACGTGTCGCACGTGTCGGACAAGACGCTCGCGGACGTCCTCGCCGCCTCGCGGGCGCCCGTGTTCGCCTCGCACTCCTCCTGCCGCGCGCTCGCCGACATGCCGCGCAATCTGACCGACGACCAGATCCGGGCGATCGGAGGCAAGGGCGGCGTCGTGATGATCAACGTGAGCTCGACGTTCCTCGATCAGGCGGTCGTGGACGACTTCGTGCGCCAGAAGGCGGCGCTCGCCCCCCGGGTCGCGGAAATCGAAGCGCGTTTCGCGGCGGACCCCGGCAAGCGGGACGCGGCGGTCTCCGCGCTGATGGACGGATTGAAGCGGCCGCGGACCGACTGGACACGAGTGGTCGATCACATCGAGAGGGTGATGCGCATCGGCGGTCCGGCCGCCGCCGGCCTGGGGACCGATTTCGACGGGACCGAGGACCCGCCCACCGGTCTCGAGGACGTCTCGAAGCTGCCGAAGGTGACGGAGGAGCTCCTCCGGCGGGGCCACTCGGAAGCGGAGGTCCGCGGGGTCCTCGGGGAGAACTTCCTCGCGTTCTGGGACCGGGCGATCGCGGCGGCAAAGTCGATCCCGCCGTCGAAGGCACCGCTGCCGGTGATCACCGGCAGGCGGTAGGCGGTAGGGGGACCTCGGGAAACGGGAGCCGAGCGACCAACGGGAGCGAGACGGCCGCGGTACTCCGCGGTCAACTAGATCGGGAATCGAAAGCGGTAAACGGCAGATCGGCGATCCGAGCGGTTAACGCTGAACGCGCAACGCTCAACCTCCCTCCTGCCTTATAGTCCGCCCATGCTCACTCAACTCCTCCAGCAGCCCGGCCCGGCGCCGACCGGTCCCATGGCGCTCTTCTCGTCGCCCCTCGTGGCGATGGCCTTCATCTTCGCCATCTTCTACTTCCTCCTGATCGCTCCGATGCGCAAGAAGCAGAAGGCGACCGCCGCGATGATCGCCCAGCTCAAGAAGGGCGATGAGGTCGTCACCGGTGGAGGCATCTTCGGCCGCATCACCGCCGTCGACGAGGAAAGAGGCTTCGTCGTTCTCCAGATTGCAGATAACGTGAAGATCAAGGTGCTGCGAACCGGAATCGCGGGTCCTGCGGGAGAGCCCGAGACCGCGGCCGCCGCGCCCGCCAAACCTTGACGTCCGGAGGCGCGCCGGCGGACTTGGCACGCCCCGTCCACTCCTTGTAGACTCCACCGTTCTTCCAAGGGAGGCTGTTTGTCCAAGAGGCTGCGTTGGCGCGTTCTCTTAATCGTTCTGGTCGTCGCGGGGATCGTCGCCGGATACGTGGCGACGGGCTACGCGCACGCCAGGAAGGACTGGGTCCAGGGGGGCCGTCCGCCGATCTCGGAAGCCTTGAAGCGGGGGATCAAGCTCGGCCTCGACCTTCGCGGCGGCATCCACCTCGTCCTCCAGGTCAACACCGCGGACGCCATCAAGGCGGAGCGCGACGAGGCGGTCGAGACGCTGAAGGCGCAGACGCGGGAGCAGGGCGTGACCCTCGGTGCGATCGAATACCCGACGGACGCGTCCGTCACCGTCGCTTCCGTGTCCGATGAGAAGAAGCTCGATGAGATCACCAAACGCTGGCTTCCCGACTGGACCACGGGGTCGGCCGGGGGGCGCCTCACCTTCTCCCTGAAGGACGCGTCGCGGCGCGCCACGGAAGAGAGCGCCGTCTCTCAGGCAATCGAGACGATCCGCAATCGCGTGGACGAGTTCGGCGTCGCCGAGCCTCTGATCGCGAGGCAGGGAACGGACCGGATTCTCGTGCAGCTGCCCGGGATCGACGATCCCAAGCGGGTCAAGGACCTCATCAAAAACACCGCGTTCCTGGAGCTGAAGATCGTCGAGAAGGGCCCCTCGACGGACAGGGCGTCGCTGCTCGGTGCCGACGGCAAGGTGGCCGCCGACATGGAGCTCGTCGAAGGCAAGGCGGAACCCGGCCAGCGGGGGACGAACTGGTACCTCCTGCGCAAGGCCGCGGCCATCACGGGGCGGGATCTCAAGAACGCGCGGCCGAGCCACGGCCAGATGGGCGGCAATTCGATCTCGTTTTTCCTGACCGCCGCGGGCGCCGAGAAATTTGGCGCGGCCACCGGCGCCAACGTCAACCGGCTCCTCGCGATCGTTCTCGACAAGCGGGTACAGTCGGCGCCGGTCATCCACGAGCGGATCACCGACCAGGGGCAGATCAACGGAAGCTTCACCCCGGAGGAGGCGAACGACCTCGCCCTCGTGCTGCGCGCCGGCGCGCTGCCCGCGGGGTTGACATATCTCGAGGAGCGGACCGTCGGCCCGTCCCTCGGTCTCGACTCGATCCGCAAGGGCATCACGGCGTCGATCGCGGGGATGCTCCTCGTCTTCATCGCGGTCGTTTTCTACTACCGCAGGGCCGGCTGGAACGCGGTTCTCGCGCTCATCCTGAATGCCATCCTTCTCCTCGGCGCGATGTCGCTCTTCAATGCGACGCTGACGCTGCCCGGGATCGCGGGATTCATCCTGACGATCGGTATGGCGGTCGATTCGAACGTGCTGATCTTCGAGCGCATCCGCGAAGAGCTCCGCGCGGGCCGCGCCCCGAAGACCGCCATCGAGAACGGTTTCTCCAAGGCGTTTGCGACGATCATCGACACGCACATCACGGTCGTGATCTCCGCCATCTTCCTGCTGCAGTTCGGGACGGGGCCCGTCAAAGGGTTCGCCGTGACGCTCCTGATCGGTCTCCTGATCTCGGTCTTCACCGCCGTCTTCGTCTCCCACACGGTGTTCGAGCTCGAATACGGCCGGCGCCAGCACATCGACGCCCTCTCCATCTAGCGAAGGACCATATGGAACTGTTTCGTCAGACCAACATCGACTTTCTCCGCTGGAAGTGGTGGGCCATCGGCGCATCGTGGGCGCTGATCGCGCTCGGGCTCCTCTCGATCTTCTTACATGGCGGATTGAAGTACGGGATCGATTTCGAGGGTGGAACGCAGGTCGCGCTCCGGTTTCGCGAAAAGCCGGACATCGACCAGCTTCGAAAGCTCCTCGACTCCGGCAACTTCGGCGACAACGGCATCCAGCGTTACGAGGCGCCCGAAAAGAACGAAGTCCTGATCCGCCTGCAGCAGCAGAAAAAGGAGGGCCGCGACATCACGGCCGAGGTCCTCGCCCTGCTGCGCCAGGGGCTCGGCGCGTCGGCCGACCCGGCGCGGCTCGACCTGAACATCCAGGGCCGGGACAATCTCGCGGCGAGGCTGGTCGCCGCCGATCCTGACCACGTCGCCGGGCGGCCGGGCGCCACACCGGCGGACTACTACGGCAGCATCGCGGAACAGATCGTAACGCGGCGGTCCCAGCTGGGAATCTTCCGGTCGCCCGCGGACGTGGATTCCGTCGCCGGGATCACGCCGGCCGTACGCGGGTGGGTCAAGTCGAACACGGTCGCGGGTCCGTTCCTTCTGCTGTCCGCGGAAAACGTCGGCCCCCAGGTGGGCTCAGACCTGCGGAAGACGGCGCTCTGGGCGATCGTGACCTCGACGCTCGGAATGCTGATTTACATTGCCTGGCGCTTCCGATCCCTTCCTTTCGGCGTCGGTGCCGTCATTGCCACCATTCACGACGTCCTGATCACCGTGGGCCTGCTCTCATTGTTCGGCCGCGAGTTCAACCTCGTCGTCGTCGCGGCCATTTTGACTCTCGTCGGGTACTCGGTGAACGACACGGTCGTCGTGTACGACCGGATCCGCGAGAACCAGCGCTCCCCGAAGAAGGAGCCGCTCGAAGGGCTGATCAACCGCTCGATCAACCAGACGCTGTCGCGGACGATCCTGACCTCCGGCGCCACGATGCTCGTCGTCGTCGCCCTCTTTTTCCTGGGCGGCGAGGTCCTGAACACGTTTTCGCTGACGCTCATCATCGGCATCATCATCGGAACCTACTCGTCGATTTACGTGGCCGCGCCGATCGTCGTGATCTGGAAGGACGTCCTCGGCCGCCGCAAGCTCGCCGTGGTCCCGCCCGCCGCCCCGCGGGCCGCCGCCGCTCCCGCTCCGAGACCGACCCCCGTGTCACCGGCGCCGAGGCCGAGCGCCCCGGCCTCCAACCCGTCGTCGGGGAAGAGGAAGAAGAACCGGAGATAGTTTTCGGTTCTCAGTTTTCAGTTTTCAGTACTCCGGTCGCGCGATCTCGGTAGGTCGCCTTCGCCTTCGCCTAAGCCTTTCGCCCTTCGCCTCTCGCACAGCGCGGCGCGCCGGGCGCCTCTCCGAACTGACAACTGAGAACTGAGGACTGACAACTCTCTAGTACCCTTACTCCGTCATGATCCGTTTCGAAGAGATCCTCGAAAGGGTGGAGTCGTACAACCCGCAGAGCGACCAGGATCTGCTGCGGCGGGCCTATGTCTTCTCGGCCCGGGAGCACAAGGGGCAGGTGCGCCGTTCGGGCGAGCCCTATCTCGTCCATCCGTTGAACGTCGCGGCGATCCTGGCCGACCTGAAGGCCGACGACGTCTCGATCGTGGTCGGGCTGCTCCATGACGTTCTCGAAGACACGCTGACGACCAAGGACGCGATCGGGCAGCAGTTCGGCCAGGAAGTCGCCGACCTCGTCGACGGGCTCACCAAAATCGGCAAGTTCTCCTACGTCTCGCGCGAGGAAGAGCAGGCGGAGACCTTCCGCAAGATGGTCCTGGCCATGGTGTCGGACCTGCGGGTCGTGCTGGTCAAGCTGGCCGACCGCCTGCACAACATGCGCACTCTCCAGTACCTCCCGGAGGCGCGGCGGCGGGAGATCGCCCGGGAGACCATGGACATCTACGCCCCTATCGCCAACCGCCTCGGGATGGGCCTCCTGAAGGGGGAGCTCGAGGATCTGGCGTTCCTGCACCTGGAGCCCGAGGAGTACGTCCGGGTCCAGCGCGAGGTAGAACGCAACCTCGAAGGCTCCGAGGAGATGATCGAGCAGATCCGCCGCGAGCTCTCGGCGAAGATCATCGAGGCGGGAGTCGAAGGGGAGGTCACCGGCCGGCGAAAGCGGTATCACTCCATCTCGTCGAAGATGAAGCGCCGCGGCGTCGACGTCGCGCAGCTCTACGACGTGCTCGCCCTCCGGGTCGTGACACCCGAGACCCGGGACTGTTACGCGGTGCTCGGCCTCGTCCACCAGCGGTGGCGCCCTGTCCCCGGACGCATCAAGGACTACATCGCGATGCCCAAGCCGAACTTCTACCAGTCGCTGCACACGACGGTCATGAGCGACTCCGCGCAGCCCTTCGAAGTCCAGATCCGGACCCGGGAGATGGACCTGACCGCGGAGCGCGGGATCGCGGCCCACTGGAAATACAAGGAGGGACGCCTCGGACCGAAGGAAGACGACGCCCGCTTCCAGTGGCTCCGCCAGCTCGTCGACTGGCAGAGCGAGGTCAAGGACCCGCGGCAGTTCCTCTCGTCTTTGAAGGTCGATCTCTATCCCGACGAGGTCTATACGTTCACGCCCAAGGGAGAGGTGTTCGCCTTCCCCCGGGGCGCGACGGCGGTCGACTTCGCTTACCGGGTGCACACGGACGTGGGCCATCGGTGCGTCGGAGCGCGGGTCAACGGCCGCCACGTCCCCTTGAAGACCCCGCTTTCGAGCGGCGACATCGTGGAAATCCTGACGGCGCCCAACCAGACGCCCTCCCGCGACTGGCTCTCCTTCGTCGCGACCAGCCGGGCCCGCCACAAGATCCGGCACTTCGTCCACACGCAGGAGAACCGGGAGGCGGTCGAGCTCGGCCGGCGGCTTCTCGACAAGGAGCTCAAGAAGTACAAACGGACGGTCAAGAAGCTCGAGCAGCAGGGGGAGATCGCGCCCCAGCTGGCCCAGTGGGGCTTCTCCCGGACCGAGGACCTCTTCGCCGCGCTCGGCTACGGGAAGCTCTCGCCCCGCGCCGCCCTCGAGCGATTCGTCCCGTCAGACGAGCTCGCGCGTCCCGACGCCGGACGCGAGACGGCGGTCTCCCGCGTGGTCCGCAAGATCCTCCCGTTCGGGTCCCCGGACATCGTCGTGGTTGGGCACAACGACCTTCTCGCCTCGCTCGCCCAGTGCTGCACTCCGGTGCCGGGGGAGAGGATCCTGGGTTACATCACCCGGGGACGCGGCGTCTCCGTGCACTCGGAGAGCTGCCCCAACGTCGAGAACCTGCTCTACGACCCGGAGCGGCGGATCGAGGTCGCCTGGGCGGGCGCGAAGGCGAACCGCTACGGGATCGACCTCGAGGTGATCTCGGACGACCGGCCGGGACTCCTGGCCGACATCACCCAGGCCATCGCGGGGGAGGGCTCGAACATCCGGCGCATCGAAGCGCGGACGGACGAAGCGACCCGGCCGTACATCGCGGTCTCGCTCGAGACTTCCGACCTGAAGCACCTCGAGAAGATCCTGGCGCGTCTCGGCAGGATCGAGGGGGTGCGGGAAGTGATCCGGAAGTACAACGTCCCGGCGGGCGGGACAGGGTAGGAGAGTTGTCAGTTATCAGTTGTCAGTTAACAGTTGGGCGCGGGCGCTGGGCGCTGGGCGTGCCTCCGCCGGTCCGGACTGAATACTGAAAACTGAGGACTGATAACTCCTAGGCCTTCGGCGCGATGCTCGCGGCCGTTCTCACCGCCGGCTTCATCACCTTGCCGGAGCGCAGGCAGCGCGTGCAGACGCGGACGCGTTTGCCGCCCCCGGCCGTCGCGGCCCGGACGGTCTTCAGGTTCAGGTTCCACTTGCGATTCGTGACGTTGTGGGCGTGGCTGACCCGGTGCCCCGACCTGGGAGTCTTGCCACAGAATTCGCACTGCTGAGCCATGTCTCTCGCCTCCGGGATCAGGATTGAAAAAAACGCCGCATCCTACATGCAAGCGGCCGCCGGAGCAAATCGGCCGGCGGGCTCGGCTGAAGGAAATTCGGCCGCGGGGCGATCCAGCCTTCGGGTCCCGCGGAAGGGCCATTTGGCGAAAAGCCCTAAATCGTTCACCGGCCTTGCTATTTCCCGGCCGCGACGCTTGACTGGGGAAAAACCTTCTGTTATTTTGGTCGGCAGCCGTAACAAAACATTAGTCAGAGCCCTTAACCGCATTAATTTTTTCGGCGGGCCATATTTTGCTTTTCAGGAAGTCAAAGAACCTGGTTGGCCTCGACATAGGCTCGTCGGCGGTCAAACTCGTCGAGCTGAAGGACGCCAAAGGTGGCGGCTACCGGCTCGTCAAAACGGGGATGGAGACGCTGTCCCCCGAGGCGATCGTCGACGGCGCCATCATGGACGCCTCCCTGGTCGTCGATACGGTCAACCGGGTCGTGTCCTCCCTCTCCGTCCGGAACAACGACTTCGGCACGTCGTTGTCCGGGCACTCCGTCATCATCAAGAAGATCTCCCTTCCCACGATGTCGGCCGAGGAGCTGGCCGAGTCGATCCGCTGGGAGGCCGAGCAGTACGTCCCGTTCGACATCAACGACGTCAATCTCGACTATGTCGTCCTCGACGCGGCGGCCGGCGAGACGATGGACGTTCTTCTGGTCGCGGTCAAGAAAGACAAGATCGGCGACTACACGAGCGTCATCACGCAGGTCGGGAAGACCCCGGCGCTCGTCGATGTGGACGCATTCGCCCTCCAGAACGCCTACGAGGCGAACTACCCGGTGGAGCCGGGGCGGGTCGTCGCCCTGGTGAACATCGGCGCCTCCGTGACCAACGTCAACGTCCTGTCGGGCACGAACACGATCTTCTGGCGGGACATCTCCTTCGGGGGGAACCAGTACACGGACGCCATCCAGAAGCAGCTTTCCCTCGCTTTCGAGCAGGCGGAAGCGCTCAAGAAGGGCGAGGCGTCCGGCGAGCACACCGTTTCGGACATCATCCCGATCCTCCGGTCCGTCTCGGAAGACCTCGCCCAGGAGCTCCAGAAGACCTTCGACTTCTTCATCGCGACGACGTCTACCGAGAAGATTGACCAGCTCTTCATCGCAGGAGGCTCTTCCCGCGTCGTGAATCTCGACGCGCAGCTGAAGGAGCGGTTCGGGATCCCCGTCGAGGTCATGAACCCGTTCCGCCAGATCGACATCGCGGGGAGCTCCGTGTCCCCCGAGTGGCTGACGGAAAACGCACCCAGCCTCGCGGTCGCCGTGGGCCTGGCCGTGCGCCACATCGGAGATGAATCCGCGTGATTCGGATCAACCTTCTCACCGAGGCCAAAGCGGCGGCCGCCCGGAAAAAGGCGCCGATGCTCCCGACGGGAGCGAAGCTCAACAACCTCGTGTTCGCCGGCGGGATCGCGTTGGGTGTCCTCTACATCGCGATCATGGGCCTGGCGCTGACCAGCAAGCGGCGAGCCTTGAACGAGGAGATTGGCAAGGCGCGCATCGAGGCCGAGCGTCTGAAGTCGATCATCGAAGAGGTCAAGGGCTACGAGATCAAGAAGGCGAGCCTCGAGGAAAAAATCAACCTCATCAACCAGCTGAAGACCAACCAGAAGGGTCCGGTCCGCCTGATGGACGAGATCTCCCGGGCGCTGCCCGACCTGGTGTGGCTATCGAGCCTCGACGCGACGGGAAATCTCCTCACGATGCGCGGCAAGACCCTGTCCCCCAACGCGGTGGCGACGTACCTCGAAAATCTCAAGAAGAGCCCGTTTTTCGCCGAGCCTGTCTTCAAGAACCTCGGGCAGGAGACGGGGACGACGCAGGGGATCTACAACTGGGAAATGACCCTCGTGTTCCGTCCGGCCGGGACCGCCGTCGGTCCCGCGGCCGCAGCGGCGGCGGCGGGCGCTCCCGGCGCGGCGGGAGTCACGGCTCCGACCCCGGTTCCGGGGAAGGCGAAGACCTAAGCCATGGCCATCGAACTCAAGCTCGAAGAGAGACGGTGGTGGGTCGCCGCGCTGATGGGCGCGGGAATCGGCCTGGTTCTCGCCTTCGCCATTCATTATTTCTGGTTCCGCGGCATCAACCAGGACATCGCGCGCAAGACCGACGAGCTGAAGGGCCTGCAGGACGAGATCAACAAGGGCCGCGCCGCGGAGCGCAAACTCTCCCAGTTCCGCGAAGAGGTGAAGCGGCTGGAGCTCGAGCTCGCCAAGCTCCTGCAGATCCTGCCCTCCGCCCGGAACACGGAAGACCTGATCAAGCGGATCGAGACGCTGACCCGCCAGGGTGACTTCAGCCTGAAAAAGTTCACGCCCGGCGAGCCGATCGGCAAGGATTTCTACTCCGAATATCCGATCGAAATCTCGCTCGACGGCACATACCATAATCTCGCTCTCTTCTTCGACCGGATGAGCCGTTTTTCGCGAATCATCAACGTCGAGGACATGAAGGTCGGCGGGCTCGACGGCAATACTGCCGGCGGTGCCGGCAAGTCGATCAGCGCGAGCTTCACGGCCAAGACCTTCATCTACACGGGCGACGAGACCGCGAAAGCCAATGCGGCGAAACCGAACGCCGGCGCCGGGGCCGCGGCACGGGTCCAGGCCAACCGGAACAAGACGCAGGACGCGGCCGGAAAAATCGAATGAAAACCGTGACGTCCCTTTTCCTCGCCCTCTTTCTAGGCGCCGTCGCCGCCTCCGCGCAGAGGAAGCCAGCGGAGGCCAAGGCCCCGGCTCCCGTGCCCGCCGCTTCGGCGCCGGCGCCGTCCACAACTCCCGCAGCGCAAGCCGCGGCGGGAATCGCCGGAGCGCCCGCGACCGAAGTCGATGATCCGACCCTCTCCGGCCGCGGATACACCTACGACCCCGCCGGCCGCCGGGACCCGTTCCGTTCGCTCCTCGTCCGATCGGAAAACCGCGGGGGAGGCCCGAGGCCTCCCGGGATCGCCGGGATCGGGATCGACGACGTCACCGTCCAGGGAATCTGGAAGACGCGATCCGGCTACGTGGCGCAGATCCGCGGCACCGACAACAAGAGCTACCTCCTGCGCTCGGGCGACCTGCTGTTTGACGGGGAAGTCACGCGCGTGGGGCCGAACGAGGTGGGGTTCCGTCAGAACTTGAACGACCCGCAGAGCGTGAAACCGTTCCGCGACGTGACGAAACAGCTGAATGCAATCACCAAGTCTTGAGCGGCCGAGAATGAAGGCATCCACCGCGACGGGAGGAATGATGCGAATGGCATGGAATAGGTCCGCGACTCTGCGGGCGGACCGGGCGGAATCAACGGCTGCCGGGCCGTCCGGTTACGCGCTTGCCGCGCGGCTGCTCGCGGGCCTGGCGATGGTCGCTGTCATCGGGTGCGCTTCGCGCAGCCGCGGAACCAACGCGGAGGCCGCCGCCGCGACTCCTCCTCCGCCGTCCTCCGCAAAGGCGGCGCGCATCTCGGCCCACGTCCAGGAGGCGGCTTTCACCGAAGACGGCGACGGCGCGCGGCTGGTCCTCTCCGCAGACGCGCCCCTGCTCTACACCGCGTACGAGCCCCGCCCGGATCTCCTGGTCGTCGATCTTCCGGGGATCGCGCTTTCCGAAAAATTCACCACACCGGCCGTCACGGGTTCTCTCGTGCAGTCGATCCGCGTCGAGCCCCTCGTCGAAATGGGCAAGCAGGTCACTCGTCTGACGATCGCTCACCGCGAGGGCACGCACTTCGACATTCGAAGCCTCGGCCAGGGACTCGCGCTTTCGTTCGACGGCACCGAAGCTTCCGCCGCCGTCGCCTCCGACGCCGGAATGGCCGCCGCGCCGGCGCCCGCGATCGCCACCGAAGACATCACGCGCGCTCCGAAGCCGCGGGGCGAGCCCGCGCATGCGCTGGAAGAGATCCGGGCGACCTCCTCGCATGGCGAAGTGGTCGTGAGCCTCCTCGGCGATGGTGCGTTCTCGCCGAAGACGTTCGCGCTCGAGAATCCGCCCCGCGTCGTCGTCGACCTCCCCGGAGTCAAGAACGACGTGCGCAAGCGCGCGATGATCGTGAAAAGCGACGTCGTCACCCGCATCCGGGTGTCCCAGTTCGCGACCTCCCCGGAAATGATCACCCGCATCGTCCTCGACCTTACGCGTCCCACGCCCCACTCGGTGCGGGCGGATGGCGAGCGGCTCGCGGTCGTCGTCGGAGTCTCGGCCACCGACTCGCCGGTCGCGATGGCGGCGCCAACTCCGGCCGCCTCGGCCCCGTCGCGCACCCGCATCGCCGCCGCCCCTCGGAAGCCGGTCTCCCGTCAGCCGGGGCCCGCCCAGGTCGCCGTCCCCGCCGCCCCGGAGCAGGCTCCCGCCACGACGGTCTCTCACGAGATCCCCCCGGCCGAGCCCGTCCGTGAGGCGGCAAAGTCTGAGACGCCCGCAACGACAGCGCGCGTCACCGTCACCGAACCCGTTCCGATGCACGAGGTCGCTCCCGCTCCGGTAGCTCCGGTGCACGTGGCCTCGGCGCCCATCGCGCCCGCGCCCGCCCCGGCAGCCGAGGCCCCTGCGCGTCCCGCCGCCGCCCCGCTGACGGACTCGACCCTGCATGCCCGCGCGGACGAAGCGATCCGCACCGCTTCCAACGACGGACCCGCCGCGAGGGCGCCGGGAGGCATCAAGCCTTCGCGAAAGGCGTCCCGGACGACCACCGCACCCGCGAAGCCCGCCACGCAGCGGGAGGAGGCGCTCTTCGAGGGCGCCGCTGCGGTCCTGCAACAGGAAGACACCGGGCGCGCGGCAGGAGCCGGCTCCCCCGCGCAGAACGCCGCGGTCCAGCCGAAGACGATCACCGAAGCCCAGACGCAGTTCACGGGCGAGCCGATTTCGCTCGATCTCAAGGACGCGGACATCAAGGACGTCTTCCGGACGATCTCTCAGCTGACGCAGCTGAACATCGTCGTCGACCCCGAGGTCCGCGGCACGGTGACGGTGCAGCTCGAAGACGTGCCCTGGGACCAGGCGCTCGACCTCATCCTCAAGCAGAACGGTCTCGGTTACGTGCTCGAGAACAACATCATGCGGATCGCGACGACCGCGAAGCTCCAGGCGGAGCAGTCGGACCGCGCCCGCCTCGCCGAGGCCCGCCAGGCGGCGGAGCCGACTCGTACGCTCATCAAGAAGCTCTCCTACGCCCGCGCCGCTGAGATCTCGAACACGATCAAGAGCGTCATGTCGAAGCGCGGCGACATCGTGATCGATGCGCGGACGAACACGCTGATCATCCGGGAGATCCCGACCTACCTCTCCGCCGTCCTCCAGCTGATCGACCAGCTGGACACCGCGACGCCGCAGGTCATGATCGAGTCCCGGATCGTCGAGACGACGAAGTCTCTGGGCCGCAGCCTGGGGATCAACTGGGGCGTCAACGGCAACGCGGACGTCGCCCACGGCAACACGACCAACCTGGTGTTTCCGAACAACGTGGTCGGGACCGGGCGCGTCGGGCTGGGCACCGGGCCGACCGTCGCTTCGATCCGGCTCGGCAACATCCTCGACACCTTCAGCCTGGATCTCGCGCTGACCGCGGCGGAGAACCAGGGCTTGTTGAAGATCATCTCTTCGCCGAAGGTCGCCGCGCTCACGAACACGGCCGCGTCGATCCAGTCGGGCGTGCAGATCCCGGTGCAGACGAACGTCAACAACACGACGACGGTCATCTACATCGACGCGACGCTGCGGCTGACGGTCACTCCCCAGATCACCAACGAGGGGACGGTCCTCCTCGACGTCCAGGTTTCCAAGCGCGAGCCCGCGGTCGCGTTGAACCTCGCCCTCGGCACCAACGTTCCTCTCACGATCCGGGAGTACAAGGGGCAGATCCTCGTCCGCGACGGCGGCACGACCGTCATCGGCGGCATCTTCCAGATCAACGACCAGGACCAGACCAACATGATCCCCGGCCTCTGGAAGATCCCCATCCTCGGGAATCTCTTCCAGAACAAGACCCGCACCGAGAAGCATGACGAGTTGCTGATCTTCATTACGCCCCGGATTCTCCGGTCCTAGAGAGGTCGAACGATATGAAGAAAGTTCTCTGCGTTTCAGTCATCGTCCTGGGCGCGCTCTTTTCGGGCGCGTGCACCAATAAACAGGGCGAGACGGAATCGCCCGTCTTCATCACGACGGACATCGCGCTCCAGCCCGGGTTCGTCAACGTGGGCCAGGTCGCTCCGAT
>JBBRDK010000073.1:0-19113 GCA_038203955.1 Thermoanaerobaculia bacterium | reverse complement strand
GACGGGTTTCGCAGCACGTCGAAGGCGGAGCGGCGGGCGACGTCGGAAGCCTCCTCGGTCTCCGCCGGGCCGATCTGCGCCGTCAGCCGGGCGCCGGAGAGGAACAGGACCGCGAGCGCCGCGGCCGCGCGCCCGCGGTTCAAGCCGGGATCGGCTCCAGGCGCGACACGCGGGGGGACAGACTCTCGGCGCCTCGTTCCGTGACGAGGATGTCGTCCTCGATCCGGACGCCGAACCGCCCGAGAAGATAGATGCCGGGCTCCGACGTGAAGGTCATTCCGGGCTCCAGGATCGTCTGGTCGTGGCCGACCATGTAGGGCGGTTCATGGACGTCGATCCCGAGCCCGTGACCCAGCCGGTGTGTGAAGAACTCGCCGTATCCGGCGGCATCGATCACCCGGCGCGCCGCGGCGTCCACCTCGGAGCAGGGAACTCCGGGGGCGGCCGCCTCGATACCCGCGGTCTGCGCGTCGAGCACGACGGACCAGATGTTCCGATACTCGTCCGTCGGCGTGCCGAAAAAGGTCGAGCGCGTGATGTCGTAGTAATACCCGCCCGGCCGGTCCCACGCGTCGATCAACACGGCCTCGCCCGGGGAAAGAGCGCGCGCCCCCGAGGCGCCATGCGGCAGCGCGGAGGAGGGACCGAACTGCACGACGTTCTCTCCGCCGAAACGGCCGGAGATGTCCGCCTCGACGCTCCCGGGAACGAGAGACCCGAAGGCTTTCGCGAAACGGGGAACAGCCGCCGCGATCGCCTCTCGAATGGCGTCGATCTCGTCTCGGGTCTTGACCATCCGCAGCGCGCCGAAGACCGTGGCCGCCGAAACGCCTTTCCAGCCGCCGCGCGCCCGGAGAAGCCTTTCGACGTCGTCGAACGCGGTCGACGGCTCGATGGCGAGAGTTCCGGCCGAGGCGGGAAAGAGCGAAGCCGCGAGCGCGAAGGGATCCTCCGTCTCGGCCCACGTGTGGATCTCGGCGACGGCCGACATTCCCCGAAGCCGGTCGGCCTCGAAAGCGGGGCACAGCACGAACGGCTCGCGGTCGCGGAAGAGGAAGAGGGCCGTCAGACGCTCGCTCCGGTGGAAGTCGATGCCCGTCAGGTAGAAGAGGTTCGAGGAGGGAGTCGCCAGGACTCCGTCGGCCCGGAGGGTGCTCAGGCGCTCGCGCATCGTTGTGAGCCGGCGCACGTACACGCTCTTGTCCAAGGCCACGTTGGGATCGTAGCAGACGGTGCCGCTGGCCTCGACACCCGAAGACGGGGCCTCAATAAAGCTCGTGTCCGCGGGGACGGTACGCGCCGGGAAACCCGGAAACGGGATCGCTTTTTCCCACTGAACACGGGCAATTTGGATTCAAGTTCAAAACTTTGAATTGAAACTCCATCGGGCGGGTTGTCGTCTGCCATAAAGGGCGACGGTTCAACAACTTGCGTGGAGGACCGAGGTGGCGCCTATTTTGCTCAGTTTTGTCTGGAATTTCTGAACTCATTACTCAGGTCCGATGTGCGTGGGCTCCGGGAACTCGATTCCCTCAGGAAACGTGTGTGGTCGAAGGCCGTCCGTTCGGCGGGCGGGAAGGAGGCAGATTCATGAAGGAAACCAGGATTCGGCGTCTCGTGTTCTCGCTCGCCTTAACGATTCTCGCGGCGGCGGGGTTCGCCTTCGGGCAGGCCCGAAGCGGAAACATCTACGGGCGGGTGGTCGCGGAAGATGGAAGCGCCCTTCCGGGAGTCTCAGTGACGCTGACGGGCTTCGGAGCTCCTCAAACGTTCACGAGCGACTCGCGGGGCGATTTCCGATTCTTGAACCTCGCACCCGGCGACACCTACTCGATGAGGTTCGACATGTCGGGGTTCTCGACTGTCGAACGCAAGAGCGTCGCGGTCACCCTCGGCAACAATACAGACGTCCGGGTCGCGATGAAGCTCTCCAAGGTCGAGGCAACCGTCACAGTCAGCGGAGAAGCCCCGTTGCTCGATACGCGAAAGGTCGGAACGGGCGCGGTCATCACCCGCGCCGAAATGGACGCGATCCCGTCCGCCCGCGACCCCTGGGTCGTGATGCAGTCGGTTCCCGGCGTCCAGATGGACCGCATCAATGTCGGGGGCAACCAGAGCGGCCAGCAATCCGTCTTCATTGCCAAGGGGGCGCAAACGACCCAGGGCACCTGGAACCTCGACGGCGTGACGGTGTCCGACATGGCCTCGGGCGCTTCGTCGCCCACTTACTGGGACTTCGACTCCTTCCAGGAGCTTCAGGCGGTCACGGGCGGCAGCGATCCCTCGATCGCGACCGCAGGGGTGACGCTCAACATGGTGACCAAGCGGGGCACCAACGACGTCCACGGTTCCGCTCGCACGTTCATTACGGATCCGGCATTTCAGGCGAAGCCCACCTTCACCCAGGAGGAGCGCAACCAGGCGGCCGCGGGCACGACCGGCGGCAATTTCGTGGGCAACAAGATCACTGGGATCCAGGACTACGGTCTCGAGATCGGCGGACCGGTCGTTAGAGACCGGGTGTGGCTGTGGGGCTCCTACGGCCGCCAGCAGATCGACCTCCTGACGGTCTTCGGCTACCCGGATCGGACGACCCTCGAGGACATCAACGGCAAATTGAACGTTCAGGCCTTCGACTCGAACGCGATCACCGTCTTCTATCTCCGCGGCGACAAACGCAAGCAGGGCCGCAACGCCGCGGTGGACCGGCCCCCGGAGACGACTTACAACCAGAGCGGCCCCACGACTCTGACGAAGATAGAAGACAACCACGTCTTCTCGCCGAGCTTCGTGGCGGACGCGTTCTATTCCTACATGGACGAGGGCTTCAAGCTCCTGGGCGCCGGCGGCACCGGACCACAGGTGTTTCAGGACACCAACGCGATCTACCACAACAGCTTCGCGCAGCAGGTTTTCGGGCGGCCGCAGCACCAGGCGCTGGGTTCCGCGAACTACTTCTTCAACACGGGCTCCCTCGGCCACGAGATCAAGGGCGGCTTCAGCTACCGCGATGCCCCGGTCCGCAACGAGACCTTCTGGCCCGGAGGCGAGATCATCGCCTTCCAGGGCCCGCGGCCCGGCACTTCGGGAAGCGGCGCCTGCAACGTCGATTGCGCGGCGATCACCCGCAGATCGAACCGCCGGGTGGACGTGAAGTACTACAGCGGCTACTTGAGCGACACGATCACGGCGGACCGGCTCACCATGTCGCTCGGTCTGCGCTACGACTATCAGACCGGCGCGGTCCAGACCAGTTTCGCGCCGGCAAATCCCATCTATCCCAACATCCTTCCCGACGCCTCCGCTCCGGCGCTGGAAGACGTCGTCAAATGGAAGGACTTCTCACCGAGGGTCGGCGCCACGTACGCCTTCGGCGCCAACCGGCGGACCCTGGCGCGCTTCTCGTATGCGCGGTACGCGAATCAGCTGGGCGCTTACCCGGTCAATCAGCTTTCCGCGATCCCGGGCGTCGCGTACGCCTACTACGCTTGGACCGACGCCAACGGGAACAACCGGGTGGACTCGGGAGAGCTCGACACGTCGAGCCTGCTCAAGCCGCCAATTAACTTCAATCCCGCGTCGCCCGGCTCGCCGACCTCGCCTCATTCGATCAATCCGAACTTGAAGTCCCAGAAAACCGACGAGATCGTCGTCGGCTTCGACCACGAGCTGATGCCCAACTTCGCGGTGGGTGGCGCGTATACCTACCGTAATTACAAGGATTTCTATTTTTCCTACCGCTCCATCGGCGGGGCGATCCCGACCTACACGTTCGACCACAACAACACGGGAACGCTCCCGAACGGCGCGTCATTTTCCGTTCCGATCTTCGCCATTGAGGGCGCCGTCCCCCCGGGGAACTACTTCACAGCCCGTCCCAACTACACGCAGGTCTACAGCGGCGCGGAGTTGACGTTCACGAAGCGTCTCTCGAGCGGTTGGATGATGCGCGGCAATTTGGCCTACAACAACACGAAGCAGAAGGTCGGGCCCGGCGCCTGCGTCGATCCGACCAACGGCCTGTACAGCTCGGGCGAAGACAGCGTGCCCGGTGCCTGTGAGGACGGAGGGATTGTGGCTCCGAATGCCGGCGGCGGCAGCGGGTCGTTCGGCCAGGTGAACCTCAATTCGCGCTGGTCGTTCAATGTCAGCGGCGCCTACCAGCTGCCGCTCGCGTTCACGATTGCCGCGAACTACTTTGGCAGGGAAGGCTACCCGATCGCCTACTACGTCATCGACAATGCCTCGCGGGACAAGTTGTCCCGCCGCGCTTACGTGACCGCGATCGACGCGGACCGGTACGGCTGGGTGTCCCAATTCGACCTCCGGCTCGAGAAGAGTATTCCGCTGACCAGCAGCATCGCGGCGAGCCTCGCTGTCGACTTTTTCAACGTGTTGAACTTGAACACGGTGCTTCAACGCAACGCGCGGCTCAAGCAGGGATCTCTTTCGACCGGGACCAATACGATCACGGAGACCCAGGCGCCCCGCATCCTGCGTTTTTCGGGCCGTCTCAACTTCTAGCGTCTTCAGGTTATGAGCTTTCGCCCGGCGGTCCGCGGCCGCCGGGCTTTCTTTTGGCCGGCAGGGCGGTGCCCGGGCGAGGCGTCCGACGCCGTAGGGTGGTTTCGGGTGACCGGACGAACCGATAACTGGAATGGCCATATCTCGCCGGCGGCCTCTCCGGGTTGCGCCCCGTAACAACCGGGGGGAAGATAGGCCGATCAGCCAAGGAGTGGGCATGCGATCTAGCTTCCGCCTCTCCGCCGTTCTCATCGTTTTTCTCCTCGCCCGTCCGGCCGGGAGCGTGCCCTCTGCCGAAAAGGCACGCCCAGGGGCTCCCGTACGGGAGGAGGCTCGCGTCGTGGTCGTCGAGGTGCCGGTCAACGTCACCGACAAGGAGGGCCGGCCCGTCGAAAACCTCAAAGCGGAGGATTTCGAGGTCTACGACGACGGCAAACCGCAGCCGGTCACGGGCTTCGAGGTGCTCGATACCCGCCAGTCCTCGCCGGCCGCGGATTCCGGTGACAACCCGATCAACCCCGCAGCGAGCCGGCGGTTTCTGCTGTTATTCGATCTCTCCTTCTCGTCGCCGCGCGGGATCGTTCTGGCGCGCCGGTCGGCGCGCGACTTCGTTGTCTCGAAGATGAAAGACCTCGACTCGGCCGGTGTCGCGACTTACTCCGTCGAGACGGGCATCCGGCTGGTGCTGCCATTCACGGGAGACCGCACCCAGCTCGCCGCCGCCATCGACACTCTCGGACTGCCTAACCTCGCGGAGCGGTCACCGGATCCGAGCGGGATACTGGCGACCGCTCCCAACCAGACGAGCGATGGCGCTTTCGCCACGGCGGGGGACTCGGGCAGCGGGGCGAACGACGTCGCGATGGGAGAGGCCCTCGAGAACATGCAGACGATGTTTCAGAAGAGTATGCGAGCCGTTTACCGCGATCGTGTCGGGCGGATGCTCGAATCCTTCGCGAAGCTGGCGGTCGCGCTCGACGCCGTGCCCGGGCGCAAGCACGTCCTGTACCTCTCGGAAGGATTCGACAGCCGCGAGCTCTCGGGTTCGACCGGGCCGTCTGCCGGCGCCAAGGAAGCGGAGTGGGGGATCCGCGGACAGACGTGGAAGGTGGACAACGACAGCCGATTCGGAAACACAAACCTGAAGACGGGCATGTCGAAGGCGCTCGCGCTTTTCAACCGGTCCGACTGCACCATCCACGCGATCGATATCGGGGGCCTTCGCACGGGCGTGTCGATGAGCGGGGTGGGGACGGAGGTCTCCGTCAACGGGCAGGACTCTCTCTTCGCGATGGCGGACCAGACGGGCGGCGAATTCCTGAAGAACACCAACGATCTCGGGCCGGGATTGGAGAAGCTCCTCGACCGCACCGGTCTCGCTTATCTCCTCGCGTTTCAACCCGTCCGGATTCCCGAGAACGGGAAGTTCCACACGCTGAAGGTCAGGGTAAAGAACCGGTCGTGGCGCGTTTCCGCCCGCAGCGGGTACTACGAGCCGAAGACCCACCAGCAGATGACACCGATCGAGCGAAAGCTCCTGATGGCGTCGGCGATCGCCTCGGCAAGCCCGAAATCCGACCTGCCCGCGTGGGTGGTCGCCGCCCCGTTTCCCAATGGAAATGGGCCGGCGCGCGTCCCCGTCGTCGTGGAGATTCCGGGCGACCGTCTGCTCGCGAAGCACGACGGTCCGGGGATGAACGTCGAAGTGACCGTCTATGCGATCGACGCGAAGGGCACGACGCGGGACTTTTTCTTTCAGCCCGTCGGTCTCGACCTCACGCGCGTGCGGGGGACTCTCCAAAATGGGGGCCTCAAGATCTACGGAGAGCTTTCCCTGGTCCCCGGCAAGTACATGCTTCGAACGCTGGTCCGGGACGCGGAGACGGACCGCTTCGGCGTCACGGTGAGTGCGCTGACGGTCCCGAGTGACCCGTCCGCGGCGTTTACACTGCCGCCCCTGTTTCTCGAGGAAGGACGGCAGTGGTTCATGGTCAAGGCAAAGCCGCGCGGCCTCTCCTCGGCGCCGGCCGAGTATCCGTTCTCGATCGCCGGCGAGGCCTTCATCCCGACGGCGCTCGCGGGAACCAGCCGCAGCGGAGAGCCCATGCAGGTCTGCATGATCGGCTACAACTTCTCTCAGACGTCGGACCTCCAGTACACGGGCCGCGCGATCGGGGTGGACGGCAAGTCGCATGGACGGGTCGAGCTGAAGCTCCTCAAGGCCTCGGATCGCGAGCACACCGGGGCGCGCAAGCTCCTCCTCCAGGTGAAGACGTGGGGCCTCGATCCCGGACGCTATGCGTTGAACGTCAGGCTCGATGACGCCAAAGCCGGAAGGACGGCCGAGAACTCGTTCCCCTTCGACGTGAAGTGAAGCGGGCCGCGTCGCGGCGCGGATGGCGAGCCCTTGCCATCACGCTGGCCATCGCGGCCTTGGGTTGCCGCCGGACGACGTTTCCGGCGGCCCCGGTTTTCCTGATCTCGATCGACACGCTCCGGGCCGACCGCGTTCCCGTCTACGGCTACCGCGGCGTGGAGACTCCCGCCTTGGACGCTCTTGCCCGAGACGGCGTCGTGTTCGAAACGGTGATCGCCCAGGTTCCTCTGACCCTGCCCTCCCACGCGTCCCTCTTCACCGGCCAGCAGCCGTTCGTCAACGGAGTCCGCGACAACCTCGGATACCGGCTCGCCAGGGGAGCGAAGACCCTGGCGGCGCAGCTGCGGAGTCACGGGTACTCGACCGGCGGTGCGGTGTCGGCGATCGTGCTCGACCGCGCGAGCGGCATCTCGGAGGGGTTCGAATTCTGGGACGACGCGATCGAGGTGAAAAAGGCGGGCCAGGCGATCGGGCAGGTGCAGCGTCCGGGCCTTCAGACCGAGCGCCGCCTGGAGGAGTGGATCGCCGGCGCTCCCTCGGGAAAGCCCCTGTTCGGATTCCTCCACCTGTACGAGCCGCACTCTCCCTATGAGCCGCCTGAGCCCTTCGCGTCGAAATACCGGGGGCGGCCTTACGACGGAGAGGTCGCGTCGGCGGACGCGGTGGTCGGGAAATTCATCTCGTCGCTCAAGGCGCGGGGCCTGTACGACGGGGCCCTCGTCGTTCTCCTGTCGGACCACGGCGAGGGCCTCGGAGATCACGGCGAGGACGAGCACGGAATTTTTCTCTACGCGGAATCGATCCGCGTGCCGCTCATCCTGAAACTTCCGGGCGGCCGCGACGCCGGACGGCGGGTCTCGTCGCCCGCGGGCCTCGTCGACGTCTTCCCCACGGTCTTCGCGGCGCTCGGGCTCGAAGCGCCGGGGGGGCTGGCGGGCATCCCTCTGTGGCCCGCCGGGAAAGACGGCGCCGCGCCGCGTCGGATTTACAGCGAGACGATGTTCCCGCGGTTCCACTTCGGCTGGAGCGATCTCGCGTCTCTGTCGGACGGGCGAAGCCACTACATTCACGCCCCGCGCCCCGAGCTCTACGACTGGACGTCGGATCCGGGCGAGCGCCGCGATCTCTCGGCCGGGCTACCGGACGCCTTCCGGTCGATGCGCGCCGCCCTTCTCGCCCTCTCGAGGCCCCTCGAGCCGCCCGGGGCGTCCGATCCCGAGACCGTCAAGAAGCTGGCGTCTCTCGGCTATCTCGGAGCCGGCAATGTCCCTTCTCCGGGAGGAGCCCTGCCCGACCCGAAGGACCGCATCGGCCTGGTGGCGCGGCTGAAGGAGGCGGGCCGCCTCGCGGAGGAAGGGAAAGCCGACCGAGCGATCGGGCTCCTGGAGACTCTGGTGCGGGAGAACCCGATGATGCTCGACGCGCGGCAGACCCTCGCGCGCACGCTGCGGGAGGCAGGGAGGACCGAAGAGGCATACCGGGCGCTGCTCGAGGTCGACCGGATGGAGCCCGGAACGCCGCCGGTGCTCCTGGCGCTCGCGGACCTCGCCCTGGAAAAGCGCGACCTGGCCGTGGCGCGGATGTACGCGAAGGCGGCGGAGGCGGCGGGCTCTCCCGACTCGGCCCTCGTCCTGGGATCCATCGCTCTCGCGGCGATGCAGCTTCCGGAGGCGCGGACGCATGCGTCGGCCGCGATGCAAGCCCACCCGAAATCCCGAGCGCCGTTTCTCCTCGTGGCGCGCATCGAGCTCGCGGCCGGCAACCTCGCGGGCGCGCTCGAAGCCCTGGGCCGTCTCCGGCAGGTGGATCCGGAGGCGCCGCCGATCGAGGAGGCCTCGTTCCTGGCGGGCGACGCGCTCGCGCGCGTGGGACGGAGCGGGGAAGCCCGCGCCGCCTTCCTGACCGAGATTCGCGATTTCCCGGCGAACCCCCGCGGCTATACGGGTCTGGCGCTGCTCGAAGCGAGCGAGGGAAGAGCGGTCGAGGCGGGGCGCGCGCTCCACGATCTCGTCGAGCGCGCATCGAGCGCGGACTCTTTGTTCCTCGCGGCGAGGACCTACGACATCCTGGGCGACCGCGCCGCGGGAGCCAGGGCGCGGGCCGAGGCAGCGCGGCGCTTTCCCGGAGCGCGCGACCGCTCGACGGACGGTAGGTAGGCGGGGGGAGAAGCTTGTTGAGCGTCGGCCGTTCATACGGGAGCGCTCGACGACGGGGACTCCTGAAGCCGGTTCCTTCGATTCCCGTTTTAGTTGACCGCGGAGTACCGCGCCCGTCTCGCTCCCGTTGGTCGCCGCTCGGCTCCCGTTTTCCGGCTCCGGTGCCTGAGGCGCCTACTCGTCGAGCAGGAGGCTCCTCCCGGTCATTTCTCCCGGCTCGGTGATTCCCTGAAGGGCGAGAAGGGTCGGGGCGACGTCGCCGAGAGAGCCTCCCTCGCGAAGAAGCCGCACCCCCGGCGCTCCCCTCAGGAGAAAAGGGACCGGGTTGGCGGTGTGCGCCGTGTGGGGTTGACCGGTCGTCTCGTCGAGCATCTGTTCCGCGTTGCCGTGGTCGGACGTCATCGCGAGGATCGCCCCCAACCGGTCGGCCGCGCCTTCGAGCCGGCCAAAGCAGGCATCGAGAGTCTCGATCGCGGAAATGGTCTCAGCGATCTTTCCGGTGTGGCCGACCATGTCGGCGTTGGCGTAGTTCACGACGTACGCGGGAGCGCGATCGGTCTCGAGCGCGCGCACGACTTCGGCGGTGATCTCCGCCGCGCTCATCTGCGGATGGAGATCGTAGGTGGCGCCGCGCCAGGAGGGGACGAGGATGCGCTCCTCTCCGGGGAAGGCCGCCTCGACGCCGCCGTTGAAGAAATAGGTGACGTGGGCGTACTTCTCCGTTTCCGCCACGCGGAGATTCGCGATGCCGCGGGTGCCCCACACTTCCGCGAGGATCTTCCTCAGGACGATGGGCGGAAAGGCGATTGGAAGACCGAACTCCTTCTTGTATTCGGTGAACGTTACGAGGGCGATTTCCGGCCGCGGTCCGCGCGGGAATTCGTCGAAAACCGGATCCGCGAGCGCGCGCGTGAGCTGCCGCGCCCGGTCCGCGCGGAAGTTGAAGAAGACCGCGGCGTCGCCGTCCGAGATCCGGGGGGAAAGAGAGCTTTCGCTTCCGACGAGGGTCGGAAGGATGAATTCGTCACTCAGGCCCGCCGCGTAGGCGTTCTCGACTGCGTGACGCGCCGTCGCGGCCCGGCGCCCTTCGCCGTTTCTCAGGGCGGCCCATGCGAGCGCGATCCGGTCCCAGTGCTGGTCGCGATCCATCGCGTAGTAGCGGCCGCTGACGCTCGCGATCGACCCGCCGGTTCGGGCCAGGACCGCCTCGAGCTCCTCCAGATACGCCAGCGCGGAGCGGGGCGGCGCGTCCCGCCCGTCGGTGAACGCGTGAATCAGGACCCGCGGAACGCGCGCGCGTTGCGCGAGCTCCAGGAGCCCGAAGAGGTGCCGGATGTGCGAATGGACCCCGCCGTCCGAGAGCAGACCGATCAGGTGGAGCGTGGAACCGCGCGCGCGTGCGGCGTCGGCGGCCGCGACGAGAGTCGGGTTGGAGAAAAGGGATCCGTCGCGCAAGGTCAGGTCGATGCGCAGCAGATCCTGGGGGACCATGCGTCCGGCGCCGAGATTCAGGTGCCCGACCTCGGAGTTTCCCATCAGCCCGGCGGGAAGCCCGACCGCCTCTCCCGATGCCTCGAGGGTGGTCGCCGGGCATGCGGCGATCCAGCGGTCGAAGACGGGCGTCCGGGCGCTCGTGATCGCGTTGCCCCGAGAGGGCGGAGCGACCCCCCAGCCGTCGCAGATGACGAGGACGACCGGCCGCGTCACGCGCCGAGCGGCCGCGCGAGTCGAGAAGCGCTCCGCCGGGCGGGTGCCACGCGATGCTCCAGGTCCGACACGATGTGCATGAATGCCATGTAGGCCTCGTAGGGAGAATCGAACGGCGAGAAATACGCGTGAACCTCTCCGTCGCCGTACGACTTGGTGGCCATGTAGTAGAAATGATCGGAGGTCGTGAGCCGCCGGAAGTCGCGCAGGGCGGCGTCCGATCCGGATGCCTTCGCCCGATCCTCCAGGGCGAAGAGGCGCCGCAGCGCGTCACGCTGGAGATCGTTGCCCTGCCAGGCGGACAGGTCGCGCGCTTCGTCCGCCCAGGAAAGCAGGCGCGGAGCGGAGAGGCGGTCCCGCGCGGGAAGCGTCGCGATCGCCTGCGAAGGGGTCAGGAACCGGGCTCCCGGGCGGGACAGGTACAGCTCGACCCAGGCCTCGAAGAACTGAAAGATCCCGGTCTCCTTCCACTGGTGCTCGCCGAACGTCTCGAAGTCCATGAAGAGGGAAAGGATCTCGCCCGTCAGGGCGCTCACCCAGCGGTCGTACTTCTCGGAGGTGAGCGGGTGCTCCTTCCACGATCGATTCGAGAATCGGAACGCGATGTCGTCGGAGAGCCGGTAGTCGCGGAGCAGGAGCGGCAGGCCGGCGGGAGTCGCGGCGCGGTAGAGGTGGTCGGGCGAGAGAGGCCCCAGGAGAGGCTCGACTCCGTCCGCGAGCACACCGGCGTATCCGCGCTCTTCCAGGTAGCGCGCCAGGTCGTCCGAGTAGATGAGCTCCGTGTTCCGAAACACCCGCGGCTCGACGCCGAAGTCATCGCGGACCCGCTCCCGGTGGATCTCGATCTGGGCCTGGAACTCGGCGCGGGAAGCGAGCCAGGCGAGCGAGTGGTGAGAGGTCTCGGCCAGGAACTCGACGCGCCCCGTAGCGGCGAGCGCCTGAAAAGCCTCGCGGACTTCCGGCGCGAAGTCCCGAAACTGCTGCAGCAGGCATCCGGACAGCGAGAACGAAACGGAGAACGCCGGGTGCCGCTCGAGCATCCGCATCAGCATGGCTGTCGCGGGCAGGTAGCACTTGTCCGACACGCGGCGGAGCAGGGCCCGGTTCTTCTCGTCGTCGAAGTAACGATGCTCGCGCCCGATGTCGAAATAGTTGTAAGGCCGCAGCCGGTACGGCTGGTGTACCTGAAAGTAAAGACAGACGGGAATCATTTAGCCGGACGGATTGTATCGGCGTTGGCGAAGGGCGCTGGGGGCTGGGCGGGGGGGGCGAAAGGCGAAAGGCGGGTTCCCGTACTCTCGACTCTCAACTCTCAACTTCTCTCCGGACGCTTAACGCTCAACGCTCAACTCTCTGTACACCTTCAGACACTTCAAGGCGGCATCCTTCCATGACAGGCCCGCCACCTCGCCGCGCCCCCCCGCCCCGAGAGCGTCCGAGAGCGGGCGGAAGAGCAGGACCGAGAGGATCTTCGAGGCGAGATCGCTGGTGTCGCCGAAATCGACCCGGAGGACGTTCCGCACGACCTCCGAGACTCCGGCATTGCGGGAGACGATGACGGGCGTGCCGTGGCGAAGCGCCTCGAGAGCGGTCAATCCGAACGGCTCGGAGACAGAAGGCATGACGTACACGTCCGCGCGCGCATAGAGCCGGTCGAGCTCCGCCGGCGGAAGGAAACCGGTGAACAGAAAATGCCGTTCGATCCCGTGCGACGCGACGCGGTCCATCATCGGCCGGAGACGGTCTCCGGAACCTGCGACGGCGAAGCGCACGTTGGGGATCTCCCGGGCGACGAGAGCCGCGGCGTCAACGAAAAACTGCGGGCCCTTCTGCCACGTGATGCGTCCCGCGAAAAGAACGAGCGGGTCCTGCTCCGAGACCTCCCAGGACCCGACGCTCTCATGGGTGTCGATCGCGTTGTGGACGACGCGCATCCTCTCGCGCGGGACGCCGTACCGCTCTGAGACGGTGTCCGCCGTGTAGCGGGAGACGGCGATGACGCGGTCGGCCGTCGAGACCCCGAGCCGCTCCGTCTCGCTCACGAACGTGTTCCCGCCCGTCGGAGACCGGTCGAACTCGGTCGCATGCACGTGCACCGCGAGCGGCTTGCCCGAGGCGCGGCGCGCCTCGATTCCCGCGAGATAGGTCAGCCAGTCGTGCGCGTGGATCACGTCGAACCGCTCCCGCCGCGCGATGCGGCCCGCGACCTCCGCATATCGGAGAACCTCCGTCGCGAGGTCCGGACCGTAGAGCCCGCGGAAGGTCGTCCCGGTCTCACGCGCCGCGACGAGGTCTTCCTGGTACGACGTGTCGGTCAGATACGGCCGGAGAAGGCTCGGGACGCGGCGGAGCCGCAGCAGAAATCGCTTCCGATGCGGCCGGTCGTCCTCGGCTGCGACCTCCCCCGAATCGATGATCGAGAGAAGCGGGTGTCCTGCCGCGAATGGGTGGTGCGGCAGGACGAGAACCACCTCGGTGCCCGTCTCGAGCAGCCCGCCGACGAGCCCCGCCGAAGCGACTCCCAGGCCTCCCGTGACGTGGGGCGGGAACTCCCACCCGAACATGAGAACGCGCACCCGGAGACGGTATCAGGGAGGTGTCGCGGCGCAGGAGTCTGTTCTCGCGATCTCCTGCTGCGCGAAGGCGATGCTCGCGCCGCGAGCGGAATGCGCGGACATTACTCGGACGGACTCCTCTGGCGCTCGGGCGTGTCCATTCCTTCGCGAGGGGGCGAAAGATCGTCGCGCAGGTGGAGCACGAGCGCGCGCGAAATCTCCGCCACGCTGGCGGCGCACGCCCGCGACCCTCGCGGCCAGTGGGGAGCGTTGCCATCGAAACGCTCCGGAATCGAGCCCAGTCCGGCGTCACGGACATAGGCCCGCAGAGGGGCGAGCCACACCCGGAACGTGCGGAGAGCTTCCGTGTGATGCCCGAGAACCCGGAAGTGCGCGTCCGCGAAGGCGCCCGTCAGCCACGGCCAGACCGAGCCCTGGTGCGCCGCCAGATCCGATTCTCTCTGCGTTCCTCCGCCGCTCGGCCGGTACCGCGGGTCGGCAGGATCGAGCGTTCGGAGCCCGAAGGGCGTCAGAAGCCTGTCGCGGACCGCGACGTAGACGGCCCGCGCGCGATGCGGCGGCAGCAGGTCGTCGGAGAGCGACACCGCGAAGATCTGGTTGGGCCGCAGGGTGGGATCCGGGCCGTTTTCGCCGATGACGTCGTACAGGTGACCTTTCTCCGCCGACCAGAACGTCTCGTTGAAGCGGCGGGCGACCTTCCAGGCCTGCGTCTCGAGATCGCGCGCCAGGCCGGGTTCCCCCGCGAGCCGCTCGAGCCTCGCGGCGGATTTCAAGGCGGCGTGCCAGAGCGCCTGGATCTCGACTGGCCTTCCCGTGCGCGGCGTCACGGCCTCTCCGTCGACGACGGCGTCCATCCAGGTCAGGGCGCGCCCGGGAGCGCCGCCCACCTCGACGAGGCCGTCGGCGGCGACCCGGATTCCGAAGCGCGTCCCCGCGCGGTAGGAGGTGAGGACGGATCGCACCATCCCGAGAAGAGGCGAAGGGCGCGTCGGATTGCGGCGCCACCGGCCGAACCACTCGACCGCGAGGACGAGCCAGAGGGGCGCGTCGGCCGAGTCGTATTCGGGCTGGCCCTCTTCGCTCACGAAGCGCGCGGGGATCAGGCCGTGGCGGCGCATCGCCGCGAAAGAGTTCACGACGCGCGCCGCCGATCCGAAGCGCCCAGTCGCCAGAGCGAGGCCGGGCGCGGCGATCATCGCGTCGCGGCCACGATCGGCGAGCGTCGGGAAGCCGGCGATGATCGACGCTTCCCGGTCGTCGCCGTCCACGAGGAACGTCTCCGCGCGGCGGGCGACCTCGTCAAACAGCAGGTCGCCTGAACGGGGAAACACCGCGCGGCGCCGCCGCTCCGCCTCCAGCAGATGCCGCGGGTCGCTCGCCACCTCCTCGCGGGAAAAGAGCACCCAGGCATCCGCCCGCGGGTCGAGAGTCCACGTCCAGCGCAGCGGGCTCCACAGGTCCTCCGAGGCGTCGCGGCCGCTCTCCGCGTCGCGCGGGTAGAAGAACGAGCGGTACCAGAGCGGATCCGCGGCGCTCTCCGATCCGACGGCGCGCAGATAGAGGCGCGGCAGGAACGCCGCGGGACGCACCCACGACACTTCTCCCCGGATTTCGATCGTCGGATCGATCTCGTCGTGCTCGGATCGAAGCTCGTGCGCGCTGCGGAAGCGGAGAAGGGGCCGGACGGACAGGTCGAGTGGGTGTTCGCCCGTGTTGCGGTAGCGCACGATCGTGATCGAACGGTCGCGGACGAGGCAGAGGGTCCGCTCGAGAGAGAAATGTCCCGTCTCGTAGCGCCACGCCGGGAAGGGGTCGAGCGAGAACTCGGTTAAGAGCCGGTCACCCTCCGGATAGACGGCGTCGCGATAGATCTGGGTGGAAATTCCCGATTCCTTCCCGCCCGCCGTGACGTGCTCCTCGCACCCGGCCACGAAGAGCCACCGGCGGCGGGGCGGGGGAATCGCGGGGACGTACCACCCGTGCTCCCGTCGCGTGCGGGCGCCCGCGATGGTCCCGCAGGCATACCCGCCGAGACCGTCCGTCTCGAGCCATTCGAGCGCCAGACGGCGTTCGCGGTCCCGCAGCGCCGCCGCCGTCCAGGTGAGCCGGGGCGGGGAGCCGGATCCGCCGGCGTGCTTCAGCGCGAGCGGGGAAGCCACGGCGGGATTCTATCCGGGCGGCGGCGGCGCCCCGCCGGGAGGCGGGAGGCGGAAGGGGCTTCTCCGGGTCCCCGATTGCCGATCCAGTTGACCGCGGAGTACCGCGGCCGTCTCGCTCCCGCTGGTCGCTCGGCTCCCGTTTCCCGATCCCGGGGGAATCCGCGTCCGCTCCGACCCCGTAATAAGATTTGAAACGGCCGCCGGGCGGCCGGATCCCGATTCGGAATTCCGTTACGGGTCGCGATGGAGGGTTTCCCGGCCGGACGCCGGTTCCTTCGGGCAGCCGCGACCCCTCTGTCCTCGCGAAAGAGAGGGGCTCTTGAGCACCGTGGAAAAGTCCGTCGACGAGCTTTGCGTGGACACCATCCGGACCCTCGCGATCGACGCGGTCCAGAAAGCCGAGTCGGGTCATCCAGGCCTCCCGCTCGGCGCCGCCCCGATGGCCTATGTCCTCTGGCAGAACTACCTGAAGCACGATCCGAGAGATCCGAAGTGGCCCGACCGCGACCGCTTCGTGCTCTCCGCCGGACACGGCTGCATGCTGCTCTACTGCCTGCTGCACCTGACGGGGTACGACCTGTCGCTCGACGATCTGAAGAGCTTCCGGCAGTGGGGAAGCAAGACGCCGGGGCATCCCGAATATCTCGATACGCCCGGGGTCGAAGCCACGACGGGTCCCCTCGGGCAGGGGACGGCGAACGCCGTCGGCATGGCGGTCGCGGAACGGATGCTGGCGTCGCACTTCAACCGGCCCGAGCACGAGATCGTGAATCACCGCACCTTCGCCCTCGTCTCCGACGGCGACCTGATGGAAGGGATTTCCAGCGAGGCCTCGTCGCTCGCCGGACACCTCGGCCTCGGCAAGCTCGTGTACCTCTACGACTCGAACCAGGTGACCCTGGACGGACCGACGTCCGTCACGTTCACGGAGGACGTCGCGCGCCGTTACGACGCCTACGGCTGGCAGGTTCTTCACGTGGATAACGGAAACACCGACCTCGACGCGATCGACAACGCCATCGGAGCGGCGATTGCGGAGGTCAGCCGGCCCTCCCTGATCGTCATCAAGACGACGCTCGGATACGGCTCTCCGAACAAGGGCGGTACCAGCGAGGCGCACGGGAGTCCGCTCGGGGTCGAAGAGGTCGCCCGCACCAAGAAAGCGCTCGGCTGGGTCTCGGAGGAGCCCTTCTACGTGCCGCCCGAGTCGCTCCAGCACTTCCGCGAAGCGGTGACGAAGGGCGAGGCCGCCCGGAACGACTGGGCCGACCGGTTCACCCGGTACGCGAAGGCCTTTCCGGATCTCGCCGCCGAGTGGACGCGCTGGATGAACGGCGACCTGCCCGAGGGATGGGACGCGAAGCTGCCGCAGTTCGCCGCCGGCGAGAAGGAGGCCACTCGGACCGCCGCCGGCAAGGCCATGAACGCGATCGGGGACACCGTGCCCTGGCTGGTCGGAGGCGACGCGGACCTCGGGACCTCGACGAACACCGTCTTGAAGAAGTTCGCCAGCTTCGAGGCGGGAACGGGGACGGGCCGCAACCTTCACTTCGGCGTCCGGGAGCATGCGATGGCGGGCATCGCGAACGGCATCTCCTACCACGGAGGGTTGCGCCCCTTCGTCGCCACGTTCTTCTGCTTTTCAGATTACATGCGGCCGTCGGTGCGGCTCGCCGCCTTGAACGAGCTGCCGGACATCTTCGTCTGGACGCACGACTCGATCGGTCTCGGCGAGGACGGTCCGACCCACCAGCCCGTCGAGCACCTCTCCTCTTTGCGCGCGATGCCGAAGATGACGATCATCCGGCCCGGCGACGCCAACGAAGCCGTGGAGGCCTGGCGGGTGACGATGAGCAGAAAGTCCGGCCCTGTCGGGCTCGTGCTGTGCCGGCAGAAGCTTCCCGTGATCGACAGGACGAAGTACGCGCCGGCTTCCGGGCTCGCGCGCGGGGCCTACATCCTGGCGGAGGGATCCGCGAAGCCGCCCCGGCTCATCCTGATCGCCACGGGCTCGGAGGTGGCGCTCGCCCTCGCCTCGCGCGAGAGCCTCGAGGCCGAAGGGGTCTCGACGCGCGTGATCTCCATGCCGTCGTGGGAGATCTTTCTCGAACAGGACGCGGCCTACCGCGAGGAGGTCCTCCCGCGCTCGGTCGGCGCCCGCCTGGCGATCGAGGCCGGGACGTCATTCGGGTGGCACCGCTGGGTCGGCGACCGCGGGGACACGGTGACGATCGACCGTTACGGCGCCTCCGCGCCGGGCGAGGTCGTCTTGAAGGAGCTGGGATTCTCCGTCGAGAACGTTGTCCGGAAGGCGAAGGCGCTGTTCGCGTGAGAGTCGCGATCGGCTTCGACCACGCCGGTTTCCCGCTCAAATCCGAAGTCATCCGCATCGTCCGCGAGGCGGGGCACGACCCGCTCGACTTCGGCACCGACAGCACCGACGCCGTCGATTACCCCGACTTCGCGCGCGCCGTGGCCGTTTCCGTCGCAACCGGCGAGACCGACCGCGGGATCGTCGTGTGCGGCAGCGGAGTCGGCGCGTCCGTCGCGGCGACGAAGGTGCCCGGCATCCGCTCGGCCCTTTGCCACGACACGTTTTCGGCGCGCCAGGGCGTCGAGGACGACGACATGAACGTGATCTGCCTCGGGGCGCGGGTGATCGGCCCGGCTCTTGCGGCGGAAGTCCTGCGCGCCTATCTCGGCGCCAAGTTCTCCGGGGCGGAGCGGCACGTCCGCCGCCTCGCGAAAGTGAATCAGATCGAGTCCGATGCCCGCAAGGGTATCTTCGACAGGGAGGGTGTCTCATGACCGGAAACCCGCTTCAGCGCCTGAATGCGCTCGGACAGAGCATCTGGTACGACTACGTCCGCCGGGACCTCTTCACGAGTGGCCGGCTGGACAAGATGATCCGCGAGGACGCCCTGACCGGCATGACCTCCAATCCCACCATCTTCCAGAAGGCGATCGCGGACAGCGACCTCTACGACGAAGACATGCGCCGGCTGGCGGGTCAGGGCCTCGACACGTACCGGGTGTTCGAGGGGCTCGAGGTTCAGGACGTGCAGCGCGCGGCCGACATCTTCCGGCCCGTCTTCGACCGCACGGCGGGCGACGACGGGTTCGTCTCGATCGAGGTCGGGCCTCATCTCGCCCTGGACCGCGACGGAACGATCGAAGAGGCGAGGCGGCTGTGGAAGTCCTGCGACCGGCCGAACGTCATGGTCAAGATCCCCGGAACGAAGGAGTGCGTGCCGGCGATTCGCCAGTGCCTGGAGGAAGGGATCAACATCAACATCACGCTTCTCTTCTCCGTCCCCCGGTACAGGGAGGTGATGGAGGCCTATCTCGCGGGGCTGGAGGCGCGGGCGGAGGCGGGCCAGCCGGTCGATCGGGTTCGGTCCGTCGCGAGCTTCTTCGTGAGCCGGGTCGACACGATGGCCGACAAGAAGATCGACGCGCGCTCGACGGAAGCCGGATCGGACCGCGAACTCACGCTCGCGAAGGAGCTTCGGTCGAAGGTCGGCATCGCGAACGCGCGGATCGCGTTCCAGGCCTTCGAGGAGATCTTCGGCGGCGCACGCTTCGAGACGCTCGCGAAAAAAGGCGTGAAGCGG
>JBBRDK010000072.1:0-19144 GCA_038203955.1 Thermoanaerobaculia bacterium | reverse complement strand
CTTCGAGGACCCGGCGGGCGCACGTCACGGACGATTCCGCCGTGAAGGCGTAGCCCTCGATCGTCGTGATCCTGCCCTCGACGGCGCGGCCTTCGGAAGACTCGACTCGGCACCAGATCTGAGAACGCTCCCGCTCGCGCTCCTCCGCGGTCGGGCCCGAGACGCGCGCGGCGATCGCCTTTTCGAGAAGGCGGCGGGCCGGCTTCCAGGCGAGAAGGGGCCACAGCCGGCGCAAGAGTCGCGCCGAGGCGATCGCTCGAGGCGATGCCGCCGCGTACGTCTCGATGTCGGGAATCCCGGTGGAACGCCAGGCAGTCGCGAGGTCGCCCCACGGAACCGTCATCGCCAGCCGCGCGCGGTCGGCGAAGGGAATCTCGCGCGTCTTCCAGGCGGAAGGAACGGACACGAGCTTTCCGCGGGCGCGCACCAGCCCGCCCGTGCCCGCTCCTTCCAGCATCGTCTTCGCCGTGCCCGGCGAGGCCTTGAATCCCCGGAACGCCAGAGTCAGCCGGGCGGCGTCCGGGAGACGCTCGGAGAGCAGCGCCGCGAGGCAGTCCGTCGGAACGACATCGAAGCCGACACCCGGAAGGACGGCGATGCCTGCCGCCTTCGCCTCTTCGCTCCTCCCGAAGATGGACTCGAAGACCGCGACCTCGCCGGTGATGTCGAGATAGGAGGTTCGGGCGGCGACGCACGCGTCCAGAGCCGGAGCGCTGGTGCGCGAGAAGGGACCGGCGGCGAGCAGCATCGCGTCGAAAGGCTCCAGCGCGCGGGAGGAGGCCGGCCGGTCGGCCAGATCGAAGACGCGGAAGTCGACGCCGGAGTACCGCGCGAGTGGCTCGATCGCCTCCCGGCGCCGCCCGGCGATCACGGGTCGCAGGCCGGCTCGAAGCGCAGTCTCCAGAATCAGCCGGCCGGTGTATCCGTTCGCTCCGTAGAGGAGCAGGCCGCCGGTCATCGCGGCCCCGCCTTCGGCAGCTGTTCCAGAAAGCCTGCGACGGTCCGGGAGAAATTGACCGGGTCCTCTTCCTGCGGCAGATGGCCGACGTCGGGCAACACGACGAACCGAGCGCCCTCGATCGCCGACGACAGCGCCAGCCCTTGCGAGGGATCGAGCAGGGCGTCGCTCTTTCCCCACAGCACGAGCGTCGGCGCGCGGATCTTCTCGAGCAGCTTCCCGGTTCCTCGAGTGCCGGTCCGCACCGCGGCCAGCGCCGCTCGCCGCGTGCCCGGGATCGGAATCGGGTCCCACCACTCGTCGACGGTCGTTTCCGTCACCCGATCGGGCCGCGCGTAAAGGCGGTGCCGCAGCGTGTATCCCATGACGGGCCGTGTCAGCAGCTCGATCTGTAGCTCGCCCACGACGGGAGTCCGCAGCAGGCGAAATCCAACCGGGATGGCCATGCCGGGAAACGCCGCGTCGGCGAGCACCAGGGCCTCGACCCGCTCCGGACGCGCCGCGGCCACGGCCTCGCAGACCGCGCCGCCGAAGGAGTTGCAGACGAGGGCGACGCGGCGAAGGCCTCTCGCGTCGAGATACTTCAGAAGGCGCTCGGCCTGCCCGAGGACGGTGTAGTCATAGGGCCAGGGACGGTCCGAGAATCCCGACCCGGGCAGGTCCACCGCAATCGCCAGTCGCCCCGGCGCCGACTCCGCAAGTACGCGCTTCCAGGTCGCGGAGCTCGACAGGAACCCGTGCACGAAGATCACGGGGCCTCCCTCGCCGCCGGGCTCGCCCGTCTCCCCGGACCGCCACCGCACGCCGTCGACGGCCGTGTCGCGCTCGCCGGCCGAGAGCGGAGGGATCGTTCCACGCGTTTCCGTCGCGCGCCGCAATCCGATGAGCAGCGCGAGCAACAGACAGAGCGAGCCGACCGTCCGGACGAGACAACCCAGAGCGACCTCCCCGATCGAGCCGGCGCGTCCCGGTAAGAGGGGCGGATTGTAAGGCTTCCCGCCCGCCGCCCCGTCTTGGCACGGTCCCTGCTTTTTCCCGCTCGAGATGTTGCGCCGGAAGACTTGTCCGCCGATCGGTCGGGCCGCCAGAGCGGCCGGCGCCGTTCTGCTGGCGGCGAATCTGGGCGCCGGCTGCGCCTCCTCCGCTCACACGGCGGCCACGGCCGCGGATCGCGACCTCTCCCGCCGCGCCAACGAGGCGATCGCGCAGGCGGGGCTCGACCCGCACCGCCTCGAGGCCCGCTGCTATCGGGGGGTCGTCACTCTCCTCGGGCAGGGGCAGGACGCGGAGGTCCAGGAAGCGCAGCGCGCCGTGCTCTCCGTGTCGGGCGTCGTACGAGTCAATAACCTGGTTCTCAGTGGGGGCTCTTCGACGAGTTCGGGATTCACCCGGGCGAAGGGGGCTCCGATCATCGCCCGGGTCGAAACGGCCCAGCAGGCAAAGGAGGAGTAGTCATGGTGAAACGCTTCAGAGGATTGGTGGGAATCGCGGCGATCGTGGTTCTCGCGTCGTTCGTGGCCGGGTGCAAGACGAGCACGTCCGCCGGAACTCAGGTGGACGACGCGGGGATCAAGACGTCCGTCAAGGCGAAGCTCGCCGCGGACGTGAAGCTGTCGACGCTCACGAACATCGAGGTCAACTCGACCAACGGTGTCGTGACGCTCGCCGGCCAGGTAGACAACCCGGACCAGAAGCGGATGGCGGCGGACGTCGCCCGCTCCGTGAATGGGGTCGTCCGGGTGAACAACAACCTTCAGGTCAAGAACCCCTCCTAGACGCCTCGCAAGACATCTCGGCCGGGAGTCGGCGGGGTCTTCCCGCTGACGCCCGGCCTTTTTTTTGCGCCGAGTCCCGAACACCCGGAAAGGTAAGCTCCCGCGGGTGCCGACCTGGAAGCTCACCCTCGAGTACGACGGCACGCGCTACCACGGCTGGCAGTCCCAGAAGAACGCGGACCGGACGGTGCAGGGCGTTCTGGGACGCGCCGCCCGCGAGCTCCTTGGCGAGGACGCGACGGTTGGAGGCGCCGGACGCACGGATGCCGGAGTCCACGCGCTCGCGCAGATCGCCCACGTCAAGGCGCGGAAGGAGCTCTCTCCGATCGAGATACAGCACGGGTTGAACGACCGGCTCCCCTTCGACGTCAACGTGGTCACGGCCGAGCCCGCCGCCCCGGATTTCCACGCGCGGCACGACGCGGCGTCGCGCCGCTACCTGTATCGGATCTCCCGGCGCCGGACGGCGTTCGAGAAACGGCTCGTCTGGTGGGTGAAGGACCGGCTCGACGCCCCGGCGATGCGCGAGGCTGCGCGCCTCTTCGTCGGACGCCACGATTTTTCCGCCTTCTGCGAGAACGCCGCCGGACTCGATTCGACGGAGGTCGTGGTCACCGCGAGCGACGTCACGGAGGCCGGTCAGGAGATTCACTACCGGATCGAGGCCTCGCACTTTCTCTGGAAGATGGTCCGCCGCCTGGTCGGTACCCTGGTCGAGGTCGGGCGCGGGAACCTGACGCCGGAGGAGGTGCGCCGCCTGTTGGAGGAGCGGCTGCACGGCTCGACGGCGGTCTGGACTGCTCCTCCTTCGGGGCTGTTTCTCGAAGAGGTCCGCTACGGGCCCACGGCGGCAGCGCTCGCTTCTCGCCGCGAACGCGTCGCCGCCCCGGCGCAACGCGTCAGGCCGGGGGGACCGTTGCGCCCGGCTGCCCGTCTCTCCGGCGCCGGCCCGGATGCGCCGAAAGGCCCGCGGAAACCGAGATAGTCGTCCGACGCCCGGAGCCGCTCAGAGAAGCTCGGCGGACTCGATGGAGCGGCGGAACGCGGATCGCCAGAGCGCAGTCAGATCCCGGAGGTCCTCGTCGATCGGCGGCGCGCCGCTCACCGCGATTCGCAGACGCGCGCCACCGACGCGGCCCAGAATCACGAAAGGCACGGCGGCGGCCGCGGCGCGTTCCGCGATGTTCCGCTCCTCGCCCGAATCAAACGACACGACGGCGCGGCCCGTGCTCTCGCCGAACAGAACGGCGGAGGGCCGAACGGTCCCGCGGACTTCGACGTCGGCGCCGAGAGCGCCCGCCATGGCGCCCTCCGCGAGCGCGACGGCCAACCCTCCGTCGGCGACGTCGTGCGCCGAAGAGAGGACCCGGTTGGCCGCGAGATCGAGAAGAAGCTCGCACAGGCGCCGTTCGGCCCCCAGATCGATCTCGGGGCAGGGCCCCTCGTCGCGGCCGAGGACGGTGCGCAGAAATTCACTCCCTCCGAGCTCGTCGCGCGTCTGCCCGAGCAGAGCCACCCGATCGCCATCCCGGCGGAAGGCCATCCCGACGCGCAGGTCGACGTCCTCGAGTAGCCCCACCATCCCGACGGTCGGGGTCGGCGGGATCGCCCGGCCGTCCGTCTCGTTGTAGAAGGAGACGTTTCCGGACACGACCGGGATCTCGAAGGCGCGGCACGCGTCCGAGATTCCACGCACCGCGGCTTCGAACTGCGCCATGACCTCCGGCTTCTCCGGATTTCCGAAGTTCAGGCAGTCCGTGATCGCGAGCGGCCGCCCTCCGGCGCAGGCGATGGAGCGCGCGGCTTCGGCAACCGCGATCGCCGCGCCGCGGTAGGGGTCGAGCGCGCAGAAAAACGGGTTCACGTCCGACTTCAACGCGAGCGCCTTCCTCGTTCCCTTGACCCGGACGACGGCGGCGTCTCCCCCGGGCCGCCCGACCGTGTTGGTGCCCACCATGTGGTCGTACTGCGTCCAGATCCACGACTTTTCAGAGACGTTGGGCGACGCGAGGATGCCGCGGAGACACGCGCCGTAATCCGAGGGCTCCGGCTCCTCCGGCCACCGCGGGGGAGGCGGCGCGGCGGCCGGACGCCTCGGCCGGTCGTACTCGGGCGCCTCGTCCGCCAGCGGCGCCGCGGGCAGGTCTGCTACCTTTTCGCCCCCGAAGAACAGCACGACGCGCCCTGTGTCGGTCACCTTTCCGATCTCGATCGCGTCGAGCTCCCACTTGCGGAAGATCGCGAGCACCTCGGGAAGGCGATCGCTCCGGCACACCAGCAGCATCCGCTCCTGGGATTCCGAGAGCATGATCTCGTACGGCGTCATGCCGGTCTCGCGGGCGGGCACCTTCGAGAGATCGATTTCGACTCCGCTGCCCGCCCGTCCCGCCATCTCGAACGTCGAGGAGGTCAGGCCCGCGGCTCCCATGTCCTGGATGCCGACGACGGCGTCCGTCGCGAAGAGCTCCAGGCACGCCTCGAGGAGCAGCTTTTCCGTGAACGGGTCGCCGACCTGCACGTTCGGCCGCTTCTGCGACGTCTCGTCGCCGGCAAACTCCTCGGACGCCATGGTCGCGCCGTGGATCCCGTCGCGGCCCGTCTTCGAGCCGACGTACACGACGAGATTGCCCGCGCCCTCCGCCCGCCCCAGGAAAATCCGGTCGGCCCGGACGATGCCGGCGTTGAAGACGTTGACGAGGATGTTGCCGTTGTAGGCGGAATGAAACGTCGTCTCCCCTCCGACCGTCGGGATCCCCATGCAGTTGCCGTAGCCCGCGATGCCGCGCACCACCCCGTCCACGATGTGCTTCATGCGGGGCGCGTCGAGGGAGCCGAAGCGCAGCGAGTTCAGGGACGCGATCGGCCTCGCGCCCATGGTGAAGATGTCGCGCAGGATCCCCCCGACCCCCGTCGCCGCGCCCTGGTAGGGCTCGATGAAGGACGGATGGTTGTGGGACTCCATCTTGAAAGCCACGGCGAGCCCGTCGCCGATGTCCACCACGCCCGCATTCTCGCCGGGGCCCTGGATGACGCGAGACCCGGTGGTCGGGAACTTCCGAAGATGGAGCCGGGAAGACTTGTACGAGCAATGCTCGCTCCACATGGCGGAGAAGATCCCGAGCTCGACGTAATTCGGCTGCCGGCCGAGGATCTCCAGAATCCGCCCGTATTCCTCCGCGGAAAGGTTGTGTCCGGCGACGAGCTCGGGGGTGATCGCCACGGAAGACGGTGATGGAGCGGGGTGACGAGAATCCGCTGGAGGACCGGCCACGCCTCGCGAACTTATCACCAGCCACCCCACAGGGGGATCCCGGCGCCCGGGCCGACCTCAGATTTCCCCGCCACGCACCGCACCCTCTTTCGCCGGGCACGGCCATATAATCCGCCGCACGCATGCCCCTCTCGGTTCGGCAGGATGGCCCGGTCACGATCGTGACCGTCGACGGCGACCTCGTCATCGGCGAGTCGGAGGCGGCGTTCAAGAAGACCATTGCGGGTCTCCTCGAGCAAGGGCAGATCAACCTTTTGATCGACATGACCGGGGTGCGGTTCCTCGACAGCTCCGGACTCGGAGCGCTCGTCCGCGCGATGACGACCTCACAGAATGAGGGCGGTCAGACGAAGCTGCTCCGCGCGGGCCCGCAGGTTCGAAGGCTCCTCGAAATGACCAAGCTCGACTCCGTCTTCGAGATTTACGACGACCCTGAAAAGGCCGTCATGAGCTTTTAGGAGAGGTTCTGGCGGACGAGCCCGGAGACGTGGCGGGAAGCGGCACGGCCGCTTCGGAACTGGCTGCCTGTGAAACTCTGTCCCAGCTCTCCGCGTGGCTCGCGCGCTGGAGCGCCGATCTCACCGGAGCAACCGCGGCGCTCTCGTGGACCCCCGATCCGACTCATCCTCTGCTCGCCTGCACGGGCATCGCCGGAGACGGAGGGCGGAAATCCAGCCGCCGCACGATCTCCCGGCAGGACCCTCTCGCGCAGGAGATCCTGCGGGACCGCGAACCCATCGCCATGGCGCCGTCGGAGGTTCCCGCGCGCCTGGCCGCGTGGACCGGGGATCCTCCCCCCGGGTCGTGCCTCGCCGTGCCGGTGTCGCGCGCGGAGGAAGTCGTCGCGGCCCTCCTGCTTTTCTTTTCCGAACCGCCGAGACCCCACGAGGTCCTGACCCGTCTCGGCGGCCTGCTCGAACAGGCGGCACCCCGGTTCGAGCGCGCGCTGCGCGCCGAGCGAAAGACGGCCGGAATGCGGCAGGCGATCGAGAGGCTCACGGCGCTCTACGACCTGTCCAAGGCGTTCGGCTCGACGATCGACCTCTCGGAGCTCACCCGGATCATCGCTCGAAAGGCGGTCGACTTCGGGACGGCCGAGGTCGGCTCCATCTGGCTCTTTGGAGAAGACGGACAGGAACTGGTCCTCGGCGAGACCGTGGTGAATGAGAACTACGAGATCGCCTCCGCCCCGGCCGCCGTGGGGGCGAGCGTCGCGGGAGACGTTCTCGCCGACCGAAAGGCCGTCCGGCGCAACGCGATACCCGCCGGCGATCCGGCGTCGCAGGACGCCGAAGGCTTCGTGGTCCGGTCGCTCCTCGCCGTGCCGCTGGTCGAGGGCCACCAGTCCGTTGGAGCGCTCACTCTCGTCAACAAGCGGGGCCGCAACCCGGAGTTCACGTCCGAGGACGAGGAGCTCATCGGGGATCTGGCAAGGCAGGCGGTCCGGGCGCTGCACAACGCGCGGCAATACGAGGCGGAAAAAAAGGTCCAGGAGCTCGACGCGCTCCTGACCGTCAGCCGCGAGATCACGGCCACCCTCGACCTCGACAAGGTCATGAAGAGGATCGTGAACGCGACGGCGGCGTTGATCTCCTACGATCAGTGCGCGATCGCGATCATGGACCGGGGCAAGCTGCGCCTCGGCGCGATCTCCGGCACTCTCACGGTGGATCGTAAGGATCCGCGGATCCACCTGACCGAGCAGCTCCTCGAATGGGTCTTCTTCAGCGGCTCGGACGTCGCGGTGATCCAGGGCGATGACGGGAAGATCCAGGCCGATCGGCCGGAGACCGAGGAGAAGTTCCGGGGATTCTTCGAGCGGGCGGGGTTCCGCTCGTTCCACGGGCTTCTCTTGAACGACGAAGAAGGAAAGCTCGGCATCCTCGCCTTTTTCCGGAAACGCCCGCTCATCCTGGACGAGGACAAGCGAGACCTCCTCGCGATCCTGGTCAACCAGGCGACCGTCGCCGTGCGGAATGCCCAGCTGTACAAGCAGATTCCCCTGCCCGGGTTCCTGAGACCGCTCGCCGAGCGCCGCCGGAAGCTCCTCGAGATTCCGAGGAGACGGCGGCTCGCCTGGACGGTCGGCACGGCCGCCCTGCTCCTCTTTCTGTTCGCCGTGCCCTGGCGGATTCGCGTGGGCGGTCCGGCGCGAATACTGCCCGGGCGCCGCGCTGCCGTCACGGCGGGCGTCGATGGCACGATCCTGTCCGTGGTCCGCCACGAAGGAGATTCGGTGGCCGCCGGCGAGGTGATCGCGACGCTCGACCCGGAGACCTACCGCTCCGCGGTCGCGGACGCGCGCGCCGGCTATCAGATCGCCGAGAGCGACGTCGCGAAGTTCCAGGAGGCCGGTGATTCCGCGGCGATGTTCGAGGCCGGCTCACGACGCGACGAGATGAAGGCGAAACTTTCCTTCGAGGAAGACCGCTTCGAGCGCACGAGCCTCCGGGCGCCCGTCGCCGGCACCATCGTGACTCCCCGGATCGAAGAGCGCGTCGGCCAGCTCCTGACGAAAGGCACCGAGCTCTGCGTCATCGCCGATCTCGGCACCGTGCTGGCCGAGGTCGCCGTGCCGGAAATGGATGCCACACTCATCCGGCCCGGCCAGTCCGTCGCCCTGAAGCTCAACCCGTATCCAACCCGGACCTTCCGCGGCACGATCACGCGGCCGGGCTCACACGTCCGACAGGACGGGGACGACAGCTTCGTGATCGCGGAAGCGAGGATCGAGCACCCGGAGGGACTACAGACCGGCATCCAGGGATCGGCGAAAGTGTCCGGCGAACGGGCTCCCATCGCGGTCGCCATTTTTCGAAAACCCGTTCGCTGGTTCTGGAAGAAGATCTGGCCGATCCTGCCTTGAGCGCACTCAGACCCACGAAGCTTCTCGCCGCCGGCAAGCCCGGCGAAAGCGTCAAGGCCCTCGCGGCCCGCCACGGACCGCCCGAGCCGCGTCCCTCGCTGCGCAAAGACCTGACCATCCGGAGACAGGTTCAGCTGGGCGAGGTGATGTGGATCGTCAAAGACCCCCGGGAGATGGCGTTTTACAGGTTCAAGGAAATCCAGTGGCGTCTCATCCACCTCTTCGACGGCTCGCGCACGCACTCCGAGATCCTGGCCGAGTTCAACCGCCGCGCGGGCCGGAACCCCGTCGACCTGGCTATGGTGCTCGAGTGGGACGAGCTTCTGCGCCGGATGGATCTCATCGAGCTGACCGCCGCCGAACGGAGCCTCACTCTTCTCGACAAGTTCCGGACGCTGCGCGAAGAGACCGCGGAGGCGAAGTCGGAGGGGTTCAACCCGTTCTTCATCATGTTTCACGTCCTCGACCCGGACCGGATCCTGACCCGGACGGTCAAGTACGTGCGCTGGATCTGGTCTCCGCCCATGGTCGCGCTGACCTGCATCGCGTCGCTCTGGACCGTCGGCGTCTTCATCCGGAACTGGCAGCCGATCTGGGCGGGCACGATGGACCTGTACCATTTCTTCGGGAAGCCGCTGCTGGACGTCCTCCACTTCTTCTTCATCCTCTCGATCATCGGAGCCATCCACGAATTCAGCCATGGCTACGTGTGCAAGATGTATGGAGGAGAGGTTCACGACATCGGTCTGGTTCTCTTCTATTTCACTCCGGCTTTCTACTGCAGCACCTCGGACTCGTTCATGTTCCCGAGCCGATGGCAGCGCCTCTGGGTGACGGTCGCGGGCATCTACGTCGAGGCGATCATCTGCAGCACCGCCACCGCCCTCTGGCTCCTGTCCTATCCCGATTCCTTCCTGCACCAGTTCGCCTACAAGACGATGCTCCTCACCGGATTCTCGACGATCTTCTTCAACATCAACCCGCTCATCAAAATCGATGGCTACTACGCGCTCTCGAGCGTTCTTCAGCTGCAGGACCTCCGCGAGGCTTCGTTCAAGCTCCTGAGCACGGGCTTCCAGAAGTACGTTCTGAGGCTACCCGTCGAGATACCCGCGATGACAAAGCGGAAGCGGCGTCTGTGCGTGGTCTATGGAGTGCTCGCCGCCGTCTACACCGCCTCCGTCATGTTCGTGATCGGGAAACTCTTCAACAACCTCTACACGAAGTATTTCCCCGACATCGCCGCGGTCCTTCTCATGCTGACCCTCTTCTATCTGTTTCGGAAGCGGCTCCGTAAGGCCGCGCGGATCGCAAAGCTCTTCTACCTGGACAAAAAGGAGATCGTCATGTCGCCCCGAAGGCGGTGGCCGCTCATTGGATCTGCGGTCGCTCTGGTGATCCTGCTCGCCGTTCCCTGGACTGCCCGGACGATCGAGGCCACGTCGGTCCTGAAGCCGCGCGAACAGCTGACCGTCCAGGCTCCGGAGGAGAGCGTTGTGACCGACGTGTTCGTCCGCGAAGGGGACCTGGTCGCGAAGGGGCAGCCGATCGTCCGGCTGGGCAACCCCGCGCTCGAAGCGGATGCGAGCCGGTTTCGCTCCCAGGAGGAACGGTTCACGAAGAAGTCGCACGCCGATCGGGCCGCCTCGAACGCCGGACTCGCCTTTCAGTCGGGCAGCCGCGCGCTGGCGGCGCAAACGGCCCGTCAGACGACCGAATACCGGCAGGGGTTCCTGCTCGTGAGAAGCCCGATCGCCGGGCGGGTGCTGTCGCCTCGCATGCAGGACCTTCAGGGCCGATCCGTGCCGGCGGGATTCGCGCTCGCTCGAATCGGCGACTGCCGGCGGATGGTGGCCGAAGCGGAAGTGTCGGAGCGGTTCCTCGAGTACCTGAAGGCCGGCGCGCCCGTGAAGGCGCTCATCATGACCCGTCCCATGGAGTCGTGGCCGGGTTCGATCGCCTCCATCTCTCCCGCGACAGTGGAGCAGCCGCTGACCGCCGCCGCCGGCATCGATCCCCGCCTCCCCTCACCGAAGCCGGACCGTTTCGTCGCCCTCGCCGTCTTCGAAAACACGGATGGAATGCTTCTCCCGGGGGCGCACGCCACCTTGAAGATCCGGTCCGCGCGGGCGTCCTATGCCTCCCGCATGTTCGACGTGCTCTGGCGCTGGCTTCGAACCATCGTCTGGTAAAGAAAAGGCCCCGCGCGCGCGGGGCCTCGAGATTCGACAGGAAAGAGCCTTACTCGACCTGGCTGCGAAGCGCCTCCTGGTCCCCCGCGCGCAGCGCTTCCTGATCGCCCGCCCGAAGAGCCTCCTGGTCCCCCGCGCGCAGCGCTTCCTGATCGCCGGCACGAAGCGCCTCCTGGTCACCGACGCGCAAAGACGACTGGTCGCCCATGCGGGAGGTCTGCTGGCCGGGAGCCAGGGCGATGTTGTTGCCGAGGCTCGACACCCGGATCTCTCCCATGGTCTTTCCCGTGGCCGCCTTGATCTTCGCCTTCTGCTCCTCGGTCAAAGTGATCCTGACTTCCTTTGCCATCGGTCACCTCCTCTTTGTCATCCGGCATCGCAAACGCGGGGCCACATCGATGAGAACGCAAACTCCTGCGTAAGTCGTTGATCTCGTGGGGGCGCACGAAAAAAAGAGAAAGGCGGCGATCACCGGGCTCGGATGACTTTTCCACCCGCGGCTGAATTATTCACCGGTCTAAAGAGAGTATTTCCGGCAGAGATACTTGATCTGGTTCCCGTCGAGCTTCAGACGGCGGGCCGCCTCGGCCTTGACGCCCCCCGCCTGGGCGATCGCCTCGGAGAGCAGCTTCCTCTCGAAATCTTCGACCGCCCCCGCGAACGAAACGGGCGAACCCGCAACCGGGACCGCCACCGTCGCCCGCACGCCGCGCGGAAGGTCCTCCAGTCCGATCAGGTCCCCCTCGGAAAATAGAACGAGCATTTCGACGACGTGCTCGAGCTCGCGCACGTTGCCGCGCCAGGCGTGAGAGACCAGCCGCTCCAGAACTCCTTCCGCGAGCCGGGGCTGCGCCTTGCGATGCCGGGCGGCGTATTTGGCGAGGAAATGCTCCACCAGGACCGGGATGTCCTCTTTCCGTTCGCGCAGCGGCGCGATGCGAAGCGGAATCGTGCTGATCCGATAGAAGAGATCCTCGCGGAAGCTCCCCGCCGCCACGCGAGCTTCCAGGTCCTCGTTGGTGGCGGAGATCAACCGGAAGTCGACGGGTATGCTCCGGCGCCCGCCGAGCCGGTCGATCTCGCGGGATTCCAGGACGCGCAGGAGCTTCGATTGCACGGCGGCGGACAGGGTGCCGATCTCGTCAAGGAACAGCGTGCCGCCCTGCGCCATCTCGAAACGGCCGGCGCGGGACGCGTTGGCGCCCGTGAAGGCGCCCTTCTCGTGCCCGAACAGCTCGGATTCCGCCAGCGTCTCCGGCAGTGCCGACCCGTTGACGGCGATGAAAGGGCGGGCCCGCCGCGCGCTGCGCTGGTGGATGGAGTGCGCGACGAGCTCCTTGCCGGTGCCGCTCTCTCCCTGCAGCATGACGGTCGCATCCGATGGCGCGACCTTCTCGATTTCCCGGAAGAGCCGGAGCATCGGCGCGCTCTGACCCACGAGCCGGTCGAAGGAGCTCTCCTCGGTCTGCTTTTTCTTCAGTTCCCGGTTCTCCGCGAGGAGCCGTCGCCGCTCGAGGGCCCGTTTCAGGATCACCATCAACTCCCCCGCGTCGACGGGCTTTCGGAAAAAGTCGAACGCGCCGAGCTCGATCGAGCGCAGCGCCGCCTGGCGGTCTTCCTCTCCCGACATCATCACGACCGTCGCCTCGGGGTTGCGCCGCCTCGCCTCGGAAAGAAGCTGGAAGCCTTCCTCGACGAGGCCGGAGGGAGGCAGCCGCAGGTCGAAGAGATAAAGCTCCGGGTCCGATTCGAGCAGCGCCCGTGCCTCGACCGCGTCCCGCGCGCCGCGCACCTCGAAGGCCCCTTTGAGCGACCACTTCAGCTGCTCGAGCAAAAAGGGATCGTCCTCGACGACGAGAATGGTTCCCGGCGCCGGCGGGAGCGCCGAATCGATCACCGTGCCTCCGGCGCGGGCGTGGCCGGGATGATGCCGGGGAAATTCAACCGCACCACCGTGCCCCCGCCGGGCTCCGAGAGCACGCGCATGGTCCCCTGGTGGAACCGGATGATCTGGTGTGCCGTGGCCAGTCCCAGGCCGACTCCGTCCGGCTTGGTCGTCTCGAAGGCGCGGAAGAGGCGGTCGCGCACGAACTCGCGCGACATTCCCGCGCCGTTGTCGATGATCTCGACCAGCGCGCGTGGCCGGCGGCGTGTCTTCTCCGAGAAGCTCCTCACCACGACCTTGCCCTCCGGCGGAGTCGCCTCGAGAGCGTTCTCGACGAGACTCGCCAAAGCATCGGCGAGGTAGTAGGGATCTCCCCAGATCTCGGGCAACTCTCCGAGCGAGAGGGAAACAGCCGGGAGCCGGCCGGAATCGCCGCCCGCGCGGCGGGCGCGCCCGATCGCCCTCTCCGCGACGTCGCGCAGAACCTCGTTCAAGTCGAGGCCGACCTTGATGAGGACGGAATCTTCATGCGCCGAGAACCGGCCCACAATGCCGTCGAGCCGATCGACGGTCGACCGCAGGAGCTCGGCCACGGCGCGCTTGAACTCCGGGTCGTCGTAGTGCTCTTCGAGGTTCGAGAGAAGAAGCTCGAGACGGAAGCCCATGTTCTTGATGTCGTGAATCAGGACCCGGTCGAGAGTCGAGCGCAGCTGGGAGGGACCGCGAGGGCGGCGCGCGTTGCTCACCGATTCGGGTCGGCCGGAAGCCTCACCTGGACGGCGAGGCCCGGCCGGAGAACCCTCCGCCCGGAGTCCCGTCGCACCCGGATCAGGACCTGAAACGTTCCACTGGCGGCGTCCACCGTCGGACTGATGAACTCGATCGTGCCCGTCGTGCGCGCTTCCGGGAAGCTGACCGGCGTCACCTCGACGGCTTCGTTCCGGCGGACATTCAGCAGCTCCTTCTCCGGAAGATAGATCCTCGCGAGCAGCGGCTCGAAGGCCGTGATCTTGAAGAGAGGGATGTTCTGAACGTCCACGACCTTCTGTCCGACCCGCGCCGACTTTTCCGTGACCATTCCCGGGAAGGGCGCGCGGATGACGGCGTAGTCGCGAATCGCCTTCGCCTTCTCCCAGGCGGCCACCGCAACGGCGTGCCGCGCCCGTTTCTCGTCCAGGTCAGCCTTGCTCGAGATCCCGCCGGCGCTCAGGGTCCGCGCCCTCTCGAGCTCGGCCTTCTTGAGCTCCATGTCTTCTTTGGCCTGCTGCACGTCCTGAGCGAACTCGCGCAAGTCGAGCGTTGCGAGGGGTTGACCCCGCGAGACGCTCGCGCCCCGCTCGACGTGGATTGTCTCGATGACGCCGGTGATCCTCGAAGTGACCGTCACTTCCTGGTCCACCATCAGGTGGGATGGATACATCGTCCCGGCCGGGACGCTTTTCGGCGAGCCCGGTCCCATCGCCAGAAGGATCAGCAAGAGCGGCGTGGTCATGGATTTCGGGGACGAACGGTCGGAATCGTACCTCGAAGCCGTGCGGGTCGTCGATGTCCTCGATGGACCGGGTGGCGGGCGGCGGTCAGCGGGCCGCGAGGGCCGTCACCGCCGATTGGAACATCTTCAGACCCTGGTCGTTGCCGAGAAGCGCCTCGGCGCAGCGATCCGGGTGCGGCATCAGACCGACCACGTTGCGATCGCGGCTGCAGATGCCGGCAATCGCCCGGTCCGCCCCGTTCGGGTTGGCGGCGTCCGCGACCGCTCCTCGCTCGTCGCAGTACCGGAACACGACTCGGTCCTCGCGCTCGAGCTCGTCGAGGACGGAAGGAGGCGCCGTGTAGTTGCCTTCCATGTGCCCGATGGGCATCCGGACCACGGATCCCTCGTCGTAGAGTCGGGTGAACGGCGTCTCCGAGCTCTGGATCCGCAGGTGGACGTCGCGGCAGACATATCGCAGATCGCGATTGACCCGCATCGCCCCGGGGAGAAGACCCGCCTCGAGCAGGACCTGGAACCCGTTGCAGATTCCGAGCACGGGACCGCCCTGCCGCGCGAAACGGCCCACGCTCTCCATGACGGCGGAGAACCTCGCGAGCGCGCCCGCCCTCAGGTAATCGCCGTATGCAAAACCGCCGGGAATGATGACCGCGTCGGCGCCCTTGAGGTCGGTCTCGGCGTGCCAGACGTACTCCGCCTCGCAGCCGAGGAGCTCGCGCACGACGTGCTCGCAGTCCTGGTCGCAGTTGGAGCCCGGGAAGACGACGATCGAGAATTTCATGGCGCGCGGCGGGGGCGAAGGGGGCATCGCGAAAGGCGAACGTCGTGAGTCCTCGTGCTCCGACACGTTCCGAGCTGAGAGCCGAGAGCTGAGAGCTGAGAGCTACCCGTCATAGCACCCGCACGTCGTATCCCTCGATCACCGTGTTGGCGAGGAGCTCCTCGGCCATGACCCGAGCCTCCGCCTCCACCTTCGCGCGGTCATCGCCCGCGACGTCGAGGAAGAAGATCTTGCCCGCCCGGACTCCTTCGACCGACCCGTGCCCCAGCCGGACCAGCGCGGCGGCGATCGCCTTGCCCTGCGGATCGAGGATCCCTTCGCGCGGATAGACCCGGACTTCGACCTTCACGCGTCAAACGGATCGTATCCGCGGATCTGATCGGCCACGTCGAACACGGCCGGACACTCCGCCCGATCGAGGGCCTGCGCGAGCACCGCCAGAACCAGGGCGGGGACGTTGTTGGTCCGGGAGAGATGGGTCGCGACGACCCGCCGCAGCCGCGGCCCCGCGGCGGCGCGCACGGCGTCCCCGGACTGGCGGTTGGAGAGATGCCCCCAGCCTCCCGAGATCCTCTTTTTCAGGAACCACGTGTACGGGCCGTCCCGGAGCATGTCCTCGTCGTGGTTGAACTCCAGGAGAAGCGTGGTCGCTCCCCGCAGGAAATCGACGAATTCCGGCTCGGCGCGCCCGAGGTCGGACGCGACGATCAGACGGGCGTCGTCGGCCTCGAAGGCGTAGACGACGGAGTCTTTCGCGTCATGGGGCGTCGCAAGGGCGCGGAATCCGAGGGCGCCGATCCGCCCGTCCCGGCCGGGATCGATGCGGACGAACGGCGAGAAGAGATCCCCCTCGAGGCCGAGGGCCGCGGCGGTCCCGGCGCTGGCGAAGACGGGGCACCCCCAGCGGGTCGAGAACGCGAGCGCTCCCGAAGAGTGGTCGTTGTGCTCGTGCGTCACGAAGATGCCCGCGATCGACTCGGGATCGATCGAGCGCGCGCGCAGACGCCGCTCGATTTCCCTGCCGGAAAGTCCCGCGTCGACGAGCACGCGCGTCGCGCCGCTCTCGACGACGCAGGAATTGCCGCCGGAACCCGAAGCGAGAACGCTGACGCGCATGTGCGGACAGAGTAGCAGACGCGATCGGGAATCCGACCCGCGAGGCGAAGGAAATGAGGACGAAGCTAGAGGTACGGGCGCAGCGTCCCCATCGCGAGAACGCGAACGCCTCCCTCCGGGGTGGCCGCCTCGATTCGCACGACGGCGTCGGGAGGGATCCCGGCGATCGGCACGTCGAACGACCAGACGCGCCCGGCTTCGCTTGCGCGAAGCCGCGACACCGCGAGCGGCCGGTTCTCGATCAGAAACGTGACGAGGGGTTCGGCGTCCGCCTCGACCCATCCGTCCACGAGGAGCCGCTCCCCGCCCCGCACCTCGAGCGTCGACAGCTCGCCTCGAGGGAGGCGCGGAATCGAAGGCGGCTCCGCCGGAAGATGGGGCGGCCTTGACAGAAGGTAGAGGTCCTGGTGGCCGCAGAGGCCGAACGGCAGGCCATGGAGAGCCGCCTGCCCGCCGGAGACCCGGGCCGCCGCGGCCTCGACGAACTCCGAACGGACCCAGGAAGTCCCGTACTCGGCGGGATCGAGCCTCTCGGTCTCGCTCTCCCTTCGAAAGACCAGCCCGCGCGACCAGTCCGCCGCTTCCGCCAGCAACGAGGCGCCGTGGGTGCTGAGAAAGAGCAGCCCGCCGGGGTTCAGAAGGGCGTACAGCCGCGCCAGCCACTCCTCGAAGGCGTCCGCCGGGAGATGGCTGAAGAACGACGACGCCGAGATCGCGTCGAACCGCCGCCCCGGATCGAACTCCGCCGCGGCCCGGGTCGAGACCACTCCCGAAACGCGGAGCCGGGACCGCTGGAAGTCGACCGCGGCCGGGTCGATCTCCGAGATCCAGAGACCGGCTATCGCTCGCGTCAGGAACCGCGTCGCGCGCCCGAATCCGCTCGCGAAATCCAGCAGGGATCCGGGATCCCGCCCCTTGAATCTCCAGCGTCGGGCCGCGAGGATCGCGTCCGCGATCTGGCGCCCGGTCGAGAAATAGAGGATGGCTCCCGCGTCCCTATTTCCGCGCAGCGAGTGAACCCCGTAGGAGAACATCTCGTCGGCGGGATGGATCTCGGAAACGAACCCGGGGTCCCCCTCCGCCAGGGCGGAGACGTAGTCCCGCACGAACGGGGCGAAAGTCAGGAGCCCGTCGATCCGAACCCGCCGGCGCCGCGGACGGTCGCGGGCAGCTCCGCGGTCGTCTCGAATCGGGCCGTGACGACGGGGGAAAAGATGAGCTGGGCGATCCGGTCGCCGCGCTCGATCCGGATGGGATCGGACCCCAGGTTCGCGACGATGACCTTGATCTCTCCCCGGTAGTCGCTGTCGATCGTGCCGGGGGCGTTCAAGACCGCGAGGCCGCGGGTCAGCGCCAGCCCGCTCCGGACCCGGACCTGTCCCTCGAACCCCTCCGGGATCGCCACCGTGATCCCGGTCTCCACCGCGGAGCGCTCGCCGGGCGCGAGGGTGCGCGGGGCGGTCACCGCGGCCCGCAGGTCGCAGCCGGCGGAACCCGGCGTCGCATACGCCGGAAGCTCCAGCCCCTCGCCGTGCGGCAGCACCGCGACCAGGACCGTGATCGGCGTCATGAGGAAGGGAGGGTAATGCAGGAACCGGTAACGACGCGATCAAACTGGAGCTCGAGGCGTTCCGGGACCCGGCTGACAGCTGAAAGCTGACAGCTGACAGCTTCCTAGAGCGCCCCCGCCAGGTCGGGCGCCGAGACCGGCAGCTTGCCCACGTTGCCGACGACGGCGAGGGAGAGGACCCGGCCGTCGAAGAGACGCTGCGCTTCTTCGCCGACGTCATCCGCGGTGACGCATTCGACCCGGGAAATCCACTCCTCCGTCGGCATGATCCGGTCGAAGTAGAACTGCTCCCGGGCGTGGGTCGACATGCGGGACACGGTGGATTCCAGGGCGACGATCATGTTGCCCTTCAGGTTTTCCTTCGCCCAGGCGAGCTCCCGCGGCCGCACCCCGTCGCGCTTTAACTTCTTGAGCTCCTTCAACGTCACCTCGAGGACGCGCGCCAGGTTCTTGGGGGCGCAGGCCGAGTAGATGGTCTCGTAACCGCCCAGGCGGTAGGAGTTCAATGAGGACGCCACGGAATAGGCGAGCCCGCGCTTCTCCCGCACCTCCTGGAAGAGTCGAGACGACATTCCCCCTCCGAGCACGATGTCCAGGAGGTTGGCCGCGAAGCGCCGATCGGAGGCCTGTCCGGGTCCCTCGACCCCGAGACACACGTGGGCCTGCTCGAGGCCCCGGCGGGACTTCAACTCCAGGTGCTGGTGGCCCCGCGGACGCCCGGCCACCCGCGAGCGCCGGGGAGAGGAGGCCCGGGTCGGCCGCCGCCGGAAGAGGCGACCGATCGCGTCGAGGCACTCCGATGCCCGAACGTGGCCGGCGACCGAGATGATCATGTTGTCGGGCGTGTAGTGGGACCGGTAGTAACGGTACAGGTCGTTTAAGCCGATGCTCTTGACCGTGTCCGCGGTGCCGAGGATCGGCGCCCCGAGAGGATGGGTCCGCCAGAAGGAGCGGACGAAGATCTCGTGGACCAGGTCGTCGGGGTTGTCGTTGGCCTCGCCGATCTCTTCGAGGATGACTCCTCTTTCGGTCTCGATGTCGATCGCCTCGAAGGCCGGAGAGAGAACGATGTCCCCGAGCAGGTCGAGTGCCTCCCCGAACCGGGAGTCGAGCGTGTGGGCGTAGAACCCGGTGTACTCCTTGGTCGTGAAGGCGTCGACGTCGCCGCCCAGGCGGTCGATCGCGCGAGCGATCTGGACGCTCGATCGGCGGTCGGTCCGCTTGAAGAGGACGTGCTC
>JBBRDK010000071.1:0-19192 GCA_038203955.1 Thermoanaerobaculia bacterium | reverse complement strand
TAAGCTCGGCGTGTGGCGTCAGAAAAAAACTCGGGATTCACCGTCCTCGAGGCGGAGTGGAAATACGAGCGCTCCCGCGAGTCTGACGGAGTGCCGAAGCAGAGAAACGGAATTCCCACCGACGCGCACTCGATGGTTCTTCAGTGCAACGACTGCGGCCATGGGTGGCGGGCGTATCCCTCGCCGGACGGCGGCGAGGCGGGAAAGTTCTTCACCGCGTTGAACGGCTACGTCACCTCGGTCTGTCCGTTTTGCCGGCAGGAAAACGCGTTTCGCCTCGGCAGCAGCGCCTGATCCAGCCGTTCTTTCTCTACCGTCCTGCCCGTCGCGCCCCTCCGTCCCTTCTCCTCGAGGAGCAAAGATCACCGCCTTCTGACGGTGGGTGACACGGTCGAGGGCCGATCGATCGCGTCGTCGATCTCACGGATCCGGGGGCGAAGTGCAAACCGTTTCCGAATGGCGCGGCAGTTGGCGGGCTCGGCCGCCGGTTCGCTGGGCGGAGTTCGAAGGCGCGCAGCCCGGCCTCGACTGCCCGAACTGCGCGATACGGAGAGACACCCCCGGGACGCCGGCGACGATTTCTTCTACAGGAAAATCGCCAGACAACCGCCGGCCGGAGGGGCGGGATCCGGTCGGGGCCTGGCGACCAGGGAAGCGGCTGGCGGTCCGGTGCGGGCCGCCAGCCTCGTCGAGCGTCGACTATTTCGCGCGGCCGCCTTTTTCGAAGAGCGCCGCGTACTGCGGGTAGCCTTCCTGCGCGAGCCGCTCGGCCGGGATGAACCGCATTGCGGCGGAGTTCATGCAGTACCGCTGCCGGGTCGGCGCGGGTCCGTCGTCGAACACGTGGCCCAGGTGCGAATCGGCGTGTGCGGAGCGGACCTCGGTTCGCGGAAGCCCGAGCTTGTAGTCGGTTTTCGTCTTCACGTTCGCCTTCTCGAGCGGCTTCGTGAAGCTCGGCCAGCCCGTCCCCGACTCGAACTTGTCTAAGGAGGAAAAGAGCGGCTCGCCCGAGATCACGTCAACGTAGATGCCGGCCGCGTGGTTGTCGTTGTACTCGTTGGAAAACGGGCGCTCCGTTCCCTCGTGCTGGGTCACCTGGTACTGAATGGGCGTCAGGCGTTCCTTCAACTCCGCGTCCGAAGGCTTGTGGAAATTGCCCGTCCAGCCCTTGCTTCCGGCCGCGGGCTGCTGCCCTTCCGCCGGCCGCGCCATGGCGATGACCAGCGCCGCTGCCGCCGCGAGAAATCCTGCGTGATTCATTTGTGACCTCCTGCCGCATCTCCCCAGAGCTGTTTCAACCGGGCATCGCGGCCGCATCCCTCGCGGTACTGGTGATACCGCACGGGGTTCTTCCTGTAGAAATCCTGGTGGTAGTCCTCGGCGGGGTAGAACGTCGAGGCGGCGACGATCTGCGTGACGATCTTTCCCTTGAACCGCGGGTCCTCCTCGAGCTTGCGCTTCGACTCCTCCGCCGCACGGTGCTGCGTTTCGTCCAGGTAGAAGATCGCGGAGCGGTACTGCGAGCCGTGATCGCAGAACTGCGCGTTTGCCTGCAGCGGATCGACGTTGCGCCAGAAGATCACGAGCAGCTTCTCGTAAGTGATCTTCGCCGGATCGTAGGCGACCTCGACCGACTCGGCGTGGCCCGTACCGCCCGACGAGACCTCCTCGTAGGTGGGGTGTTTCTTCTGGCCGCCGGTGTAGCCCGAGGTGACGGAGAGGACGCCAGGCACACCTTCGAAGGCCGTCTCTTCGCACCAGAAACACCCGCCGGCGAAGGTCGCCTTCGCGGGAGGCTGCGACGGCATGGCGCGCAGAGTCCCCAGGAGGGCTCCGAAAAGAATGAGGGAGAGGGAGAGACGCATCCGCAAGGTGACCTCCTGTGATGACAACCACAACTTCCAGGACACGGATTTGATTCCGGTCCCGCCTTCAGGTTACGGCCACGGCGGGGGGACGGATGTCGGGATCCTCGAGGCTCGCTTCGGAATATTTCAGGGTCCTGGCTGGCGGGACAGGAGCGACGCGGAAATGGCGGCCGTGGCGGCATCGTGGATCGGGGTGTCGACACCGACGGCGCGTCCGTATCGCGAAACGGCCCCCGACAGAACGTCGAGCTCGGTCGGTCCGCCGCGCTCGACGTCGAGAAGGAAGCTCGGTTTCATCGAGGCCGGCAAGGCGGACATCCGCTCCACGACGCGCTCCTCCTCGCCCGGAGGGAGGGCCACGCCTCGCGCTCGAGCGACCGCGCCGATCTCCGCGACCGCCCGTTCCAAGAGCCGCCGTCCGAGCGGCGCGGTCCTCACGGGCCCGATCGGCGCCCGTGCAAGGCCGCAGGCCGCGGCCATCGAAGCCAGGAACAAGAACTTTCTCCAGAGGTCGACGGTGATGTCCGGGGACGCCCGCGCGTCGACCCCGCTGCCGGAGAACGCCGCGGCGATCCCGTCGGCTCGATCGGACCGGCCTCCCGAGTGTTCCCCGAGGACGACGGTCTTGAACGAGCTCCATAACGTGATCTCTCCCGGAGCGGTCCGTTCGACGCTGATCACGGCGAGGCCGGGGACGATCGACGCGCCCGGCACGCCTCGACCGGCCAGAAATTCGAACGCCTCGACGCCGTTCAAGAGCGGCAGGATGACCGCGCCGGCGGAGGCGAGTCGCGCGGCCGCGTCCGCCACCTCCGCCAGCGAGTAGCTCTTTACCGCGACGATCGCGAAGTCCGCGGGGGAAATTTCCTCGACCCGGGCGAAGACCGGCACCCGAACGGTCCAGTGTCCGTCGGGCTCGACGATCCGCAGGCCCGAAGCCCGGATCGCCTCGAGATGGTCTCCTCTCGCGAGAAAGTGAACGTCGTGGCCGGCGCGCGCGAGAGAGGCTCCGAAGTAGCCGCCTATGCCTCCCGCGCCGATGACGGCGATTCTCATGCGCGGTCCTGCGCCCGCGCAACCGGCCCCGGTACGGGATGCGTGAATCTCCCCCGACCCGTCAGGCCCGACGCTCCAGCACGTACCGGCATTCGCGACACGTATGGAACTCCATCATCACCCCGCCGGCGGGCGACCCTTCCTCCGGCGTCAGGGTCGTGTCGATCTTGACGGCGTGGCGATTCATCTCGCTGCCACACCGCGGGCAGTCCGTGGGAGCCCGACCGGCGCGCGCCACTTCGTCCTGACTCATCTCAGCCCTCCAGAGGAACGCGCTCGCGCCCGTGTCTCAGCACCCTGGCCATCCAGACGAGCTCTTTCGCGAACTTGTCGATGCGGCGGACGTAAGCGGGATCGAGGATCTGTCCCCCGGCGTCGAACAGCTTGTGCACCGCCGAAAAATTTCCGTCCCAGAAGATCGTCACGAGGCCGAGCTCCCGCAGGACGGGGAGGAGGTTCTCGATGACGCGGGTCCCGCCGAAATTGCCCGCGGAGACGCCGCATATCCCCACCGCCTTGTGGATGTACTCCTTCAGGTTGGTGTCGAGGACGTGCTTCAGGTGGCCGGGATAGCCGTGGTTGTACTCCGGCGCCACCAGGACGAACGCGTCCGCCCGCATGCAGAGCTCTGAAAAGGCCGGGATCTTGATCTCCTCGCCGGCGCCGTCGATCCGCGGCGCGAGCTCCCGCACGTCGACGAGCTCGGTTTCGACTGCGGGCATCGCGGCCAGGTGCCGGACGACGAATCGAGCGACCTTCTCGCTGGCGCGGCCCACTCGCGACGTTCCGAGAATGACCGGGATGAAGAGAGAGCGGTCGTCCGCCTCTGCGCTCATTGCACCCGCGTCTGCGTCATACGACCTCACCATCCTTCAGGAGCGGATCGCGCCGCTCGACGTGCCGCCGCCATCTCCTCCGCCCGGGTGCTGAGAGTAGTTCTCCGTCCGTCCCGCCACAACGTCATGGTCCGGGTGTTCCCCGTGTGGGATCCCCTTCCGGGCCGGCAGAACTCGGGGCGCCGGCCAGCACGTCGAGCTCCAACCGGAGCACCTCGGCGACGGACCATGCCTGGAAGGGGCACCCTCCCGGGCGGTGCGGCGGATCGCCGTCCGCGACCTCCGAGATGTGCCCGAGGCCCGCGGCTTCGAGATGAGCGCGCAGGGGAGCGAGGAATCGTTCCTCGGCCTTCCGCCGCACGCCCGGCCCGCCGCCTCGGACTCGAACCCACGCTTCCACGAAAGGACCGATCAGCCAGGGCCAGACCGTCCCCTCGTGGTACGCGCCGTCGCGCGAGAGGACTCCCCCCGTGTAGCGGCCGACGTACGCCGGTTCCCCGGGGGCGAGGGACCGGAGTCCGAGCGGGGTCCAGAGCCGCTCCTCGACTGCGTCGACCACGCGGCGCGCGCGGCCGTCCGTCAGGAGCGGGAAGGGGAGGCCGCCGACGGCAAAGATCTGGTTCGGACGGAAGCTCGGGTCGGTCGTGCCCGCGACGTGGTCGCAATCGAGGACGTCGTAGAGACACCCGGTCTCCTCGTTCCAGAATCGTTCCTGAAAAGCCGCCGCCGCCTTCTCCGCGAGCGCCTTCCAGCGGGGCGTGTTGGCCCCCGCGAGCATCAGGGCGTTGATCCACAGCGCCTGCACTTCGACGGGCTTGCCGGCGCGTGGCGTGACGACACAGTCGCCGACTTTCGCGTCCATCCAGGTCAGCTGGACTCCCGGGGCGCCGGAAGCGAGGAGCCCATCGGTATCGGCCCGGATTCCGAATCGCGTGCCGGCGGCGTACCCCTCGAGGATCCGTCCGGTGGCATCGAGGAGCGCGGAGCGATCGGCGGGGGAGCCCCGCCAGGCGAACCGCTTCACCGCCGCAAGGTACCCGTACACGGCGACGACGTACCAGAGCGACGCGTCGACGGCGTTGTACTCCGGCTCTTCGCCGCGATCGGGAAAGCGGTTCGGGAGCATGCCTTCCGAGACGGCGGACGCCCACTCGAGGAGGATGGCACGCGCGTCCGCGAGCCGTCCCGTCGACAGGCAGAGGCCCCGCAGCGAAATGAAGGTGTCGCGACCCCAGTCGAGAAACCATGGGTATCCCGCCACGACCGTTTTTCCATCGCCGCGGCGCACGATGTAGTCGTCCGCCGCGCCCTCGAGCGGCGAGGAGAACCTGCGGCGGCGGCGCTCCTCGGCGGCCGCCAGCGAAGCCGCGTTCTTCAGCGCTCCCGGGGGCGACGGCGCCCGGTCGCCTTCGTTCACGTCCAGGATCATGGCGGCGTCCGACTGCGAAAGCGCGAAGCGAAACACACCCGGGGAAGCGAGGTCTTCCTCGCAGTCGAGCCCACGCGACCGCTCCTCGGTATAGAGGAAATCGCGATACCAGAGCGGCTCATCCGCGTACTCGCCGTTGCTCTCGATCGAGATTTCGGGGACGCCTTCGTAGGGACGAAAGCGTCGAACCTCGCCGAGCGACTCGGACTCGAAGCGAAACGCCGCATTCTCGTGATGGAGGGAGTGGTAATCGCGTCCCGAGAGCAGCGGCCGGACCTCGAGCGACACCGGGCCTGCCCCGGACGCGACCCGCCACCGGAGAACCGTCGCGCGCGTCTGCCGGGAGACGAAGACCTCCTGCTCGATCCGCGTCCCGTCCTCGAGGGCGAAGGTCCACCGGGGCCAGGGGTCCCTGCCAAAGCTCTCGACCCTCCGGCTTCCGCCGGGAGAGGAGACGTCGCCGCGGTACGTCTGCTCGGAGATCGGAAACCGCCCGGACGGCGTCTCGACGACCGCATCGAACCCGTTGACGAGAACGAAGCGGCCGGCGGGCGGACGTGTCGCGGAAAGGAGGAGCGCGTGGTACCGGCGGGTCCTCGGCAGGCGCACCGTTCCCGACGCGAACCCTCCGGCTCCGTCGGTCTCCAGCCATTCGCGCTCGGACGCTTCCTCGGCGGAACCGCCGGCCGCCTTCGCGTGGATCAGGGGACTCACCTCCTGCGCTTTGGATGCTCGTGGAGCGTCCGGGTGTCCGGGGTGAAGCCATTCTGCAAAAACGGCTGCGAAACCGCCAACCCGCGCCGGAATCCAATCGGCGGTGGCGGAGTCCATTTTGCGGAGGAGTCGTGAGCATCTCGATAGGTGGCGGGCTGGAGCCGGTACGGAATTCGGACGCGCTCTCCTCGCGGACGCGCCTCCGCGCAGGTCAGACGGCGTGACGGCGGTCGCTTCATGCCGCGTTTCCGTGGCGGCCTGCCCCGAACGCGTCCCGGACGGCGAGCTTACGGCGCGCATCCTGGCCGGTGACGAGGAGGCGTTCGAATGCCTCTATCTCCGTTACCGCCCTCTCGTGTTTGCTACGGCCTTTCGTCTGGTCGGCAGCCGCGAGGACGCGGAGGACGTCGCCTCCGAAGTGTTCTGGCGGGTCTTCACCAGAATCGGGACCTACGACCTCAGCCGTCCGGTTCTGCCCTGGATCTACCGCATCGCGATGCACGAGAGCTTTTCGCTCCTGCGCCGCCGGCGGGCACGCGGCCGGCACTCCGGCCCAATGCCCGTTCGAGAGCCGGCGGCCGAGTGCCGTATCGAGGAGACCGCGTCGATTCGCCAGTTCGCGTCGCGCGCGGAATCGATCATCCGTGGCCTTCCGGACGACCAGGCGAGCGCCGTCCTCCTGCACGACGTCGCGGACCACGCCGCGTCCGTTCTTTCGCGGTCCCTCGCGATCCCGCTGCCGACGTTCAAGTCACGTCTCCGCCGGGCGAGGCGCGCCGTGCGCGCAAAGCTGGAGAATCCGTTTGTTGTCTCGAAGGCGCGCCCGAGAAGTCTGACTAGTTGACCGCGGAGTACCGCGGCCGTCTCGCTCCCGTTGGTCGCTCGGCTCCCGATTCCCGGCTCCGGTCTCCCGTCTACCTCCGCCCCTGCGCGATGCGCACGGCTTCGGGGAGCGAGCGAAGCCGCAGCATCGACCAGACGCCGAACGCGGGCCCGGGGGCCAGGGCCGCGAACGCCCACCGCCAGCCCACGTGGCCGACGAGAACCGGGATGAGCTGGATCGATCCCATCGTGAGGAGGAAGCCGACGCAGGTCTGGATCGTCAGTGCAGTTCCCATGTATTTCGGGTCGCCGAGCTCGGTCACGCACGCCGAGAACTGCGCGGAATCGGCGACGACGGACGCGCCCCAGATCGCGGCGACGGCGAGGAGCAACGCCTCGCTGCCCGAATAGAACAGGCCGATCGTGAGGCAGCACGCTCCCGAGATCCCCATCGCCCAGGAGGTCACGACGGTTCGCCCGATGCGGTCGGCCAGCAGCCCGGCGGCGACGCACCCGAACGCGCCCGCTCCGATCAGCAGGAACGCCGCCGTCTCCGCGAGCGCCGGGGGGCTTCCGCGCGCGGCGAGGCTGGCGCGGACCATCACGGGAGCCCAGGTCCACATCGCGTAGAGCTCCCACATGTGCCCGAAGTATCCGAAGTTCGCGAGGCGGACGCCGCGGTTCTGGAAGACGCGGCGGATCTGGCCGAAGTCGAAGGAAGCCCGTGGCAGCGCGTGGGGTCCGTCCTGCACGAAGAAGAGGACGATCGCGCCACCGGCGAGCGCGAAGAAGGACAGGAACAGCACGTTCGGCCGCCACTCCCGGCTGCCGACCGCGTTGACGAGATAGGGGGAGGCTTTTCCGAGCGTCAGCGCACCGACGAGAATTCCGAGCGCCATCCCGCGTCCCCTGCGGAACCAGGTGGCGAGGATCTTCATCCCGGGAGGGTAGACGCCCGCAAGAAAGAAGCCGGTCAGGAACCGGAGGGCGATCCCCGCGACGGGCCCCCGGGCCCAGAGGGCGAAAGCCGCGTTGGCGGCGGCCGCGAGCACGGCGGAGCCCGCGAAGAGATGCCGCGCCGACAGGACGTCCGGGAGGTTTCCAAGGGCGCTCGCGAGCGTTCCCGCGACGAACCCGAGCTGGACCGCCAGCGTCAGCCACGCGGCCGCCGCCGGGGAAAGCCCCCACTCCTTCTGGATGGCGGGGACCGACGCCGAGGCCGCGAACCAGACCGACATCCCGAGGAGCAGCGCGGCCGCGAGCAGCGGGAGCGCGCGCCATCGCGCCGGCGGAGACGCGTCATGCGCGGGAGGATGTTCGGGTTCGGCTTTCAGAACGGGCACAGCCTACCTTCGGGCGGGAGGCGGGAGGCGGGGAAAGCCGAAACGGAACGCCCGGGGAGGTGGTATTCCTTCGTCGATTCCCGATTCCCGATTCCCGATTCCCGATTCCCGATTCCCGATTCCCGATTCCCGATTCCCCGATCTAGTTGACCTTGGAGTACCGCGGCCGTCTCGCTCCCGTTGGTCGCTCGGCTCCCGATTCCCGCCCTACGGCCCCTGGCAGTCGAACGCGGCGCGGGCGATCTTCGCAATCGCGCCTTCGCGCGCGTCTTCGGTTGCCGTCGAGTCCGACACGAAGACGGCGACCGCCAGGTGCCCGCCATCGGAGAGTGTGATGATGCCGATGTCGTTGGTCGCGCGCGTCAGCCCGTCCGCCGTCCCTGAGGTGCCGGTCTTGTGCGCGACGGCGGTGCCAGACGGCAGGAGTCCCTTGATTCTGCGGGGACCCGTGTCCGTCTCCGTCATCCAGTCGAGCAGCAGCCGGCGGCCGGCCGGCGAAACGCCGCGGCCCTCGTGGAGGATCCGCAGCAGGCGCACGGCTGCCTCCGGCGTCGCCCAGTTCCGATACTGGACCCGCGGCCCGGTGGACATGGCCTTCTCCGACGTGGCGACGACGATGTCCCGCTCGCCGAGGCCGCGAAGGTAGGCCGTGACGCGGTCCGGGGGCACGAGACGCAGCAGGACGTCGCAGGCCGTTCCGTCGCTGTCGGAAACGGACGCTCGAAGAATCTTCCGAAGCGAGAGCTCTATCCCGCCCGGATGTTCATCGCGAATCCGGCTGCGGGCGCCGGAAGGGACCATGTCGCGTTTATCGATCTTGACGCGCTGCTCGAGATCGAGCCGCCCCGAGTCCACCTCGGACAGGACCGCCATTCCGATCGGGAGCTTGTAGACGCTCTGCATGGGAAACCGGGACGTGCCATTCCAGGACGCGATCTCTCCCGTCTCGAGCCGGAGAGCGGCGGCCCCCACGCGGCCTCCGACGGGCGCCGCCAGGCTGGCCATCTGTTCGCGAAGCGCCGGAGGGCCGCACGCCGCCAGGACTCCCAGCGCCAGGACGAAGGGGAGCATCGTCGCGAATTATCGGCCAACACGAAGCGAAACTGAGAAGCCAAGGATCGGATGGAAGAGTGTCCGGAGGGACGGGCAGATCCCTCCGGAGAAATTCAATCCCGCTCTATCGACCTTGAATCTGTCGGCCTTTGAACCCCTCTCGAGCTCGGGGGTCCGGTCAGTGGGACGGCGTCGCGGTCGGTTGAGGGGGCCCGGGCGCTTCCGCCGGGCTCGTTCCGGAGGATGAACCCTTCGGCGCCGGTGGTCCGGGGGCCGGATTCGCGGCGGGGCCCTTCGATCCCGTGGCCGGAGTGGGAGGACCGGGGGAGGGGTTGGCCGGACTCGACGTTCCGCTGCAGGCGGTCACCGCGGCAGTGAGACAGATCAGAAGAATTGCCAGACGTGTTTTCATCGAACCCCCTTCTGCGGGTCCGTGGTGCAACACTCGGGCCGTTCTCGACCTTCCTAGCGCAGGATCCAGACCCGGACGATCTTTCCGTCCCGCACTTCGGAGATGACGAGCGCGGTGGAGCCTTCCAGGGCGCCAGGCTTTTCGGTTTCGCGCGAAACGACGTAGGCGCCTTGAACGACGAGGTCCCCGGCCTCGAGCCTGGAGTCGGGCGCCGCGGAGAAGCGCCGAGTGTACGTCTGCCGGATCTGGGCGGCCCCCGAATCGCGCAGGCGGTCCGGCGGATCGTAGATCCGGGCGTCGGCGGCGTAGAGGCCCATCAGAAACTCGAGATCGCGGCGATTGTACGCATCGATCCGCTTCCGCGTCACCAGCTCGGGACCGTCGCCCGCGAGCCCGCTTCGGGCCTGCGTCGCGATCGGCTCCCGGGACGGGGGGACCGGCGTCACGGCAGCGGGGTACGGCGGGGCGGGACGCGTGGCCACGGGCGTCGGGTCCGGCGTCGCTGAGGCCGTTCGAGGAGCGGCCGACGCCTCGCCGGGCGCCGGGGGAGGAGTGGCGGTGGCGGCCGGCGTCGGCGACGCCTTCTTCGAGAAGTCCAGCTCGATCGGATCGAGGCCTCCGCTCGTCTTGCAGCCGACCCAGAACAGAGCGAGCACCGCGGGGAGGGCCCTCTTTCGGATTTTCAAGCGAACCGCCTTCCCGTGAGTCATCAGTTGTCGGTTGTCAGTAGTCAGTAGTCAGTAGTCGGTAGTCAGTCGTGAGTTGTCGGCCGGGGAGAAGACTGGGAAACGGTCGTTCGCTTCGAACGCGCGCGATCTAGAATTCTAGACGAGGGTTTGACAGAGAGCCGATGCCGCCTCCATTCCCCGCGACGGTGGTCATTCCGGCGGGGAGCCTGGCGGTCGGGCACCCCGGTGGACACGGGCGAATCGACCTGCCGACGTTTTCCATCGGGCGCACGCCCGTGACCAACGCGGAGTACGCGCCCTGCGTGGAATCCGGGCGCGTTCGACCGCCGCCCTGGTGGAACGATTCCGACTTCTCCCGGGGCGACCAGCCCGTAGTCGGGATCACGTGGGACGAGGCGGCCGCCTTCTGCGAGTGGCTCACGTCGCAGGACGCGCGGCCCTGGCGGCTTCCGTCCGAGGCGGAGTGGGAGCGGGCCATGTCCGGCGGCGCCGATTTCCCGCCCACTCCCTGGGGACCGGCCGTGCCCGCCGGGGAAATCCCCGAGGGACCTCTCCGCGGTCCGTGGCGCACCGGGCAGGGATCCCCGAATCCTTACGGGGTCATGGACCCCGGAACGGTCGTTCACGAATGGTGCCTCGAATGGCGCGACAGGGAGGCCTCCACGCCGCCCGGATCGTCCGCGCCCCCGCGCCGGGCGAGCCGGGGAGGCTCCTGGCGGCACCGCGTCCGCTGGTCGGCTCCCTCCGCCCGCAGCAGCCTGCCCCCCGAGTTTCGCTATTCCGATTTCGGATTCCGGGTCCTTCGGACGGAGTCCCTCTGATCTCGCGCCGCGCGCTTCCCTGGGCCGGCACCGTTCATGCGTGGGCCGGGAAAAAATGGCAGACACCGCCCCTCGCCGCTGCCGCGTCTGCGGCCACTTCGAGCCCGATCTGCGGGATCACTACGACGCGCACGCGGCGACGGCCCGACAGGCGTTGACCCGGTGCTCGGACTCCGACGAGGCGGAGGCGGAGCGGGCGCGGTTGCGCATCTCCCACTGCGAGCGGTTGAAGGCGGCCGTCCGAAAGGCACCGCGCTTCTTTCAGCGCCCGCTCGTTTCCCGCGCCACGCTCTCTTTCGGCGCCCGCTTTCGCTGATCGAGCGCGCCCTACTTCGTCGCGACCTTCGCCAGCGCCGCGCGGATCCCCGCGCCGATCTTTTCCGGGGTGTCCACGCCCCAGAAGTGCAGGAAGAAGAGGCGCGGGGTCTCGCGCAGCATGTGGGAGTGCAGCGCGGTTGCCGCGATGCCATGACTCGCGAGCTCGCGGATGACGGGATTGACCTCGTCGGCCAGCAGCACGAAGTCGCCCGTCGTCGCGACGCGGCTGCCCGCGGCCTGGAAATTGACGGCGATCGCCATTCCCATCGCGGGAGGAACGTCCATCCCCGCGTCGCGAATGGTTTCGGCGCGCGGGATCCCGAGCTGAAGGACGCGCCCGGCCATCGTTCCCTTCCGTCCGACCGCTTCGCTCACCAGGGAAAGAATCTTCTCCTGTTCGGGTGACGGCTTGCGCGGGATGCTGCCGGGCGGAGGGGCGAGCGGCGTGGCGGACCGGCCGAGCGCCGCCTTGAGAGCGCGGGCGAGTTTCTCCGCGTCGCCCCGTCCGTCGTAATGAACGTAGAGGAGGCGCGGCGTTTCGTTGACGAGGTGGTTGTGGATGGCGAGGATCTCGAACCCTCCCTCTTCGAGAGCCGCCATCACCGGGGCGATCTCGGTTCCCGTCAACACGAGGTCCCCCATGACTTCGGCCTCTCCGCCCATCCTCTGAAACGCGCCCCAGGACCCGAGTGCGAGCTCCGGTTCGATCGGAACGCCGTCGATCTGCACGGCGAGGTCCGTCCGCGGCCAGGAGAAGCGATGCACGCCGCCCGGCTGATCTTTTCCCGCCTGGGCCAGTACCCGGTCGACGTCCTGCCAGGTCGACTTCGCGGAAGAGGGGGGGTCAATCGCCTGAACCAGAAGGCACAGCGAGAAGAGCGCTTCTTTCATCCGGCCCATATTAGAGGCGCTTCGCGCCCGGGCGGGTTACAGGGTTGCTGGCCGCCTGGGCCCTTGGGCGCCGGGCGCGGGCGCGGGCGCGGGGTGAATGACCCAAGTCATGTCCCTGTGGAACTTACGCTCGCCACCCGTCGTTCGCCGGACATTGCGTATCCCCTGCTTGACAGCAATAGCATATTGCGATATCAATATAGCGATCTGCTATGAAGCTCGGCGAGAAGCTGCGCTACCTGAGATTCGTCGAGGGCACCCTCCGCGGGTTGAACCGGGAGATGACCCAGGCGGAGCTCTCCCGTTCGATCGTCGCGGAGCTCGGGACGCCGATCAGCCAGGCGTACCTCTCGCAGATCGAGAGCGGCGCGCGGCCGCACCTGACCAACACGACCCGCATGCGGCTCGCCAAGTTTTTCAACATCCATCCCGGCTATCTCGTCGACGATCCGGAGGGTTTCCATCAGGAGCTCACGTCCGCCGTGCGGGCGCTCGAGGACAAGCTCGACCTCTGGCTGATCCAGGGAGCGGAGCGTTTTCATCGCGACCCCGAGCTGCGCCGAGCGCTTCTGGCGATTGCCGGAAGCCCGAAGTCGCGCGAATGCCTGCTCCTGCTGCACGGGATCGTCGAGACACCGCAGCTGGCGGAGCGCCTCTTCGAGATCCTCGCCCCCGAGCCTGCTCAAGCGCCGCGGCGAATCTCGGCGGCGGCTCATCGCGTCAAAGCGCCCGCGATCCGGTCCGCTGCCGGTCGTAAACGGAGGAAGTCATGAGCTGGGAGACCGTCTACCTGGGGTGTTTTCTGATCGGCTTCGCGCTGGCGGCGCTCTCCTTCGCGGGGGGCATCCTGCATCTGCCGTTTCACGGCGTGCACCTGCCGCACGGCGGCGCCCACGGGATCGGGCACGCGGGCCACGCACACCCGGCGGCCATTTCGGATGGACATCGGCCGTCCGGATCGCCCCTCAACTTCTCGACCGGAATGGCCTTCCTGGCGTGGTTCGGCGGGGTCGGATATCTGCTGACGGGTCACTCGCGGCTCGCGTCCTTCTCGGTCCTCGCTCTGGCGACGGCCGCGGGCGCGGCAGGGGCGGGGCTGGTCTTCCTGTTCCTGACCCGCGTGCTGTCGCGGCGGGAGGCGGCGCTCGATCCGGCGGACTTCGAAATGGTCGGAGTCCTCGGCCGCGTGACGGTGCCCATCCGCAACGGCGGCACCGGCGAGATCACGTTCTCCCAGGGCCGGACCCGGCGCTGCTCGGGCGCGCGTCCGGACGGACCCGCCGAGCTCGCGAAGGGGTCGGAGGTGGTCGTCACCCGGTACGAAAAGGGAATCGCTTACGTGCGTCCGTTCGAAGAACTCTGAAGGAGGCGACGATGTTCGGCATCTCCACAAATGTCCTGGTCGTAGTCGGCTTGATGGTTCTGAGCCTCATGTTCCTGATGACGCTTCTCGCCCGCATGTTTCGAAAAACCGGGCCCAATGAGGCCCTGATCGTGTACGGGTTTCGCGGCACCCGCGTCGTCAAGGGTCACGGTACGATCATCTTCCCCATGGTCGAGAGCGCCCGCGAGCTGTCTCTCGAGCTGATGTCCTTCGACGTCGCACCGAAGCAGGACCTCTACACGAAGCAGGGCGTCGCGGTCAGCGTCGAGGCCGTCGCGCAGATCAAGGTGAAGTCGGACCCGGAGTCGATCGAGACCGCCGCGGAACAGTTCCTGACGAAAACGCCGGCCGAGCGCGAGGGGCTGATCCGCCTGGTGATGGAGGGCCACCTGCGCGGGATCATCGGCCAGCTCACGGTCGAAGAGATCGTGAAGCAGCCCGAAATGGTGGCGGACCGGATGCGCTCCACCTGCGCGGACGACATGAACAAGATGGGGCTCGAAGTGATCTCGTTCACGATCAAGGAAGTCAAGGACCAGAACGAGTACATCACCAACATGGGGCGCCCCGACATCGCGCGGATCAAGCGGGACGCGGACGTCGCGAGCGCGGAGGCGGAGCGCGACACCGCCATCAAGCGCGCCGAAGCGCAGCGGGCCGCCGCGGTGGCGACGGCGCAGGCCGATCAGGAGCGCGTGCTCGCCCAGACCCTCTCGATGGCCAAGCAGGCCGAAGCGCAGCGCGACATGGACATCAAGAAGGCGACCTACCAGGAGCTCGTCAAACGCCAGCAGGCGCAGGCCGACAAGGCCTACGAGATCCAGACCAACGTGATGCAGCAGCAGGTCATCGCCGAGGCGGTCAAGGTCCAGCAGATCGAGAAGCAGGAGCAGATCAAGGTGCAGGAAGCCGAGATCTCGCGCCGCGAAAAGGAGCTGATCGCCACGGTGTTGAAGGGCGCCGAGATCGAGCGCCGGCGCATCGAGGCGCTCGCGTCGGCGGAGCGGCAGAAGCTGATCCTCGAGGCGGAGGGACGCGCCGCCGGAATCCGGACGCAGGGCGAAGCGGAAGCCGAGATCATCTTCAAGAAGGGGGACGCGGAAGCCAGGGCGATGAACGTCAAGGCCGAGGCCTACCAGGAGTGGAACCAGGCGGGCATCGTCGACAAGCTCCTGACCAGCATGCCGGAAGTCGTTCGCGCGATGGCGGAGCCTCTCTCGAAAGTGGATCGCATCACGGTCGTGTCCACCGGCAACGGTGACAGCGCCGGAGTCCACAAGATCACGGGCGACATGACGAAGATCGCCGCGCAGGTGCCTGCGCTCTTCGAAGCGCTGTCGGGGATGCAGATGTCGGAGCTGCTCGGGAAAGTGAAGGGGATCACGGACAAGGGGCTGCCGCCGGCGGCCGCGGCGAAGTAAGCAAGCGAGGAAAGGAGAACGGCGATGGCGCTACTGGAACGGGTGGCCGCCCTCTTGCGGGCGAACTTGAACGACCTGATCGACAAGGCAGAAGATCCCGAAAAGATGATGAAGCAGGTGATCCTCGACATGCAGAACCAGCTGTTGCAGGTGAAGACGTCGGTCGCGATCGCGATCGCCGACGAGCACATGCTGAGCCGTAAGGCGAAGGAGCAGGATGCGAAGCACGCGGACTGGATGCGCAAGGCCGAGCTCGCCGTGCAGGCGGGAGACGACGACCTGGCCCGCGGGGCACTCGACCGCGCGATGAGCTATCGCGCGCTCGCCGACGGGTTCGAACAGCAGGTCGGCGACCAGAAGGGGGAAGTGGACAGTCTGAGATCGGCCCTCGGGAAGCTCGAGCAGAAGCTGGCGGAGGCGCGCTCGAAGACCGAGCTCCTCGCCGCCCGTCACCGGCGGGCGCGCGCGGGCTTGAAGGCGAGCGAGGCGAAGGCGGCTCTGACCGAAGGGGCCGGCTCGCCGACCTTCGACCGGATGCGGGAGAAGGTCGACCGGGCGGAGGCGTTGAACGACGCCTACCGGGAGCTGTCGGCCGACACGCTGGAGGACCGATTCGACGCCCTGGAGAAGGAACGCCGGATCGAGGCGCTCTTAGAGGAGATCAAGTCGCGGAGGCTGCTGCAGGCCTGAGGAGGGGGAACCGGGGCCGGGAGCCGAGCGACCAACGGGAGCGAGACGGCCGCGGTACTCCGCGGTCAACTAGGAAGGAAATCGGGAATCGAAAGAAAGAGATCAGGCAGGACCACGTCGCACGAGCGTCGCTTGAGAACTGAGAACTGAGAACTGAGAACTGATAACTGATAACTGATAACTGATAACTGAAAGCTGACAGCTGACAGCCACGACGAGGCGCCCGATCCCGCGGATCGGGCGCCGAGTCGCCTCAGGCGCCGGTCGGGTTTGTCGGTCCGACCCGGGACAGCTGGCTCGCGGTTTCGCCGCCGCGGTCGCGGCTGGGCTGGATGCGGATGACGTCTTTGCAGAACTCGCACGTGACTCGTCCGTCGAGAGCCACAGGGGTCGTGTTCGACCGACCGCAGTGCCTGCAGAACCAGGTCCTCATAAAGTATTCGACCATGGTGCCCCGCTTTCTCGCCGAAGACCGGCAGAGATGGCCAGAAGCGGCCCGCTCCCCGGTACGGATCGTAGAAACACAGAATATCACGCGATCCGCGAGGCAAGAGGCCCGCGGAAACCGCCCGCAGGGGGCCGTTTTGAGGGCTTTTTCAACGGGCAGAAGGGGCCGCGGCCGCCGTCCCCGCTGAGACGAGGACGCGGCCGGGCCGGCGGCCGGTCGCCTTTCCGTCCTCCCAGACGGCTTCGCCGTTGACGAGAACGAGCCGGATCCCCTCGGACAGGGCCTTCGGAGCCTCGAAGGTGGAGCGGTCGACGATCCGCGCGGGGTCGAACAGGACGAGGTCCGCCTTCGCGCCGGGCCGCAGGACCCCGCGGTCGGCCAGCTTCAGCCGCCGCGCGGGCATGGAGGTCATCTTGCGGATGGCCTCCGAAAGACTCACGACGCGCTTCTCCCGCGCGTAACGCCCCAGGACCCGCGGAAAGGTGCCTGCTCCGCGGGGGTGCCGGGACCCGATTCCCCCGTCGCTCGCCACCATGACCCAGGGACGCCGGTAAAACGCGAGGACGTCCTCCTCGCGCATCGAGTGTCCGACCACATTCGCGCCGCCGTCCTTCACGATCCGGGTGAACAGCGCGACCGGGGTGACGGACTCCGCGGCGGCGATCTCCTGCAGGGTGCGATTCTCGTACTCCGGGTGCGCCTTGCAGCGGCTGATCGTGATCCGGTCGGCCCCGCCGACGTCGGAGAGCGCCCGGGAAACGCTCTGCGGGTCGTCGTACTTCTTGTCCGGGACGAGCACCTCGATGTTCGCGTGCCAGGCCTCGTAGGGATAGCAATCTGCCGTGACGTCCGCGCCGCGCGAGCGGGCCGCCTCGACGAGCCGGAAGACTTCGGCGGTCTTTCCCCACACTCCCACCGTGCCGAGCTTGATGTGCGAGATCTGGAGCGGGAGCCCGCCACCCTCGGCGATCGCTATGGCCTCGGTGAATGCCTCCAGGCTCTTGTCCGCCTCGTCGCGCGTATGCGTCATGTAGAAACCGCCGCGGCCCGCGGCCGCCCGCGCGAGGCCGATCAGCTCGGGCGTCGTGCTCCAGCTTCCCACCTCGTACTCGAGGCCGGAGGAGAGACCGGCCGCGCCCTCGCGCATCGCCTGGTCCACCATCCCGGCCATGCGCGCGATCTCTTCGGGCGTCGCGGGCCGCTTGTAGTCCTCTCCCATCACGCGGCTGCGCACCGTCGCGTGACCCACGAGCGCCATCACGTTGACGGATGCCGGAGACTGCCGCCGTGCGTCGAAGTAGTCGGAGAGCGGCCACGGCGACTCTCCGTCCGCGCCGACGACCAGCGTCGTGATGCCCTGCGAGATCTGACTCTCGGCGAGAGGCTCCTCGGCGAGGCCATCCGTCGAGTGATTGTGGATGTCAATGAATCCTGGCGCGACGACGAGGCCGCGCCCGGAGACGACGCGATCTTCGCGCCCCGGGCGGAACGTTCCGACCGCCCGGATCTCCTCGCCGCAGACGCGGACGCTCGCGCGCCGCAGCCGCTGGCCGGTGCCGTCCGCGACGGACGCTCCGGTGATGACGAGACAGTCCGACGCTGCGGCGGCGGACGCGGCGGCGAGAGCGGCGGCCGCGAGCAGCGGCGCGAGGCGGGACGTGGTCATGAAACCTCCCCGATTTTTCCGGCGGCGACTCCCTGCGCGCGACCTTCGAAGGAACGATCCGTCATGCCAGCCGGACCCCGAGCCCGGGCTCCGGCGTCACCGTCATCTCTCCATCCGAGACCGTGAACCCGCCGCGGCCCGGGTCCTCCGCCAGATCGAAGCTGCCGTCGAGATCGAGATAACGGGTTGCGGGGCAGGCGAGGGCCGCGTGGAGCGCCGCCGCGATCCCGATCACGCTCTCGTCCATGCACCCCCACATCAGCTCGATCCCGGCCGCGTCGGCGATCGCCGCGATCCGCAGAGCGGGGCGGATCCCGCCGCTCTTCATCAGCTTGATGTTGAAGATGCCGCACGCGGGGACGCCGGCGGCCAGCGCCAGCGCGTCTCGCTCGTCCAGGAGGCTCTCGTCGGCGGCGATGCGGGAGCGCCAGCGCTCCGGCATCCGCCTCAGCCCGTCGTTCTCGCGGGGCACGGGCTGTTCCAGAAATTCGACCACGTCGCCGGCGGCTTCCAGGAACCGGACGGCTTCCGCGGGCGTGTACCCGACGTTCGCGTCGGCGCGCAGCCGTACCGACGAGCCGAAGCGCTCGTGCAGGCGGTGGATCAGCGCGATGTCCTCTTCGATCGCTTCCCCGACCTTCACCTTCAGGATGCGGAATCCCCGCCCGACGAGCGCCTGCGCGAGCGCGACGGCCTCGTCCGGGGCCTGGATGCCGATCGTGACGGAGGTTGAGAGGCTGGCGTGGACGCGTCCGAGCGCGTCGGCCAGCGGGACGCCGAGCCGCCGCGCGAACAGGTCGTGAAGCGCGATGTCGACGGCCGCCAGCGCCGCGGGAGTCGAGTGCATGCGGCGGCCCGCTTCGCCGCAGAGGGCGCCGAGGCGAAGGACGTCCTGCCCGCGAAGCCAGCCGAGGGAGCTGTCCGAGAGGGCCTCCGCGCACGCGTCCGCCGTCTCGCCCGTGATCGCCGCTTCGGGAGTCGCGGCCCCGAAGCCGGCGCCCTCGTCCGTCTCGATCTCGAGGAGGAACATCTCGATCGCCTCCGTCGTCCTCCCCGCGACCCGATACGGCAGGCGCAGGGGGACGCGCTCCCGGCGGGTGCGCGTGCCCAGGATCTTCACGCGGTCTCTTCCGCGACGAAGTTCCGGACCGCGGCGACGAGCGATTCGACGCCGTCCTCGAGCGGGCAGACGACGGGAATCTGGAGCCGCGCGGCGAGGGCGTCCCGAAGCTCCTCGCGCCGGCCGCCCTCGAGGCCGTGGGTGTTCAACGCCACGCCGAGGGTGCGGGCGCCGTACGACTCGATCAGCGCGATCTCGTCCTCGACCGGAG
>JBBRDK010000070.1:0-19258 GCA_038203955.1 Thermoanaerobaculia bacterium | reverse complement strand
TAGACCGGGATCGGGCCGAAGGGGACGAGCTGGCTCTGGATGAAGTCATCCCAGACCCCGCGGTTGTAGTCGGAGATCGTGACCCTCTTCCCGCGCCGGTCGGGTTGCGTCACGAAGTCCTGGTCGAAATCGTAGAGCGCCCGGAAGTCGCCGAGGTGCCAGTAGAAGTCGGCTCCGGCGCTGGCCGCGGCGGCCGCGATGGCCGGCATCACGACGTCGCCGCAATTTCGCGAATCGCCGCTGACGATGAACCTCCACGGCCGCGGGGCGGGCGCCTGGGCGGTTTTCCCCGGCGGCGACGCCGGGGATGGCGAAGCGCCGGCGCATCCCATCGCAAAGGCGAGCAGACCGACAGCCGTTCGCGAGATTTTCAAGCGCATGCACGTCCTCCGTAGACCGGTAGCATCTCACCGGAATCCGGACGGGAAACACTTTCAACCTTGACTCTCAACTCTCAACTCTCAACTCTCAACTTCCTAGCCCCCTATACTCGAATCACGTGTTCCGTCTGGCGAAGCGTCTGATCCTGGCCGGGTTTGCGGGCGTGCTGGTTCTGCTCGCCGGGCTCCTCCTCTTCGACACGCCGCTCGAGTATTCGCTCGAGTGCGATCGCGCCGCGGGGCGCTGCACCTTCACGCAGAGACTCGTCTCGAAGACGCGCACGGGGTCGGCGCCGATCGCGTCTCTGCGGCAGGCGGAAATCCGCGTCACCACGCCGCGGCGCGGTCGTGCGCAGGTGAGCGTCTGGATCGTGGGAACGGGAGGGCCCTTCTTCGTGGCGGACTACGCCTCGCGGGAGCAGGCGGGAGCGGATGCCGGCGGGATCGACCGGTTTCTCCACGACGCGTCCCTTCCGAGGCTCTCGGTGCGCCGCGACGAGGAGAAGACCTTTCGCGCCGCGTGGATCTTCCTGGCCGCGTCGGCCGTGCTGCTCGCCGGGCTTGCGGTCGCGCTCTTTTCGAGGAGGCGCGGCTCGAGCCGCGCGGTGTGTTGAGCATTTCGAGGGCGGCGGCGCGCGGGCGCGTGGTGCTCTCCACGCTGCTGGCGGCCACCTTTCTGATTCTCTTCGCCGCTCGAGGAAATCTGCCGGGCGTCGTGACCGCGATCACCGCGCCTCGCACGGCCCGGGCGGCGCGCACTCTGCCGCCGGCCTACATGGAGCTGATCGAGAAGACGGCGGCGCTGGTTCCGCCCGGCGCCCCCATCCTCTACTCGAGCCGCGTTCGCGCCGAAGCGCTCGATCCCGACAGCCGCCGCTTCGCCTCCGAGGGGCGGCCGCGGCCCGACGCCGACGAATGGAAGGAGTTCGCGCGCTACACGCTCGCGCCGCGGGTCGTCTATGCCCGCGGGCCGTTCGAGCCCCCGTTGCCCGGGGACCGTCCCGCTCCCGGACATCTCCTCGTCATCGGGGGGACGGTGCGGCTTCCCGGCTTCACGCCGCTGTTCGAAAATGCGGCCGGCGCGCTCTACGTCCGGAGCTCGCCGTGACCGGAACGCTCCTCTCGATCGCATTCGCGCTGTCGACCGAGGCCGCGGGCGCTCTCGCGCTCTCCCGGGCGCGGCAGGGGAGCGGCGGCCGGCTGTCGGCATCGCTGCTCGCCGGACTTGCGTGCCAGATGGCCGCCGCGGTTCTTCTTCTCCTGATCCCCGCGCCCCGGGAGATAAGGACCGCCGTCTTCTGGGCGCTCGCGGGCGCGGCGGTTCTCGTCCGCTGGATCGGGTTCTTCCCGCGCCCGCGCGCCGTCCTCCCACCCGCGCGGTGGGCGCTTCCCGCCGCGCTGCTCGCCCTGGGAGGCCTCGCACAGTGGCGCCGGCTCTACGCGGGGCCGCTCGACACCATCGACTTTCGGACGATCTACGGGCTGCGGGCGCGTCAGCTCTTCCTCTCGACCGGGGGACTCTCGGATCTCTTCGACCGGTATCGCACGCCGTGGCACGGCTTTTATCCGCCCGGACTGCCGCTGCTCTACGACGCGGCGGCCGTCTCCTTCGGACGATTCGACGAACGGCTTCTGGCGATCGTGCCGGCTCTCGCGGCAGCCATCGTCCTCGCCGGCGTCTTCGAGCTCTTGGTCGCGCTCGCCGTCCCCGCCTTCCCGGCCGGCCTCTGGGCGGCGGTCGCGGCGATCTCGCCGGGGCTCTGGGCCCCGACCGAGGCGGGCCACGCCGAGGTGCCGCTCGCGGCCGCGCTCGTCGTCGCGGTCTCCGCCATTCTCCGGGGCGACGGCCGCGAGAATCGCGCGGAGCTGCGGGTCGCCGCGGCGCTCGCGGGACTCTTCAAGAACGAAGGGTTGATCCTCGCTTTCCTGCTTCTCGGGGCGGACCTCGTGATCCACCGGCGCCACGAGCTCCGGCACCGGCTCCGCGGCCACCTGGCGGCGCTGGCGCCGGGAGCGACGTGGATGGCCGCCGCCGGCCTCGCGGGTTTTCCCAGGGACACCGGCCCGCTTCTGCTGCCCCTGGCGTCGTGGGGCCCGGCGCTCACCCGGATCCCCGGGATGCTGGAGGTCTTCGGGAGCGTCGCGGTGCGCTCGGTGAGCGGGCCCTTCCTGCTCTGCCTTCCTCTCGCACTGGCACTCGCCGCGCTCCGCCGGACCGACGCGCTTCTCGCGCGCGGCGCGGCCGTGAGCGCGGTCCTCATTCTCCAGATCGTGGCGGTCCTCTACGTCTATCTCGTCACGCCGTACCACGTGATCTGGTTGATGTGGGTCTCGATCGAGCGGATCCTCGCCCCGCTCGCCGTCGCGGAGGTCCTGGTCCTCGCGTCGATGGCGGGCAGGGATACAGGCGTCTCTCAGGCCTGAGACTTTTTCGTCTTCCGCCCGCTTCGTCTGCCGGCGGACCGGGGCGGTGAGGGCTCGGCGGATTCGAAGGAGGCGGCGAGCGCCGCGAACATCTCGATTCCGCGCTGCAGGAGGGCGGCATCGTCGCCGGCGTGGACCCGGCGGAGTCCCTCGACCATCCGCCCGATCGCCGGCGCTTCCGGAGGGGCGTATCGCGTTTCCTTCATGTCGAGGTCATGCACGATCTGACCGATCCGCTGGACGGCGGCGTTCCGGAGCCCGAAGCGTTCAGAGAGGACCTCGAATGTGCAGAGGGGGCCCTGGTGGCTGAACTCGCCCGTGTACATGTCGAAGGGAACCTGCGTGGCCGCCGGACGCGCCGCGAAGGAGAACCGGGCCTTCGGATCGATGAAACGGCGAATGAGCCACGCGGACGCCATCCGGTCGACTCCGGGCCGGGGCCTCGTCACCCAACGCCGCGAGCGAAATGCCGACGGCTCGAGCGGCGCCGCGGCCGTCCGGGCCCGGGCCGTTTTTCCCCGTGCCGCGGCACCCTCCAGGGCGGCCACCGCCGCGGCGGCCTCCGCTTTCCCGGGAGCTCCGAAGTGGTCGATCTGCAGGACCGCGTTGAACCGTTCGCGAAGCGCGCGGGCTTCGCGCCGGCGCGTCTCTCCGTCGTGACCGCCCGGGGAATTCCGGGCGCTCTTTCGGGAGGTGATGTCCCGCGCCTCCCGCGTGATCCCTTCGTAATCGGCTTTCCGCGCCTTCTGGAACGTCGCCATGATGTCCTCTCCTCCCTCCGGGTTGACCGCGTCCGCGGCGAAGACGGTCGCCTCTCCTCCGAGGGAAACGATCTCGCCCCGAAGCCACTCGAAGTCCTCGCGGCACGATTCCGTGTTCGGCAGCACGTACACAGAATTCCTCGCCGGCACCGCGCCCAGCTGCTGCAGGCGCCGCCAGGTCTTCACGCGGGCATTCGACGGCTGCGCCGGCAGCTGATGCGCGAGGAGGAGCCACGCGGGCGAGTTCATAGGAGACTCAGAGCGTTTCCCCGGTGTCATGTCCTGAGGAGCTCCGCGGGGTTCGCGCCGGCGGCTCGGCGCGCCGGCAGATAGCTCGCCGCCGAGGCCGCGACGAGGAGCCCGACGGCGACGGCCGCATAGGTGACGGGATCCCACGGTCCGACGGCGAAGAGCGCGCCGCCCAGGAGGCGCGCGGCCAGCCGCGAGACGAGGAGGCCCGCCGCAAGACCGGCGGCGACGGGCCGCAGCTCGTCCAGGAAAACCAGACGCGCGAGGTCGCGGTGGCGCGCCCCGAACGCGGAGCGGATCGCGAGCTCGCGCTTTCGGGCGCGCGCCGAGAACGCGGCGATTCCGTACACGCCGACCGCCGAGAGCGCGATCGCGACCTGGCCGAAGAGCTCTAGCAGCCGCACGTTCAAGCGGCGCGCGTTCAAGGAGGCGGACCACACCTCGTCGAGCGTACGGACGTTCGACGCGGCGACCTCCGGATCGATTCGCGACACGGCCGAACGCACGGCCCGGTCGAGCCGCCGCGGATCGCCTTCGGAGCGCACGACCCAGTTCATGCGGGAGGTCATCGCCGACGTCTGAGACGCGGGCATCTGGTGAATCGGGATGTAGAGGTCGGCGGTCGGCGCGGCGTCGACGGTGAAGTGCCGGACGTCCTTGACGATCCCGACGACCTCCAGAAGGTCCGGGGCGCCCGCGAGCTGGATGTGGAGGCGCTTGCCGACCGCGCTTTCGCCCGGCCAGTGCCGCTCCGCGAGCGTCCGGCTCACCACGGCCACGGCGCGTCCCGCCGGCCCGTCGTGAAGGTCGAATTCCCGGCCCGAGAGAAGCCCGATGCCGGCGGCCCGGAAATAGCCCGGTCCCGCGATGCGGAAGTGGGCCTGCGGCACCTCGTCGGGTCGGGCCGCGGGCCGGTCGGGAAAGTCGAGGTCCACCGTGTTCAGGAGCCCGCTCAGCGGCAGCAGGGACACGGCGCCGTCGGCGCGGACGCCGGAGAGGGAGCCGAGACTCGCCGCCAGAGCATCGTGAAAACGCACCACGGAGTCTCGCGTCGAATAGCGCGAGGGAGGAAGCGAGAGCTGCATCGACAGCGCGCCTCCGCGAGTGAAGCCGGGGTCGACCTGCTCGAGCCTCGCGAATCCCTTCGCGACCAGGCCCATGCACACGAGAAGCACGGCGGAACCGCCGACCTGGATGGCGACGAAGACGCGCCGCATCCGCCCCTCGCGCCGGTTGCCGGTGACGCTGCGTGTCGCGCTGCCGAGAACCTCGTGCAGATGGCGGGTCGCCGCCCAGGCCGGGATGAGCCCCGAGGCGAGCGCCGCGACGATCGACACCGCGGCCGAAAAGGCCAGCACACCCGAGTCGATGCGGACCTCCGCGAGCCGCGGGAATGCGGGCGGGGCGAAAGCGCGCCAGGCCGCCACCGCGCCGTTGGCGAGAGCCACCCCGAGTACGCCGCCCATGAGCGCCAGAGCTCCCGCCTCGATCGCCAGTTGACGCAGCAGACGCCCCCGGGTGGCGCCCAGCGAGACGCGCAGGGAGAGCTCCGACTGCCGGCCGGCGGTCCGCACGAGGATCAGGTTGGCGAGGTTGCCGCACCCGATGGCGAGCAGTACGCCCACCGCGGCGAAGACCGTCCACAGGATCTGGCGGTAGTCGCTGACGATCTCCGACTGGAGAGGGTAGAGGTTGACGCCCGTCTTCCTGGCGTCGTCCTCCGGATACCGCGCCTGGAGCCGGCGCGCGATGGTGTCGAGCTCGGCCTTAGCGCCGGGGATCGTGACGCCGGGCTTCAACCGCGCGACCACGCGGAGAAAGTTGGCGCCGCGGTCGGGCCTACGCGGGTCGTCGCGCAGCGGAAGGGGCACGGCCACCTCGGCGTCCCGAAAAGGGAAGAGGAACCCGGGAGGCATCACGCCGACGACCCGGTGGGGAACGCCGTTCAAGGGAACTGGCTGTCCGAGAATTCCGGGATCGCCACCAAAACGGCGCTTCCAGAGGCCATGCGTCAGGACGACGACCTTCGCGGGCGCGTTCTCATCGCGCGTATCGAGCGTCCGGCCGAGCGACGGACGCGCCCCGAGAAGCGGGAAAAACGCGCCGGTGACCCGCGTCCCCTCGAGCCGCTCCGCCTCTCCGATTCCGGTCAGGTTCGCCGTCCAGTTGGTGAAGGCGGCGACGCCGGCCAGCCCTTTTGCATCTCGGGCGTAGTCCTCGAGGTCCGCGATCGAGAAGGGCGCGCGGTCCCTCTCCGTCCGCGCGTTGTACATCCACACGAGGCGGCCCGGATCGCGCAACGGGAGCGCGTGGAGAAGAACGGAGTTGACGAGAGTGAAGACCGCCGTCGCCGCGCCGATGCCGACTCCGAGGGTCGCGATCGCGAGGAGCGAGAAGCCAGGCTGCCGCCGGATGAGCCGGAGACTGGCGCGCACGTCGGACGCAAGGGACATGCGTGAGAATGTAACAGATGTTTCACTACAGACGAAACAACTATTTTGACAGGCGTGCTGGGCGCTGGGGCGCTCGGCGCTGGACGGAGGACGTAGGACGGAGGACGTGGCGGAGCGCGGAGGGCGGAGCGGGTGGCGCGGGCGGGGCCAGGAGCCGACTCTCAACTCTCGACGATCCAGGGGCACTTGACTCCCGACTCTCAACTCATAACTCTCAACTCCACAGCCCGCGAGCGTTCTCGCGGCAAGGAGGTCCCATGGGATTCCTGCCAAATTGCCCTTTTCGTTCTGGCCGCGGCGGGGACAGCCGGACCGGCCGACCAGGTGAGAGACGCGGAAGCCGCATTCGCGAAGGCGTTTGCGGACCGGGACCAGGCGGCGTTTTTTGCCTTCGTCGCGGAGGACGCGACGTTCCTGAGCCCGACGAAGACGCTGGGCGGAAAAGCCCAGGTGACCGAGAGCTGGTCCCGATACTTCCGGGACCCGAAGGCGCCGTTTGCGTGGCGGCCGGAGCGCGTCGTGGTCAACGGCGCGGGAGACATCGGCCTCTCGACGGGACCGGTCTTCGACGCGACGGGCAAGCAGACCGGCAACTTCTCGTCGGTGTGGCGAAAGCAGGGCGACGGGACGTGGAAGGTCCTCTTCGACGGGCCCGGCGCGCCCGCATGCCCGCCGGCACCCAGGTGAGGACTACACTCTTTCGAGCTCTTCGGCGTCGAGCAGGTCCTGGGCCCGTCCCGTTGAGCGCTTGTTCCGGATCAGGTGCTCGCGTCCGATGACCGGCACGCTCTGGTCGGAATACGAAGTCTCCTGCCTGTCCCGCCAGGCATCGCGGAAGCTCACACCGTCAATGCTGGTGAGTACGTCTATCCGGTTCGGCGCGATTCCTATCTGAAAGACGAGGCCCGAAGTTTGAAGATCGCGCGCCGTCAGCTTGCGCAGCGGCGCCCCGAACGTTTCGAGCGCCGCGTACGCCTTCTCGGCATTGGCCGGATCGGGCTCAATCCAGACGTTGAGATCCCGCGTGAACCGGGGTCTCGAGTGGAAGGCGAGGGCGTTACCCTCCAACGAGCAGGTATCTAACTTTTGCGTCGATGAACGCGGCAAACAGATCTCTGAAGTCGGGATTGAGCGCCATCGTTCCGCCGCCATTCCGAATACTCCAGCGTCAAATCCCACATCAGCTCGATCCGCTGGCCCGGGGGGATCGATCGCCAGAAATCACGGTCGAACGACCCGTCGTCATCGTGGGAGGGGGAAAGCCGCGTCACGGCCGCCATCCGCCGCCCGCGCCCGGTCATGGGTTCATTTTATCGCGGCGGGCAGGTCCGGCCGTCTCATTCGGAAGCGAAACGAGAGGTGGCGGCCCCGTTCGGCTGGACGATTCGCGGTGCCTGCTACCCGCCGCCGCTGCGCCCTTTCCCGGGGGCCTTCCCGGTTGGTGCCTTCATCGAAACGGGTTTTTTCCGGGCGGTAGCGGTAGCGGCCGCTGCGGCGGACTTTTCGGCCGCTTTCTCCGCGAGCTTGGCCAGGTTGATTGCGATGGTCTGAGAATCCCCTCCGGCTCTGCCGAGCTCCCCGGCGGGAGCGGTCTCGCGCTTGTCGAGCATCCACTCCAGGACGTAGAGCATCGCCGCGCCCTCCCCGATCCAGAAGCCGGACAGCTCCTTGACGCGCTCACGCACCGCCGTCACCTGGGCCTTGATCTCGCGCTCGGTCTTCACGCTCACCTCGTCTCCCGAGCATACCGGCCCGCGAGCCGCAGGCTCATGCCGGCTTGATCGCCATCCGTCCGCTGTTGTCGATGCGATGGAGCAGCATGGCGACCTTGTGCTTCTCGAGGTACTCGTCGACGGCCTTTCGCTGCCCGGCCCAGTAACCGTAATCGTCCACGATCAGCACGCCGCCCGGGGAAAGCTTCGGGAAGAGATGCTGCAATTCCGACTTCGTCGACTCGTACCAGTCCGTGTCGAGTCTCAGGAGGGCGATTGAGTCCGGCGCGGTCTGCGGCAGCGTCTCCTCGACCTTGCCTTCCACGAACGTCACCCGGTCGAAGGGGTATCCGGTCGATCTCATGTTCTCCTGCACCTCGGCGAGAGGGGAGAAGCACCAGTCGTTGTGGGTGTCCCGCTGCTTGTTCTTCCACAGGCCGTGCGCGGGAACATGATCGAGAACGGTGTTGTCTTCGTCGGTCGGGGCGGCCATTCCCTTGAACGTGTCGTAGAGATAGATCTGCCGATCGGAAACCTCGAGAGACTTCAGGGTCTCGGCGATCACCATCGCGCTGCCGCCCCGCCAGACGCCGCATTCCACGAAATCGCCCGGGACGCCGGCCGACACGACATGCGCCACCGCCTTGTAGAGCCCGTACATTCTCTCGAGCGACGTCATCGTGAAGCGTGTGCACTTTCGAAAGATCGGCCCGAACGCCGCGTCCATGTCCGCCGGAACCGGCACGTCCCGGCCGTGAAGCAGGCGGCTGCCCCCGTAGAAACTGGTGAGCTGGATGCCGGCCAGGTGCAGGGCGCGACGGGGAAGTTCTCGCAACAGTCTGTTCAATCCCTTGTTCCTTTCCAGACAATGTTCGAACCTCCCGGCGGGCGCGGCGGACGCCATCGCGCGGGCGTCCGTCCCCGGGCCACGGTGCTCCGATCATATCGGGGGGCCGGTGGGTTTCCGACGGACAATTCCCGGGTTGACCAGTCTCAGCGGCAGGCGAGCGGCGGCCGTATACCGGCCATGACCGGATGGTTTCAGAGGCGAAGGGGATCCGTCTGCACGGCCTTCACCTCCCTCTGGCTTCTGTCCGGCCTCCTGCTCGCGGGTGTCAACGAATGGACCCCTGCCGGTCCACCGGGCGAGCCCGTCGCCAGTTTCGCGGTCGATCCGGGCAATTCGGCGAGGCTCTACGCAGGCACCGCCGATCTCACTCTTTCGGGCAGACGCGTCGGAGTCTTCCGCAGCGCCGACCGCAGACAGACGTGGCAGTTCACGGAGCTCGGTAGTCCCGGGATCACCGGACTCGGCGTCGATCCGCGCGCACCTTCCGTGGTCTACGCGGTGTCCTTCACTGGCGCCCTTTTTCGGAGCGAAGACTTCGGTGCCGCCTGGGTCCGTTCTCCATTGTCGGAGAGCGATCAGATCCGCTCGATCACGCCGGACCCGTCAAATCCGGGCTCCTTCTATGCCGCGGTGGGGCATTTTCTCTTCGTGTTCAAAGGCGACTCCATCTGTCGCTCGGACGACGGGTTCCGAACCCGGAATCGGTGCGCCGGGTTCGCGGATGGGTCGAGAGTCACCAGCATCGCCGTCGATCCGGCCGCGCCGTCTCGCGTCTATGCGTCGATCGATGACGGCTCCAGGCGAGCTCCGACGCTGGCCTTCACTGGACCGCGGTCACGAATCTGCCGCCGGGCGGATACGGCAACGTCGCCGTCGGCGCGCCCCTCCCGACGGTCGTGTACACGGACGGCCTCTTCGGCAGCGCCGAGGCGGCGGCGACGTGGACCTTTCTCGGAACTCCGCCGCTACCACCGGGAATCATTCTGCCGGATCCTTTCGCGCCCGCCACGGTCTATGTCGGCGGCATCGGAGGCGTATCGCGAACGGCCGACGGCGGAGGGAGCTGGACCACCCTCACTCGAGGCTCTCCGGCCGGGCAGGCCGGCCTGCTGGTCTTCGACCCGTCCGATTCCGGCACCCTGTACGCCGTCGCCGCAGGCGCTCTCGTCCGCATCACCGTCTCGGACGGAGGCGCTTCGTGCTGACCCGGCCCTGAGACGCTGTGTCTCGGGGATGCCCGTTTCGAGGTGAAAGTGTCGTGGAAGACCGCGCAGGCGGAGGGCGCCGGGAAGGCGTTCCCGTTGACGCACGACGCCGGGGCCTTCTGGTTCTTCTCGGCGAATAATCTCGAGCTCGTGGTCAAAGTGGTCGACGGCCGTTCGGTCAACGGGAGGTTCTGGATATTCGGCGCGGGACTGACGGACGTCGCCTATGAGCTGGCGGTCACGGACCGGACGACGGGCGCCGGGTGGCACCGAGCGGCCGAACCGGGCCGGCTGGAGAGCTTCGCCGATACAAGCGCGTTCTGAGAACCGGCGGAGGACTTCGAGCCCCCCGGACCTCGGCAATGGCATCTTTGTCGCACGGGTCGAAGGGATGAGCGCCACAACCGCCGGGACCCCTTCCCGACCCGGACGAGAGGATCTTTGGAAAGGCGCGGTGGCGGGCCTGGCGGGCGGCGTGGTCGCTTCGTTCGTGATGAACCGGTTTCAGGAGGCATGGACGGCGGCCGCGATCGGCCCCTCGCGGCTCCGGTTCCATTTCGAACAGGGCGGCCAGATCAAGAAGAGCGCCCGGCACCGTCCCTGGACCGTGGAGAAATCGGAGAGCGCGACCTCGAAGGCGGCCAACGCACTCTGGCGCCTGGTCCGGGGGCGCTCTCTTCACGGCCGCAAACGGCAGCGGGCGGGCAGCGCTCTGCACTATGCGTTCGGTGCGATCTCGGGCGCGGTCTACGGCGTTGCCGCGGAGCGTTTCCCCTTCGTCGCAGTCGCCCGCGGAACGGCGTTCGGCACGGTGGTCTGGCTCTTTGCCGACGAGATCTTCGTTCCGGTCGCGGGGCTCTCGAAGTCCCCCGACAAGTACCCCGCCGCCGCGCACGCTCAGTCTCTCGCGGCGCACTTCGTCTACGGCGCCGTGACGGACGGCGTGCGGCGCCGGCTGCGCACCGCGCTCTGAGGGCCCGGCGCCGCGCGGCGCTGTTTGAAAAACCCGATTACTTCTTCTTCGAAGAGCTCCTCGAAGAAGACGACTTTTTCGAGCGCGATGACGAGGATTTCTTCTTCGGCACCTTCCCGCCGGCCCGCCGAGCTTCCGAGAGCCCGATCGCGATCGCCTGCTTGCGGCTCTTCACTTTCTCTCCAGAGCTGCCGCTCTTCAACTTTCCGGACTTGCGCTCGTGCATCGCCTTTTCGACTTTCTCCGACGCCTTCTTTCCATACCGGGCCATGAGACCTCCTTCCCTGCGAACACGTGTGGCGTGTGACGCATCAAACATGCCGGCCACGGAGAGAGAGAGCGGGTGACGCGGCACCCGCGTCCGGGGGGTGGCTGCTGCGCGCGTGCTTAAAGCCGAGCGCCGACGGCGGCCGCGGCCTCGGCCGATGAGATGACGGGAAAAATTTCGAAGCGGACGAGATCGTTCCACTCCGAGGTCCACGACTCGAGCAGACGCGGGTCCTCGCATTCCATGATTTGAAAGCACCGCGTCAAATCCGCCGAGACCCAGCTCGCCACGTATCGCAGCCCTTCGGGCGCCAGCCGGCCGTGGTCGCGGAATCGGCGGTACACGGGCGCAGCGCCCTCGCCGCGAAAGTGCTCGACGACCATGTATGTCATGCGACCTCCTGGACATCGGAAGGCGGCTTCCTCGTTCGCGGTCGGCTTTTGGAATGCCGCATGTCCGCGACGCTCGGACTGCTGGCCGGGAGCGTTGCGGTCCGTGCGCTTCTGGCCGGTCGACGAGTCCGTCCCCGTGAGTGTGAACTCGACGTTCGTCAACGATGTCATTCGGGATCCTACAACCGGACACCCGCGACGCGCCCGAGGTCGCGGATCGAGAATGTTACCGGCGCTCATTGCGTAGCCGCATCGGGGCGAGGAGCCCTCGTCCGTCCGTCCGGCGCGATGAGCGCTGCCAGAGTGCGGGATCCGACGCGGCCGATCGTTCGATAGTGCTCGTCCAGATACCGGGCCACCAGCGGAGCGCGGTCGCGGTTCGAGACGCCGTCGAATCCGTCGTTCGTTCCGCTCGAAACGATGGCGATCGGAGGCCGCTCCCGTTCCAGCGCTTGAATGACTTCGAGCTGCTTTTTCTCGGTCTCGTAACACGGGACGCTGCTGTAGCGGGTGGGTGGCTTGCGCTGAAGGAGGAAATAGAGTCCCGGCTCGTTGCCGAAGTCGAAGAACGTCTTCTCCGGGGGGACGCCCCCATCGATGACCTCCCGCAGGGCGGCCAGATCCCCTACCTGCTCACGGGGCAGTCTCGACCGCTCGAACCCGGGGACGAAAGCGGCCGCGCGCTCCTCCGCGCGCCGCACAGCGGTCGCGTTCCACAGCGACTGCAATTGCCAGATGACGACGCGATCCGGCCGCAGGGAGACACACAATCCGGCGGCCGCGAAGATTCCGGCGGCGAGTCGAATCCGCGGGGCCTTAACGCGCGAGACCCGGTACAGAAGCCAGGCCGCCGGGAGCCCCGCGAGGACGCCGTACATCATCCGATGGCCCGGGTCGGCGCGGCCCAGGACGCCGCGGAGCCCCAGCACCGCCAGCAGCAGGCAGACCGTGGCGGCGCGATCGGGCGGTTCGGCCGGCCGGGCTCCGGATCGGAGGAGAAGCACGAACGCGGCTGAGGCCAGGACGAGCAAGAGCGTGAGAAGGGCCAGCGTCTCCGGCGTTCCGGCAAGCTTGAATGATTCGACGAGAGAGCTTTGCCCGAAGACCCTCGTCAGTGACACCGCCGGGACTCCCCACGTCGGCGGGATCAGGGACGGAATCTCCAGACAGGACACCCGAAAGAATTCGCCGATAGCGCCGCGCTTCGCGAGGAGGGCAATTAAAGGCGCGCTTCCGAGCGCGATGCCCGCCGCGAAGCCGGTGGTCGCCACCATGACTTTTTTCGCCGCGTCGCCAGCCATCAGCTTCAGCGCGAGAGGGGCGGCTGCTCCGCCGAGAATGAAGATGACGCCGAAGTCGAGCGTGGAAAAGAAGGTCAGCGCCGAAAAGACGCCGGCGAAGAGCCACGCGGCGGTCGTCCCCGATCGCGCGGCGCCGATCAGGAGGCAAAGAGCGAGAAGGGCCGGCATGTGGCGTTCCGACAGGAACGGACAGAAGCAGAGGCTTGCGATGAGACCGGCGACCGCCCACGCCCCGTCCGCAAAGAAGAGCCACGCGGCCGCTCCGAGGCTCGCCAGCGCGAGCGCCGTCGTCACGGCCCTCAGGATCCGAAAATTCTCCAGGCTGTTCCGAGCGCCACCGGAAAAGAGGGCAACCCATCCGCCGTCGGCCCCCCAGCCATGGATCGGATAGACGTCGAAATAGGGCCGCGCTCCTCCCGAAAGCGCCGAAGCGCCAAACAGAATCTGACCGTCTTCGAAGAGATCCAGCCGGTTCGCGGGTCGGTAATAGACCGCGATTCCGCCGAGGAAAAGCGCGAACATTGCCCCGGCGAAGAATCTCCGAGAGCCGCGGAGAACGGGGCCGGCGATGATCACAGCGGAAAAGACCAGCCCGAGACAGACGGCCGCCCTGGGCGAAAGGCCGCCTCGCCAGAAAAGCAAAGACGTTCCGAAGCCGATCGACGGGAAGTGAGACCGTCCGAACGGCACCCCGCGCCTTTCGAGCGCCACCGGCAGGTTTCGGCCGAAGAGGAAGGCGGCGGCCGGAATCACGGTCAGTAGCGCCGCGGCCTCGAAGTACGTGGCCTGTTTCACGTCCGACATCAGCCTTTCCGCGCCGGGAAGCGACGGAACGCCATAGAGCGTCTCCGCGACGGTCCGCGCCATGGCGACGAATGGAAGCGCTCCCAGCGCGCCGGCGGCGAAGCTCGAGAAACGAACGGCTGCCGTCGCTGTCGTGGTCGGCATACTGGGAGGCTTACGGACCGCGGGGAGGCCCCGTCTGGACTGGGACCGAAACGTCGAGCTCAGGGCCGGCGGGGGGAGGAAAGCCAGCCTCGTGGCCCGACGCATCTCCGGTGCCCGATGAGTGGGCGCCGAGCCAAAATGCTCCGGGTCGCCGTGCCGGGGGACCCGAGCCAGGTTCTATTTTCGTAAAATGGTGGAGGTGGCGGGAGTTGAACCACGGAGTCGGTCTCGATCCCGGGCCCTGGGCTCGTGAGAACTCGCAGTTACGGCACGATCGTGACCGTACCCAGCATACCGTCGTGGCCCACGCCGCAAGCCGAGTTCGTGCAAGCAAACTGAAAGGTCCCCGCCTGGCGCGGCGTGAACGCCTGGGTAACGCTTTCGCCAGGAGCGACACTCACGGAGTTCAATCCGAGCGCTGAGATTCCACTAAACGTGTGGAACGAGCTATCCTCGGGACCGTCGTTAAAGAACTCGATCCGGTAGGCTTGGCCTAGCGTCAGAGTTATGTTCGAACCTCCGTTTGACATCGGTCCTCCGTAGAAATCCCACTGCCAGCTGATTCCGCGTAGCCGGATTGCGACCGGCGCGGAAGGGGTCGGAGCCGGAGTCGCGGTCGGGGTGGGCGGGGCGGTCGGAGAAGGCGTCGCCGTGATCCGGGGCCCGGGGAGGGTGGTCGTCGGCGTCGGCGTCGGGCTGCCGGCTCGCCGTCGCGGGATCCGGACGATCGGCATCCGATCGACCAGCGGGTCTCCGTGCGCGGCGGCTGCGGATTCCACCCCTGCCGCCTCGGTCGGCATCTTTGAGGGCTCGGAATTGCAACCGGAAGACAGCCCGGCAACGACCGCAAGACCTGCCGCAAAAAGCGATCGCAACCGGGCTCCGCCGGCGGAGGTCTCCCGCGTCAGGCTCAACCCAGGAAGGCGAGGTTGGGCGTGGAAAACCGTGAAAGGAGCGGAAACACGGTCTGTAGCTCGCTTCCCGCGAGCCCGAACCACGTCGCCAGCGTCGCCGCGTATTGATCGACCGACGCCGTAGGAATCCAGCGGCCCCGGGTGTCCGTATCGTTCGGACCGCTGAGTGTCAAAGTCGGGAAGACCGTGCCGTTGGGGCCAGGCACGCCGTAGAAGTCCCCTCCTAGGACGGCACTCCCCATGACGAACTGATGGCTCCCCCACGCGTGATCGGTTCCAACAGTTGCCGCCCCCGAGCCGGCCGGTTGAAGCGTCCGGGCGAAGTCGGACAGGGTGAAGGTCGTCACGCGGGAATCGACCCCGAGCTCGACCGTGGCGTCGAAGAACGCCTTCATCGCCGCCGATAACTGCGAGAGAAGATTCTGCTGCGTCGTGAGCTGGTTCTGGTGGGTATCGAAGCCGCCGAGCGTGCAGAAGAAAATCTGGCGGTTGAGCCCGAGAGCGGGGGCGGTCTGGTTGAGCTTGATGACTTTGGCGACCTGCTTCAGCTGGTTTCCGAGGCCGGTCGCCGGGAACACGGTCGTGAGCGTCGGGTCGGGACCGCTCAACGACGCGATGATGTCGGTCGCCTGCTGCGTCGAGTCGCTCGCCGCCGCCACCAGACTGGCAGTCCGGTCGATCGTACGCAGAAAGCTCATCGAGTTCTTCCGCGCAACGTCGGCGGCCGACGTGCTGAAGCCGTTCAAGACCAGGACCTGATTGAGAGCCGTGGGCGCAGCCGCGATCGCCAGCGGCCGGGTCGCGAGCCCCTGACCGAAGACCGCCGCTCCCGACACCGAAGTGATCAGGGGAAATCCGCTTCCGCCGTTGAACGAGATCGTCTTGTCCGCCGTCGCGCCGCCCCAACCGACCTGGGTCCGATTGTCGGACCGCGATGTTTGCCACTGCGCGACCTGGTCCGAATGAGAGAACAGCTGATAGGGGCGCGCTCCCCCGCTCTGATATTGGGCCTTGGTGAGCGGCTGGACGAGCGGCCCGACGTTGGCGACCACTGCCAGCTTGGTCTGGCTCCAGAGCGTCTGAAGCTCCGGCAGACCCGGGTGGAGGCCGAACTGGGTTCCGATCGAGGGCGGGGTGATCGGGAGCAGTTGCGCCTGTCCGAGTGCGAGCCCCGAGGGGTTTCGGACCGCGGAGTAGGCGCCGTACCCTGTCGTGTCGAGCGGCACGACCATGTTGTTGGAATCGTTCCCGCCGCTCAAGAAAATGCATACGAGGGCCCGGTAGTCCGTTGGGGCAGACGTCATCGCATGGGCGCTGATCAAACCGAATTTTTCGAAACCGGCCGAGAACGCCGCCGCGCCGAGCGCCATGCACCCCGTGCGCTTCAAAAAGTCACGCCGCGTCTGCTCCATTTTGTTCATCGTTGCACCTGGTATTGCGACGAGGTCGCGATGAGATAGAGAGCGTGTTGCGCTCTCAGGCGCGGATTCGTTCCCGGAATCGTCGAAACGGAATTGACGATGCTGTTCTGCATCGCGGCCGACATGGATCCGTGCATCAACAGCTGATTCAGATACGACACGAGCTGCACGGGATCCCCCGCGAGGTTTTGAATGGTCGAGAGGTCGAGGGCGGTGCCGTTGGGAGAATTACTCCCGACGGCGATCGTCGAAAAGACCATGGTGTTCACGAAGTTCGCGCGTCTCAAGGCGCTCGTTGAGTCCATCAGGCCGAACTGCGGGGCCAAAACCGTAGTGCTTCCCGGCAGCAGGTAGTCGGCTGGGTAATAGCTGAAGACCGTCTGGGGCCGGAACACGTCCTGGTTCATGGTGGCCGTCTGCGGATTGACGTAACCGTCGCTCAAGGCGGCGAGGTTGGCCGATTTCGCGTTGAACGCGCGAAGCAGATTCAAGGCGTACTGTGCGGGCTCCCGCAAATGGCCGTAGTCCGTCTCCGCGCGAGCGCTTCCCCGCGCTTCGGGGTCGAGCAGGACGGCGCTGACCAGTGCCGCGAGGTTCCCCCGCACTCCGGCGCCGTCGTCGTTGAAGGCCGCCGCGACGCGGCTGACGTACGCGGGGCTCGGATTGCTCGTGACCATCTGGTGGATGAAGTGCGTCGCCAGAAACGGCCCGACGTTCGGGTGGTTGAAGATGTTGTCGATGGCGGCGTTCAAGTCCTGGAGGCCGGTCTGGCCGGCAGGAAGGACGGTGCCGGACAGAAGCGTTTTCGCTGCGACGTCGTGGTTGGCAGCCGTCAAGACCATCGGCGTGATGTAGTCGGGAACGCCGGGAGCGACGTTCGCCGCCAGCTTCCAACCCGTGAACACGCGCGCGAAGTTCGTCACAGTTGCCTGGTCGTAGCTCGGGCTGGGATCGCCGTTGACGTCGAGCTGGGGCGTTCCGTCTTGATTTAAGAGCTCCGTTCCGATCGAAAAGAGCTGCAGGATTTCCCGCGCGTAGTTCTCGTTGGGATTGTTCTTGGTACTCGTCGACATGTTCAGGTACTGACCCATCGCGGGATTCAGCGTGACCTCGTACAGGAGCTGGCGGTAGTTCCCGAACGCATTGCGGTCGAGGATCTGGATGTAGGGAAGCATCCAGCCCGGCAGGCTGATGTCGCGGCCGGACGCAACGACGAGCTCGTGCAAAGTCCAGATCACCCGCTGACGGAGCTGGTCGGACCCGTACAACGCGTTGGTGAAGAACCGGATCTGAAGCGGGTACATGCTGTAGTTGTCACGCTGGCACGTTGTGTCGCAGGTGGCGGGCACAACCGTTGGCTGGAGAGGAAGGACGGGCCACCCGGAGGACGGGGCAGAAAGCTGCTGGTTCAGGTAGGTACTAAATCCCATCGCCTGGACCGAACTAGTCGAGGCTTCATTCGGACCGAACGTGGCCTGTTCCAGGAACCGGACGACATCCCCGAGAGCCGGACCCGCGCGAACCGGCGTCACCCCGGCTTGCCAGTTGACGTCCGGTACCGTGGGAACCGAAAGCGTTCCCAGAACCGTTGTCCCGTCCAACTGCCAGACGGTGTCGGCACCCGTCCACGCATGCCGCCAGAGGATGTCCGGCTTTGCGTCGCCGCTGTAGTCGCCGACTCCCGCGATCTGCCAGCGGACGTCCTGCAGCGTCGGCAATGGAACGAGTGAGGTCACCGCCGTCCCGTCCATGATCCAGATCGTGTTTTCACCCGTGGCGAAGTTTCTCCACAGGATGTCCGGCTTCCCGTCGCCGCTGAAATCGGCGACTCCTGCGATCTGCCAGTTCAAGTCCGGGACCGGTGGCACGGGCACAGCAGACGTGACCGAGGGTCCGTTCATAAGCCAAACCGTGTCATCACCCGTCGCCCTGTTGCGCCAGAGGATGTCGAGCTGGCCGTCTCCGTTGAAGTCTCCCAGAGCACGGATCGTCCAGGCGGGGTCCGGTACTGGAGGGAGCGGGAACTGCGAGCTCAACACCGTGCCGTTCATTACCCAGATCGTGTTCTGCCCCGTGGCCTGATTGCGCCACACGATGTCGCTCTTTCCGTCCCCCGTGAGATCTCCCACCGCTCCAATCGTCCAGTTCTGGTCGGGGATGGTGGGAAGCGGAACCTGCGACGCCACGCTCGCTCCGTTCATCAGCCAGATCGTGTTCTCACCCGTCGCGGCATTGCGCCAGAGGATGTCGACCTTCCCGTCCCCATCGAAATCGCCCGGCGGGAGGGTCGCAACCTTGGCATGAGGGTGAGAGTCCGCGGCCACTGCCGCCACCGCTGGAATCATCGTGCAGAAAACGAGCAGCAAGAGAACTCCGGGCCGCCAGTTCTTGCGGCCCGACAGAACTCCGCTGTGACCCTGGGACTGCGGAAGCGCCGGTTTCGAGTGCCGCATGATCGTCCCCAAGTTTCCCGCGAGTCTACTCCTCAAGGCTCTCTCGGTAAAACTCGCTCTAAAGCGGTTGGTTCCACTTTCTCAGACAGACGATTTCCTTCCGCAACCGTTTACAAGCGTCATCGCAAATCTGGCGGCGGCCCCCTTCGGGCTACGGCCCCGCCGAAGCCGGATCCGGCCCGCCGGAGGATGTTTATGAGCCGCCGTTGCAGGGCAGCGCTCCGGCCGCGAGTGCCGGCGCGACCCAAAATCTGGCTCCAGCGAGTCCCAACGCAAAGTCCAAAAAGGGAAAAACCCCCGGATTTCGGGGGTTTCTCTCTCCTGCGTCCGCGAGGTTGGTGGAGGCGGCGGGAGTTGAACCCGCGTCCGGAAGCGTCACGGGAAAGGCCACTCCATGCTCAGCCTCTTCTTGGGTTTCGTCCGGCCGCCTCAAGAAGAGGCAAAACAGCGGTCGGACAACCCCGAATAGGTTTCGCCGGTTCGTCCGGGGGTCCGGACCGGCTACACCCGCATTTGGCGTCGGCGTACGAGACCCGGCGGGTGCGGTTCCCGGA
>JBBRDK010000069.1:0-19592 GCA_038203955.1 Thermoanaerobaculia bacterium | reverse complement strand
GCCGTGAACTCGGCGGCCGTCGAGCGGCCGGAGCTGCTCGGCGAGCTCGTCCGGGCGTTCGGCAACCAGTGCATCGTCCTGGCGATCGACGCGTCACGCAAGGAGGGCGGCTGGACGCTGCGCACCGTCGGAGGACGCCGGGAGTGGGACCGCGACGCGATCGCCTGGGCGCACGAGGGAGTGGAGCGGGGCGCGGGCGAGATCCTGCTGACCTCCATCGACCGGGATGGAACCGGATCCGGATACGATCTTGAGCTCGTGAAAACCGCGGCGCGCGGATTGTCCGTCCCCGTCATCGCCTCCGGCGGCGTCGGCGCTTACGAGCATCTCGTCGACGGCGCCCGGGCGGGAGCTTCGGCACTGCTGGTCGCCGGCCGCTTTCACGACCGCGTGTTGACCCTCGAGGGCGCGCGGCAGGCGCTCGATCGGGCCGGCATTCCTGTCCGGACCGCAGCATGACGGCGGACCAGGCGCTCGATCGCGTCCGGTTCGACGAGCGGGGCCTCGTTCCCGTCGTCGTGCGCGACACCCGGAGCGGCCGCGTCTCGATGCTGGCCTGGGCGGACCGCCCTGCGATCGAGCGCACCCTCTCTTCGGGCGAGGCCACCTTCTGGAGCCGATCGCGCGGCGCCCCGTGGGTAAAGGGGGAGACCTCGGGCCATCGGATGACGGTGTCCTCCGTGGTGCTCGACTGCGACGCGGACGCGGTTTTGTACGAGGCATCACTCGCCGGGCCCGCCTGCCACACCGGGGAGGCGAGTTGCTTCCACGATTCGCTGCTCGGCGGGCCTTCCGGCTCCGGCGCCAGCTTCGATCTCGCCCCGCTTTTCGAAATCCTCGGGCGGCGGTACCGCGAGCGGCCTGCCGAGTCGTATTCGACCCGTCTTTTCGAGAAGGGCCTCGATCACGCCCTGAAGAAAGTGGGGGAGGAGGCTTCGGAAGTGATCGTGGCGATGAAGAACCCCGACGACGGCGAGCTCGCAGGCGAGATCGCGGACCTCCTGTACCACCTTGCCGTCGCCATGACGATCCGGAGAATCTCCCCCGAGCGGGTCAACGAGGTCCTCGCCCGGCGGCGCCTCGGGGAGCGCTGATGCGGCATCCGCCGAATCAGAATTGACCGGAAAGGTTCAATGCTCGATGGGCGGCGTCGGGTGAGCGCCGGTCCAGCGGTGTTCCTCGACGATCGCGAGGAGTCGATCGAGATCGAATGGCCTGGCTCTGAACCGGGTGGTCGGAGCGAATCCGGCGGCAAACGCGGAGATGAAGAGAACGGGAAACGTGACCAGACGCTGGTCCGCCTACATGCGCTCGTAGAGCTCCCATCCGTTCATCCGGCGGCATCATGCTCCGCGACTCCCCGGTCAGGCGTTCCCTTGAAAATCTGGATCATCGCGAAGCAACCGATCAAAGGGCTCAGAAAATGGAGGGTTCATTCTTATAGCTGACCAGCCTACGAGAAGTCCCGCGCCACCGCGCCGATCTGCGGCGTGAGAGGCGTGCCGCCGCGGGGTTCCGGGTTCGAATCAGTGCATCTTTGCGCAACTGCTTCCGAGACCGAGTGCGCGGAGGTGCTACCGGCGCCTCCAGGAGTAGAGGCGCTCGAAGACGCTCTTGATGGCGGGCGACAGCCGGGATTTCTGCGTCTGGTCCGCAACCTTGCGGGCGATCTCGGAAAAAGTGGGGTACGGGTGAATCGTGCTGCCGATCCCGCTCAGCCCCGTGCCGGTCTTCATCGCCAGCACGAACTCCGCGAGAAGGTCGCCGACGTGCTCGCTGACGAGGGTGACGCCGAGAATCCGATCCTTACCCTTGCGCGTCAGGACCTTCGCGAATCCGATTTCCTCGCGTTCGACGACGGCCCGGTCGACTTCCGCGACCGGCTGAGTGAAGAGGTCGTACTCGATTCCCTTCTCTCTCGCCTCGGTTTCGTTCAAGCCCACGCGCGCCACTTCCGGCGAAGTGTAGGTGCACCAGGGAACGAGCGTCTCGTCGCAATTGGTCTGCAGCCACGGGAAGAGAATGTTGCGGACGATGGTACGAGCGTGCAGGTCGGCGACGTGAGTGAACCGAAGGGGTCCCACCACGTCACCGGCAGCGTAGATATGAGGCTGCGACGTTTGAAGGTGTCGGTTGACGGTCACTCCCTCTTTCGAGTATCGGACCCCGGCCGCTTCGAGGTCGAGCCCCTCCACGTTCGGCGCGCGGCCGGCGGCCACGAGCACCGCATCGCAGGGGATCGGCCGGAGCCTTTCGTCCCCGCTGTGCTCCCCGTCCTCGCCGTCTCCTTCGTCCCCTCCGTCCACCGAGAGGGTGATGAAGCCGTTCGTCGATCGGGAGCTCAGGACGCTCACCCCCGCCCGAACCGTGACCCCATCGGCCTCCAGTTGCCGTCGAACGACGCCGGCCGCGTCGGGATCTTCCTTCTCCAGGATCTGAGGCGACTGCTGCACGATCGTCACCCGAACTCCCAGGCGGGCGAATGCTTGCCCCAGCTCGCAGCCGACGGGTCCGCCTCCCAGGATCACCATTCGGTACGGCTTTTCGACGAGCCGGTCGAATACGGTCTCATTCGTGTAAAACCCCGCGTCCTTGAGGCCTTCGACGCCCTGCGTGACCGCTTGCGCTGACCGGGCCTTCGGCGCAACGGGATCGGGTCGCGAAGCGGAATTGGAGTCACGGGGGATTCGAATCAACGCTGAATTCCTGCCGGGAATCCGCGCCGACGCTGCAAGAGGGGGTTGTCGCCCGGGTTGAGGCGAGGTCCAGGGGACGATCGGATGCCGGCGCGGTGCGAGGATCCCCCCCCGACATGGGTCCGCGTCGTGGGTGGGACGGGAGAGTCTGACGCGCGAGGCGCTCGCCTAAGCCCGCTGAGAGTACGATTCGCGGGAGATGCTCCGAGTCGTGTGTCCTTCCTGCTCGGCGGAGCTGCCAGGGGATGCGCGTTTCTGTCTCGCATGTGGGACCTCGATCGTGGCGCTCTCGGAGATGCCGACCGGGCTCGCGCCCTTTCGAGACCGGCCGTCGCCGCGGGTGCCCTCATCCGTGGGCCGGCTCGCGTCCTCCGATTCGATCCCACAGGGCGGCTTCACCCCCGGCGCCGTCTTCGCCGGCCGTTACCGGATGATCGGATTGCTCGGCCGCGGCGGAATGGGAGAGGTCTACCGCGCGGATGACCTGAAGATCGGCCAGGCGGTCGCGCTGAAGTTCATTTCGCCCGATCTGGCGGGCGATCCGGCGAGGCTCGATCGCTTCTACTCCGAGGTCCGGCTCGCGCGCCAGGTGTCGCATCCGTCCGTCTGCCGCGTCTACGACATCGGAGAGCACGAGGGGCAGCTCTTCATCTCCATGGAATACGTCGACGGCGAGGACCTCGCGACGCTTCTCAACCGGATCGGGCGGCTGCCCGGCGACAAGGCGCTCGAGATCGCGCGGCAGCTCTGCGCTGGAATCGCGGTGGCGCACGACCGGGGCGTGCTGCATCGGGACCTGAAGCCCGCCAACATCATGATCGACGGCCGAGGGCGGGCGCGCATCACCGATTTCGGCCTCGCCGCCACGACGGAGGAATCCGGGCCCGAGGCGGACGTCTCCGGAACCCCGACCTACATGGCGCCCGAACAGCTGACCGGCAGGGGAGCCTCCGTTCAGAGCGACCTCTACGCGCTCGGGCTGATCCTCTATGAGATGTACACGGGCAAGCGCGCGTTCAGCGGGGCAAGCGTCTCGGAGCTCGTCCGCAAACACACCACCGACGCGCCCGTGCCGCCGTCAGAAATCGCCGGCTACATCGATCCGGCCGTCGAGCGCGTGATCCTGAGCTGCCTCGAGAAGAACCCCGCCTCGCGCCCCGCTTCCGCCCGGAAGATGGCGTTGCAGCTCCCCGGTGGCGACCCGCTCGAGGCGGCGCTCGCCGCGGGTGAGACGCCGTCGCCGGCGATGGTTGCCGCCGCCGGCGAGACGGGAGGGCTGTCGAGGCTCACGGCGTGGAGCTGCCTCGGCGGAACCCTCCTCCTCTTCTTGATCTACCTCGCCGCCCCCGCCCCGGACCGGCTGCACCGGCTCGTTCGGATGGAGAAACCGCCGGAGTTTCTCGTCGAGAAGGCGAAGGACCTCCTGCATTCCGCCGGCCTCGCGACCGCGGGCGAATCGCACGCCTGGGGATTCGCCGCCGATTCCGCGTACCTGCGCTACCGGGAGGCGGCGGATCGGACTCGCGGACGGTGGGCGGGGCTGTCCACCGCGCGGCCGGGCGTCGTGCGGTTCTGGTATCGGCGGAGCCCCGAGCCTCTCGTCGCGCGCGCCGTGTCGGGCCATGTCACGCCGGAGGACCCGCCGGAGCAGGAGGCCGGGATGGCCACGGTGTGGCTGGACGACCGCGGTTCGCTTCTCTCGCTGCGCCGCGTGCCGCCGCGCATCGACGTTTCGGAATCCTCCTCCGAGCCCGACTGGCGACCCTTTCTCGCCGCCGCCGGGCTCGACCCCGCGAAACTCCGTCCGGCGCCCTCCCGCCGGGCGCCTCGCGACTTTGCCGACCGGCGCGCCGCATGGGAAGCGGACTATGCGGGGACGTCGATTCCGTCCCGTGTCGAGGCGGCCTCGTATCGAGGGCGCCCGGTCTCCTTCGACGTCGTGCTTCCTTGGAACGAACCGGGACGAACCGCCTCGCCGTCGGCGCCTCTCGCCGCACGTCTGGCCGACACGACTCTCTTCGCGGTGACCCTCGTCGCCTGGATTGGCGGCCTCGTGCTCGCGCGCCGCAACATTCACCTGAAGCGCGGCGATCGCCGCGGCGGCCTCAGGATCGGCATTTTTCTGTTCGCCATTCTGATTGCCGAATGGCTGGTCCGCACGGACCACACTTCCAACCTCCAGTCGGAGTGGGACCTCCTGAAGGCCGGCGTCGGCCACGCGCTCTTCTGGGCGGTCACCGTCTGGATCGTCTACCTGGCGCTCGAGCCCTCCGTCCGCCGCCGCTGGCCGGAAGTCCTGATCTCCTGGTCTCGTCTGCTCCAGGGCGGCTGGCGCGACGCGCTCGTCGGGCGCGACGTCCTTTTCGGCCTTCTCTTCGGCATCGCCATGCACCTCCTGATCCGAGTGGAGTACCTTGCGCCGGCTCTCTTCGGCTTTCCGCTCCCGGCGCCCGCCGCGGCGGCCATCCCCAACCTCGCGCCCCTGCGGGTCTTCGTGGGAGCGATCTTCCGCGCCGAATACCTGGCGGTCGTCGACGCCCTGGGCATCCTCTTCGTACTCCTCTTCTTCCGGGTGCTGCTGCGGAACAGAGTGATCGGGATGGCGGTCGCGACGCTCGTGTTCTCGTTCGTGACGCTCCTCTGGGCGGATCCCTTCTTCGTCTACTGGCCGCTCGCTCTGCTGCGCGCCGGCCTCTGGGTTTTCCTGATGATGCGGACGGGCCTGCTGGCCGCGACGGCGGGGCTGCTCGTCTGGTACGCCCTCGTCGCCCTTCCGATCCGGGTGGAACCGTCGGGCTGGCTCACCGGACCGTCGCTGTTCGCGGTCGCGGTTCTCGTCGGCCTCGCGGCGTTCGCGTTTCGGCAGGCGCTGGCGGGCCAGCCGCTCCTCGGGAAACTGTCGTTCGACGAGGTTCGCTCCCGCTGAGGCGGCCGGCGGGATTCGTCAGCGGCTCGCGCGGCGGCCGGTCTTGCGCGCGGCGGGCGACGGCGACGAGGCGGGAGGCGGAGCGGCGGAAGGGGCGCTCGTCGAAGTCTCCCCAGAGCCGCTCGATCGTGAGCCCGCATTCGGAGAAAACACGCCGGATCGTGGCCGGATCCCACGACCGCGCGATCATCGCGGCTTCGAGCGTCTCATCCGGCTTCCCACGGCGCCGGTCGCGGTAGCGGTAACGCGCGTGCCAGAGATCGGAAACGCCGACGGAAAACCACGCCTCGTCGATCCGAAGGACGCCGTCCTCGTGGCGGACGTCGCGCGAGGGCGTCTCCATGTCACGGCCACGGCGGTACAGCCCTTCGAGCACGAAGCGGCCTGCGGGCGCAAGCTGGCGCCGGACCGCCGAGAGCGCCCGGCGCCGGTCGGAGAGGCGAGTCAGGTGCGAGAAGGGATCGCCCGGCGCGACGATCAGGTCGAATGCCGAGGGAAAGATCGCCAGGCGCATGTCGGCCGCGACGAACTGCGCGTCCGCCGATCTGCCCCGGCGCCGCGCCGCCTCCGAGAGCATCTCAAGGGAAATGTCCAGGCCGACGGAGGGCGCCTCGCGCGCCAACGCCGCGGTGATCCGGCCGAGGCCCGCGCCGATCTCGAGGATGCGCCGGGGACGCCAGCGCCGCGCCAGCCCGCGCCAGAACGACAGGTGCGCCCGCACCACGGATTCCTTCTCGTAAAAAGGGAGGATCTTCTTGTAGTAGCTCCGCGTCTGCTCGACAGTCTCCTTTCGCGGCACGCCGAGGGTATATACCAGCGCGGTGGCGCGGCTGCTCTTCGTGACCGGCACCTCTCCGGATGTCCGCGGCGGCAGCGGCACGTTCGTCGGGATCTCCGTGCTCGCGGAGGCGCTGCGCCAGGCCGGACACACAGTCACGACCCTGGCGCCGGAGGCCCGCGGGGGCCCGATCTCTCTCGCCCGGAGGCTCACGTTCAACGTCCTCGCCCGCCGGGCGGCGCAGGAGGTCTCCGGCATGGACGCCGTCGTCGGGTTCGACATGGACGGCGTGTTCCTCGCGCGGGGGAATGCGAGGCGCGTGGTGGCGGTGAAAGGGGGTCTCGCGGAAGAAGCCCGATTCGAGAGCGGCGCGGCGCGGGTCCGGCTGACGATCGAGGCAAAGCTCGAGGCCCGGAACGTCCGAAGAGCGGGCCGCGTCATCGCGACCAGCGCCTACTCGAAGGGAAGGATCGTCGAAGACTACGGACCCCCCGAAGAACGCGTCGTCGTGGTGCCCGAGCCGATCGACCTGCTCCGCTGGCGACGGGCGCTCCAGGCGAACGCCGGCGAGCCGGAAGAGGGCGCGATCCTCTGCGTCGCCCACCTGTATCCGCGCAAGGACGTTTCCACTCTCCTCGACGCCGTGGCGCGGCTTCCTTTTCCGGCGCGGCTCACCGTGGTCGGCACGGGGCCCCAGCTGCCGCGCCTCGAGCGTCGGGCGCGCGAGCTCGGCCTCCGAGACCGGGCAACGTTTCTCGGGCACGTGACCTTCGAACGCCTCGCGTCGGAATACCGGCGGGCGAGCGTCTTCTGCCTTCCCTCGCGGCAGGAGGGATTCGGGATCGTCTTTCTGGAAGCGATGGCGGCCGGTCTGCCGATCGTCGCGGCCCGTGCCGCCGCCGTCCCGGAGCTCGTCGTCGACGGCGAATCCGGGGTCCTCGTCCCCCCGGCCGACCCGGACGCGCTGGCCGCCGCCCTCGGCCGGCTGCTGCGAGACTCCGGAGAGCGAAAGCGCCTCTGCGAAGGAGGCCGGCGGCGGGTCCGCGGCTACGACGCGCCGCTCGTAGCCAGACTCTTTCTCGAAGCGATCGGCCTGTGACTCGTCCCGCCCGCGATCTCAGCTCGGGAGCTTGAGGAGCGACTCCAGCCGGGCGAGATCCACCGGCTTGACCAGGTGGTGGTCGAAGCCCGCCTCGCGGGACCGCTCCCGGTCCCGTTCCTGCCCGTATCCGGTGAGGGCGATCAACAGGGAGGTCCGCAGGCGTCCGTCCTCCCGGAGGCGGCGCGCGACCTGGTGGCCGTCGATGTCCGGCAGCCCGATGTCGAGCAGCACGATCTCGGGACGGACGATCGTAGCCACCTGGATGGCGGAGGCGCCGTCGTGCACGGTCCGCACGGAGTGGCCGAGCGCTCGCAGGAAATCGCTCAGGCCCTCCGCCGCGTCCACGTTGTCGTCGACCACCAGAATCCGGCGGCCGGGGCCGGCCGCGGAGGAAGCGTTCGCGCGCACGCCGTCGGAGCTCGGGCTCGAAGCCAGCGGACCTCTGGCCGGCAGCCGGACGACGAATGAGCTTCCGCGACCCCGCCCGTCGCTGCGCGCCTCGACGGACCCCCCGTGCAGCTCGACGATCCGGCGGGCGAGGGTCAGGCCGACCCCCAGGCCGCCGGGATCGTTCGTCCGGGAGTCGGGACTGCGGACGAACAGGTCGAAGATCCGGTCGCGGGTGTCGGGGGAGAGCCCGATGCCGTTGTCGCCGACGGTAATCTCGACGTCCCCGCCGTCCACGCGGACGTCGACCGAGATCCGGCCGCCCATCGGCGTGTACTTCGCCGCGTTGCCGAGCAGGTTCGCGAGGACCTGCTCGAGACGGGCCGGGTCCGCCCGCAGGGTAATCGGCTCCGGAGGCAGCCGCAGGGTGAACTGATGGCCGCGCTCCTCCATGGATCGCCGCGCCTGATCGACCGCCGCCTCGATGATGCCGGAGAGAGAAACTGTCTCTTCGCGGAGGCTGATCGTCCCGCGTGTGATCCTCGACACGTCGAGGAGATCGTCGACGAGGCGGCTCATGTGCTTCGTCTGCCGCTCGATGACGTCGAGCGAGCGCGTCGAGAGGTCGCGGTCGTCCTTGCGGAGCCGCATCATCCGGACGGCCGTCACAATGGGCGAAAGCGGGTTGCGCAGCTCGTGGCCCAGCATGGCGAGGAACTCGTCCTTATGGCGGTCGGCTTCCGCGAGCTGCGCGAGCTTCTGGCGCAGCGCGTCCTCGAGCTCCACACGATCCGAAACGTCCCGGGTGAAGCAATGCGTGTAGAGGAGCCGGCCATCCTCCCAGAGCGCGTTGGAATGGATGCGGACGTGCTTGACCGATCCGTCCTTGCAGCGCAGCCGCGCCGGCTCGTCATAGAGCGTCTCGCCCCTCAGAAGCTTTCGAAGGAGGGTCTCGACTGTTGTCGCATCGACGTGGAAGTCGGAGATCTTCCGGCCGATGTACTCGTCGGCCGGGTACCCGAGGAGATCGAGCTCCGCCCTGTTCGCCCAGAGAATCCGTCCGTCGCGGCCGACCCGGTGGATCCCCTCGACCGCGCTCTCCAGAAACTCCGTCAGCTCCTGCTCGCGCCTCGAAAGGGTCTTTTCCGCGTTCCGGCGGTGGCCCGTTTCGAGGTCGAGCGAGAAGGCCTTCTGCTGAAGGAGCGCGATCGCGCGCTGCTGCGCCGAAGCGTCGAGCGCCGCGAAGCTCTCCGCCGGAATGACGCTCGAGTGTTCCTCGCAGATGGCGCCGAAAGGCGTCGCATGGTTTTCGCCCTGGAAGAGAGTCATCGGGTAGGCGCAGAAAAGAGCCAGCGGCTGCGCCTCGCCGAGGCGGTTCCAGAGACGCTCGAGGGAAATGGCGCCGGCGGCGTTTCCCTCGTCGCAGAGGAGAGCTACCATTTCGCCGAATGCGCGCACGCGCCCGGAAGGCGCCGCGGCAACGGCGCGGGCGACCACTGTCCCCACGACGCTTTCGAACCTTTCCCCGTCCGCCTCGCAACCTTCCATGCACTGCGACAGCGTCTCGCGCGCGTCGATCGTCACGTACCGGCCGCTCACCGCGGCGAGATCCAGGTCCGCGATCCGTGACCTCAAATGGAGCTCGAGGGCGGTACGGTGCGCCTCCCTCCCGATGACGATGACGGAATCGCCCGCCTCGAGACCTTCCGCCAGGAAGCGGCTGACCGAAGCGACGAGAAACCCCGCGTCCTCATAGAACTGAACGACGTGACTCGAATGGGGGAAACCCGTCGAGGTTTCGATCGGCATCAGACTCCTTTGAGTTTGAGGGTTTTTCATCAGCCTAGGCTGAACCCGCTGGTTTTAAGCAATCTTCACGCCGCCCGGCGATCGGGGCGGCGACAGGGCCCGCTTCGGCGTCCTGGTCGATGGGGCGGCGGGTCCGGAGGGGCGGAAGTCAGTCCAGAGAAAGGCCTCCGGCCCGGACTCCGGGGAGGAGCGGCCGGGCCGGAGGCGGCGAGACGAGGCGGAGGCTAGTTGCGGGTCAGAACGACGAAGGCGTTGAACTCCGGACCGGTCCGGCGGGGCGCCGCAAACGCGACCGGCGCGGCCGGCGATCCCCACATCGGGAGAGAGACTCTGTCGCCCCAGTAGACGCCCGAAGCGACCGGAGCCCCGTAGAAGTTCTGCGCGTCGCGGACCTCGTAGGAGGCGCCGTAGGCGAGCACACCAGAGAGGTCCACGTCCACGCTGTCCGCCCGGCCCCAGTTGTAGACCGCAATGTTCGCGCGGCCGCTCTCGTACTCGTTCGGGCGCACTCTCAAATCCGCGCCCGAGTCGGGACGCCCGGTGTTGAAGGAATTGTCGGGGAACGTCGACGCGCTGACCCGGGGACCGGTCCATCCCCACGTCCACTGGCGGCCGTAGAAGACGTTGCCGCTGATGTTGCCGGCCGAGCAGTTCTCCCATCGGGTCAGGCCGACGAAGAAGTTGTTCGTCACCTGCGGATCCACGCAACCGTTCGCGTAACCGAACTCCTGGCTTCCGGTCTCCGCCGAGACGACGCGCGGGTGCCAGGTCGCGTTGTTCGTGACTCGAAGGTTGCGTGCGGGCTCGCTCTCGGTGTCGACGCCGACGAGGATGTTTCCGGTCCCGGGATTGCCGGGCTCCAGGAATCCGTTCGTGAAGGAGATGTTGCCGTCCACGGTGATGTTGTCCTGGTGGGATCCCCACGAGGAGGAGTAGCCGTGAATGCCGTAGCCGTAGTTGTCGAAGAGGATGTTGTCGGCGATCCTCTTCTGGCCCACGGCGTTGTCGAGATAGATGCCGTGCTCGAGCTTGGTCTTGCCGTTGTAATAGATCAGGCAACCGGAGATCTGGGAGTCGGTGCTCTCGTTCCAGAACCCGAAGCCCTGGCCGGGGACGTCATGCACGACGAGGTTCACGAACTTGACGTTGTTCGAGTTGCGGACCCAGAGGCCCGCCGGCTTCGCCCATCCGGACCAGTTCGAGTTTGTGACCTCGAAGTCCCGGTAGACGGTCCACGACGATCCGTAGACGAGGAGCCCACCGTAGATCGATCCCGCGGCGTCGATGGTTGCGCGCTCGCCGGGATACTGCCGGAGCGTGATCGGCGCGCCGGGCGCACCGTTCAGCCAGCTCATGAAGGAATAGGCGGAAATGGACCAGCGGCGGTAAGTCCCGCCGCGCATCCAGATGGTGTCCCCGCCCCGCAAGGGAGAAGGCTGATTCAGCGCGGTCTGCAGATCCCAGGGTTGGTTGTAACTGCCATCGGCCCAGCTCGTCCCCTCAGGGGAAACGTAAAACTCGGAAGCTTCCGCGGTCCGAGAAAACGCGACCGTGAGGAGAAGGGCAAGACCGGCGAGCGCGCACACGTGCAACAGACGTTTGGACATGGAGTTCCTTTCGAGGAGCCCGAAACGTTTCGGTTTGCGGCCGCCGGGATCGTGTGCACCCGATCACGTGCCGGCGCGCGTTAGATTGTCGAGCGCTTGGATACTGCCACGCGTCTTCGGAGATCGGAACCCCAAAAGGCGGATTTTTTTATTTCGCTCACCCCGAGATTTTTCTTGCGTGTTCGCTCTTGACTTCCGCGCCTTTCGCGCCGGGCCTCCGCGCCTGGTTCACGCGCGAGTCAGGCAACGAGTACGGATGGCGGTGGACGCCGCGTCGCGTCGAAGAAGATGGGGGCGACCCGCGAGCCGCGGAGCGTTCCTGCCGCCGATCAGAACGCTTCGTGATCCGTGAACTTCGTCCTCTGGCCTTCGGGGTGCGAGTAGCGTGTGCTCGCGCCCGTCGCCATGTCGGTGACGACGACCGCGAAGCCTCGGATCGTGCGCGCGTCGAAGTCGAGCCAGAAGTGTCCGTTCGAAGAGCGCGCGTCGCGGATCTCGACCGCGAGCGCGAGGTTCGAGGGACGCGTCAGCCAGAAGGATCCGGTCTGATCGGTCAGCGCGATGGCTCCGCCCGGCGCGCCGCTGTCGCGGCCCGCCGCGTCCCACTCCACCTCGATCCGAAATCGTCCGCCGATCAGGCACAGGGCGGATGCCGCGACGGCGCACCGCGCGTCGAGGCGGACGAGACCTCCGGCCGCGGACCTCGCATAGACCCTTCCCGGCCAGTCGGGATCGATCGCGAGGACGGCGCGGGTCCGGTCCGGATCCCCGGCGACGAGGCTCCACGTCGAGCCGCCGTCGCGAGACTGAAGCGGCCCGTCCGGCGCCGCCGCGTGGAGAACGGAGCCTTCCTTCCCGAAGACGAGCGGACCGAGAACGGCTTTCTCGAGGCGCGTCCACGAGGACCCGCCGTTCACGCTTCGGAAAAATGCCGGCTCCGGCGCGGGCGCGCCGGAGCAGCCCGGGCAGGAGAGCCTCCCGGCCGCGAGCACGGTCGACGGAACGGCCGGATCGACCGCGACGCTCGTGACGAGGAACGTGGAACCCGGAGGTCCGAGTCGGGCCGCCGACCACGTCCTGCCTCCATCCACCGACCGGTAGAGTCCACGGCCGGCGCCGGCGTGAAGAACCTCCCGCCTCACAGGGTCCGCCGCCAGGGCGTGGATCGCGCGCGGGAGTCCGGCGCCGGCCTCCGTCCAGCGCCGGCCGGCGTCTTCGCTCCGGAAGAGACCTCCCTCCGACGTGCCGGCCCAGACGATCTCGGCCGCGTCCGTCAGGAGAACGGTGATTTCGCCGGCCGTCCCTAAGGGAGCGGCGTCGGTCCAGGTCTCGCCGCCGTCGGAGCTTCGCCGCACGCGGCCCGCCCGGTCGCCCGCGTAGAGGATCGTTTCGTATTCGACGCGTGAGCGGTGCGCCACGAGCGGCCCCGACAGCGGCTTCTCCTTCTGGGAGATCGCGAGAACCGTGACGTCGGGCGCCGCATCCACCCGCTTCCATTCGCTTTCGCGTGCCCCGCCGCGGAAGACGCCCTGGTCCGTGGCGGCGTAGACGGCCGCGGGGGGAGGGGTCACGCCGATCCGATAGCCCTGCCGCTCGAGGACGATGGCGGCTACCCGGCCCGTCGGCCCGGCGGTTGGATCCGCCGCGACCGCCGTCCGCCCGAGCCCGCAGGCCAGCCCGAACGCTCCCAGCCACCCGGCCCGCCGCCACCAGACCACGGGAACCTCCAGGGTTCGATGCCCCGACGCGATGGGCTTCAGCGTACCCGATTTTTCCCCTGCCGCCCCTCACCCGAACCCTTTCCCCGAGCGCGGAGAGAGGGGAGCGGAAGGCGGGGAGGGCGTCGCCTCCGTGCCGAGCCGCGCTTCAGCGGATAGAATTGCTGGCCCCGGAAACCGTACAAAAACCGAGCCGTCCACAATTCTCTGCGTCCGGAGACGAGATGAAACCAGATTCGCTCGCTGTCCTCGCTTCGACCGAGCTCTTCGGCAGCCTCGACGCTTCGGACCTCGAGAAGCTCGGGCCCGAGCTCGAGTGGCTGCGCCTCCCGGGCGGAGAGCTGCTCTTCCAGCAGGGGGAGATCGGCGAATGCCTCTACGTGGTGGTCAACGGGCGGCTGCGCGTCCTGCGCGAGCGCCTCAACGCGAGCGACCTCGTTCTGGGCGAGATCGGGTATGGCGAGACGGTCGGGGAGATGGCGCTCTTGACCGGCGCGCGGCGGTCTGCCACGGTGCGGGCCGTTCGGGACGCCGAGCTCCTGCGGCTCTCGGAGGAGAGCTTCAACCGTCTCCTCGCCACGCATCCGCAGATGACGATGATGCTCGCGCGACGGATCATCACCCGTTACCAGCACTCGATGCAGGGCTCGCAGATCGCGGGCGCGGGAACCGTCGCGACGATCGTGCTCGTTCCCGCCGGGCCGGGGCCCTCCATCGCCGGAGTCGCACGAAGCCTGACGACGGCGCTCGAAGCCATCGGGCCGGTCCTGCACCTCGACAGCGCGCGCCTCGACCGGGAGCTCGGACCCGGCGCGTCTCAGATCCCGAAGGACCACTCCCGGAACCACGCGATCGTGTCGTGGCTGAACGAGCAGGAATCGAAGTATCGCTTCCTGCTCTACGAGGTGGACCCAGACCCGTCCGCGTGGACGAGCCGCTGCATCCGGCAGGCGGACCGGGTGCTGCTCGTCGCGAGCTCGGACGGCACGCCGGAGCTCGGCGCCGTCGAGATCGCGATGTCGCGCCAGGGAGCGGACCTGACCCGCAAGGAGCTCGTTCTCCTGCACCCCGCGCGCGAGGCGATCTACCCCGGGACCTCGAAGTGGCTCGCGGAGCGGCGAATCGACCGCATTCACCACGTCGTCGAAGACGGGCCGAAAGACTACGAACGCATCGTCCGCTTTCTCACCGGGCGGGCGACGGGAGTCGTGCTCGGGGGCGGGGGAGCGCGCTCGTTCGCGCAGATCGGAATGCTGAAGGCGCTCGGCGAAGCCGGCGTCACGATCGATCTCGTCGGCGGAACGAGCATGGGCGCCTTCCTGGGCGCGCAGGTCGCGATGGGGTGGAGCATCGAGCAGATGCTCGAGTACAACAAGAGGACCTGGCGCAACCGCCATCCGATTCGCGACTACACGTTCCCCTACATCGCTCTCATCAGCGGGCGCCGCTTCACCAGAGTCGGCCGGGACCTCTACGGCGAGGCGCAGATCGAGGACCTCGCTTTGAACTACTTCTGCTGCTCGAGCAACCTGACGCGTGCGACCGTCATGGTCCACCGCCGCGGGACTCTCTGGCGCGCCCTCGGTGCGAGCATCGCCGTTCCCGGTCTCGCGCCGCCCCTCTTCGACAACGGGGACCTTTTCGTCGACGGCGCCATGCTCGACAACCTTCCGATCGACATCATGCGGGAGGCCTGCGATGGCCCGGTCATCGCGATGGACGTCAGCCCAGCGGTGGACCTCGCCGTCGATCCCAACCTCCGGGAGGGGCCGTCCGCCTGGAAGATGACGTACCGGCGGTTCCGGCCCGTCGTCGGCGAAACCTTCCGGCTGCCGTCCATCATGGAAATCCTGTCCCGCGCGTCCTCGCTCGGGAGCGTGGCCCAGGTCGAGCGGTTGAAGCGCCAGGCGAACCTGTACCTGCAGCCGCCGCTCGACCAGTACAGCATATTCAGCTTCAAGTCGATCGAGGAGCTGGCGCAGGCCGGCTACGAGTACGCCTCCTCGCGCATCCAGGAATGGAAGGCGGCGACGGAGGCCGCGGCGCACCATCCGATCCGGGTGATGGCTTGACCCTCCGTGGTATTCTCCGCATCCCAAATCCACAGTCCCCCTGATCCCGTCTGCGCGGTTTTTCGGACCTCCTCCGAGGAGCGGGATGAAAGAAACAGCGTCGGCCTTCAAGGCTGAGGAGCACGCCGACGAGAGCCTGACTCTCGTCTCGGCGATCGCCCGCCTTCCCTCCGATCCGGACCGAGGATTCCGATTCATCGGCTTCGGGCCGCAGGAGCGCTCCTTTTCCTGGGACGAGCTGCGCAGGGAGGCCGGAAAGCGGGCCGCGCATCTGGCGGGCAGCGGCCTTTCTCCCGGGCATCGCCTCGCCCTCGTGATCCCCGACGGCCCGGAGTTCGTCCTGAGCTTCGTCGCGGCGGTGATGGCGGGGTTGGTCCCGGTGCCGGTCTTTCCTCCCGCGACGGCCAGGGCCATAGAGCAATACGGCGACACTCTCACCCGGATCCTCGAAGTCGCCGACGCGAGCGCGGTGCTCTCCTCGGGACCGACGGCCGGCACGCTGGAGTCCCTCCTCGCCGGGAAGGGCGATTCGCGGGAGGTCTTGAAGGTGGAGACGGTGTTCTCCGGAGAGCCCCCGCCGTTCACGCCGCCGCGCGCGTCACCGTCCGATCTCTGCTTTCTGCAATTCACGTCCGGGAGCACGTCGGCGCCGAGAGGCGTGATGGTCACGCACGCCAACCTCGTGGCGAACGCGCGCGCTTATCTGGGCTCCCACGGGCTCGACTGCAGGCCGGACGACGTCGGAGTGAGCTGGCTTCCGCTGTTTCACGACATGGGCCTGATCGGTTTCGTGCTGACGCCGTTGATCGGCGACGTTCCCGTCTCGATCATCTCGACCACGGCCTTTGGCCGCGACCCCCGGATCTGGCTGCGCGAGATCCACCGGCGCCGGGCCACGATCACGTACGCGCCCAACTTCGCCTACGCGCACGTCACCCGGAGGGTCCGCGAGGAGGACCTGAAGACCCTGGACCTCGAATGCCTGCGCGTGGCCGGATGCGGCGCGGAACCGGTTCACGCCCCGACCCTGCGCGCCTTCGCGGCTCGCTTCGCGCCGGCGGGGTTTCAGGCGGAGGCTCTGCTGCCGAGCTACGGGCTCGCGGAGTCGACGCTCGCCGTGAGCTTCCACCGCCGCGGAACGGGCATGCACACCGACGCCGTCGACCCGGAGGCGCTGAAGCGGGGCCGGGCCGTCTCCGTGGCGCCGGGCTTCACCTCGCCCGCCGAGCTCGTCTGCTGCGGCACCGCGTTTCCGAAACATCAGATCACCATCTTCGACGAGCGCGGACGTCCCGTGCCGGAGCGCACCGTCGGAGAGGTCGCCCTGAAGGGGCCGAGCGTCACGGGCGGATATTTCAACGCGCCGGACGCGACCGACGAATCCTGGCGCGACGGGTGGTTCTTCACGGGAGATCTCGGGTACCTCGACTCCGGCGAGTTGTACGTGTGCGGCCGCCGGAAGGATCTGATCATCGTGATGGGCGCCAACTACCACCCGCAGGACATCGAGTGGGCCGTTCGCGATCTGCCGGGAGTCCGCCGCGGAAACGTCGCCGCCTTTTCCATCGAAGAAGACGGCGGGGAACGCCTGGCGTTGATCGCCGAAGCGGACCCTCGAGACGCGGCGGATCTGCCCCGCGCGATCGCGCTCCGCGTCCGCGAGTCGGTCGGCCTCGATCCCGACTTCGTGGCCGTGGTCTCCTCCGGCGCCCTTCCCCGGACATCGAGCGGCAAGCTGCAGCGGGCCCGTGCCCGCCACCTCCTCATCGCCGGAGCGCTGCCGGTGCTCGCGGGCAAGGGACTCGAAGCGTTGGGCCTCGACACGTCCGCCATCCCGGCTGCGGCCGCCCGACCGCGGGATTCGGGGCTGACGGAGCTGCCGAATTAGCAGGAGAACACCATGTCGACCCAGGAAGACATCGCCGTCTCTTACGACGTCTCGAACGAGTTTTTCGCGCTCTGGCTCGACCGGCGCATGAACTACTCCTGCGCGCTCTTCGAAGGCACGGACGACCTCGAGCAGGCCCAGGTCAACAAGCTGCGCTACTTCCACGACGGCGCTCGCGTCGATCCCGGCAAGCGCGTGCTCGACGTCGGGTGCGGCTGGGGAGCGAACCTGGAGTTCCTCGCGCGGGACATGGGAGTCGCCGACCTGACGGGAATCACCCTTTCGAAGGCCCAGTACGCCGCCATCGAGGCGAAGCGGATTCCCGGGGTGAAGGTGGAGTGCGTCTCGTACAAGGACTACCAGCCCGAGCGCCCCTTCGATGCCGCAATCTCCATCGGGATGTTCGAGCACATCGCGACGCCGGAGGAAGCGCGCGCGGGCAGGCACATCGCGATCTACCGCGACTATTTCCGCCGCGTCTGGAGCTGGACGACTCCCGGCTCCTGGTTCGGGCTCCAGAGCGTGATCGGGGACCGCGTCCCCCGTAACTCGACGGACCTGCGCGAGATCGCCCACGCGACCTACACGATCTTCCCCGGCGCGATCACGCCGAGGCTGGAGGCCATCATCGCCTCGACGAACCCGTACTGGGAGGTTCTCGAGGTCAAGACGCGCCGGGAACACTACGAGAAAACGGCCGCGGAGTGGCTGCGCCGGTTAAGATCGCACGAGACCGAGATCCGGGAGAGGTGGGGAGAGCGGTACGAGGAGTACGAGCGTTATCTGGCCGCGTGCGTGATGGCCTTTGCGAAGGGCTATCAATCGCTCGTGCAGATGCTTCTGCGGAGAGTCGACTGACGCGCGCGCGAGGAGGCCCGATGAACGACACGGAGATCCAGTCCCTGATCGGAGAGGCGGTCGCGTTTGCCGAGCCGCGGCTGGCGGGCGTGTCTCTCAAGCCGAAGGACACGATCGCGGAGCTCGGGATCAACTCCATCTCGGTTCTCGAGATCGTCGGATATCTCGAGGACAAGCTGGGGGTCCGGTTTCCGGACGACGAGCTCGCCCAGTTGAACACGATCGGGGGACTGACCGATCTGATTCGCGGCCGCGACGTGGCGGCGCAGAAGTCATAGGAGATTGTCATGAGCATTTCCATCGCGCAGCGTGAACGGGCGTACCGGGCATACAACGAGTTCTTCGACCTCGCCGAACGGAAGCGGCGCTGGCACCCGTTCAACGACGTTCCGTGGGAAAAGATGGACAAGGACAAGAACACGGAGGAAGTGGCCATCTGCCTCGAGACGTTCTGCGGCGTCGAGCTCTACGTCCCGGATTACACCGCCAACGGGTTCAACTTGACGCGCAACATCTTCGGCCACGCCTGGTTCCAGGCCAACTGGGGTTACGAGGAATCCAAGCACGGCCTCGTGTTCCGCGAATACCTGATCCAGTCGGGGCTGCGGACGCTCGAGCAGTACTACGCGTTCGAGGACAAGATATTCGGCCAGGTCTGGAACCTGCCGTTCCACACGCGGCGCCAGATGACGTGTTACGGGGCGCTCCAGGAATCGGCGACTTATCTGATCTACCAGGCGCAGAAAGAGAAGGCCAAGCGCGAAGGCGCCGAGCTTCTCGAGAAGCTGTTCTTCTTCATCAGCCGCGACGAGGCGGCCCATCACGGCTTCTATCGGAAGGTGTTGCAGCTCGAGATGGAGGACGACCGCGAGGGGACGATCTCCGATCTTGCGCACGTCGTCGCCAACTTCCAGATGCCCGGCGTCGGGCTCATCCCGGAGTACGAGGAGAGGCTGAAGGTCGCGGGGGTCGGGATCAGCTCCGACCACTTCCTGCAGCAGGGGATCTTTCCGCTGCTGAAGGTGCTGGGAACCGACCGCCGCGAGCTGATCGCGTCGCTCCAGAAGAGCCGGATGGCGGCCGCGGCGGCGCGGGCCGAAGCGGAGCCCGCGCCCGAAACGCCGGAGCTCGCTCCGGTCCAGGCGTAGGCGAGGACAGGCGCCGGCTCGACGCGGAAGAGTCGGGATGACCGTAGTCCCGGGCGAGCCGATCGAGTTCTCTACCGAAGACGGCCGGCGTCTCGCCGGACGCTGGTGGTCGGGGGCGGACGCTGCCCGGCGCACCGCCGTGCTCCTTCCTGGCATCGCCGCACCGCAGCAATACCTCCGCTGGTTCGCGGGTCACCTCGCCGGCCGCGGATGGGGCGCGCTCACCTTCGACTACCGCAGCGTCGGCGGCTCGCGGGAGGGCGCCGACGATCAGGCGACGCTCGACGACTGGGTGGAGCTCGACCTTCCGGCGGCGGCGGAGGAAGCGATGCGCCGGGGAGGCGCACCGGATCTCGTCGCGGTCGCGCACAGCATCGGAGGCCAGCTTCTCGGGCAGAGCCCCGCGCTCTTGCGCTTCCGCTCGGCTCTTCTGATCTCCGCCCAGCGCGGAATGCCGCGGCTCTATTCGAAGAAGTCGTACTGGCGCGTTCTCTACGCGTACGCGCTGTTTCCGCTGCTGATCCGGCTGACCGGCCGCCTGCCGGTCTCGCGCTTCACGCTGCCGGAACACTGCTCCGGGCGCGCGCTGCGGCAGTGGGTGCG
>JBBRDK010000068.1:0-19758 GCA_038203955.1 Thermoanaerobaculia bacterium | reverse complement strand
GAGGGGGGACCGTACTGTCCGGAAAAACCGTTGCCGCGCGTGTCGATCACGCGGCACGGCGTGAGCGAGTGAAACGCGAGCGCGCCGCCGACGGCCGCGGCCGAATCCAGACTCTTGCCGGAGCGCGCCGTGGAAGACGCGACGGAGGCGCCGGGGACCCAGTAAGGCGGAGCCGCCCAGTTCTGCACTTCCTGGGCGCCGAGAATCGATGAAAAAAGCGACAGCCCCAGACAAACCGAGCGAAAGATCCGGTTACGCATCTTTTCTCCTGGCGAGCAAGGACACGGGTGCTCGCCTTCTGTTGTTTCAGTTGTGTTTCACTGCGACAACAGCAAGCCGGGTGCCTGTCTCCGCGCCGCCCGCTCCGCCAACCGACCGACCCGCAAGCGCCTGTCCCGCAGGAGGTTGAGGCGAATTTCGCGCATGGGTCCCGCCTGTTTGATTAGCGGGAGTGACAAGGCTTCGCCCTCCTCCCAGTGTCCGGTGACACAAATGTGCACAGAAATTTGACGTTTTCAGAGGGTTCCGTGGGAGGTTTCGATCATCTTCCGGGCTGTCGAATGCCCTCGGCCCTCCGGTCGTCCGCCGTCCGCGAGGCCCTGGCGCCTTTGCTACTGTCGCTTTCGTGAAGCCTCTTCCAGCCGCCGCGATCGTTCTGGCGGGCCTCGCCTTCGCGATCCCCGGACTCGCCCAGGAACGGGTCGTGCCGTTCTGGCCGAATGCGGTTCCGGAAGCCATCCGGTCGGAGGTCGACGGGAACGCCGCGCTTGAGACGGTCCGCGAGCTCGGCCGCTTCCACCGCGTGCACGGCTCCCCGGGCTACGCCGCCGCCGCGCGTCACATGCGCGAGAAGCTGGTTCGAGCGGGACTGTCCAACCCGTCGATCGAGCAGTTTCCCGCCGACGGGAAGACCCGGTACGCGCATTTCCGGAGTTATCTCGGGTGGGATCCCGTCGAGGCGGTCGTCGAAGAGACCAACCCGGCCCGCGTCATCGCGCGTTTTCCGGAAGTCCCGGTCGCTCTCGCCGACTACAGCCAGGACGCCGACGTGACGGCCGAGCTCGTCGACGTGGGAGCCGGAACGGACCCCGCGCACTACGCGGGAAAAGAGATTCGGGGAAAGATCGTGCTCGCCGACGGGAGCCTGCCCTCCGTCCACCGGCGGGCCTGCGAAGAGCGGGGCGCCGCCGGCTTTCTTTCGGATTTTCCGAATCAGACGACGGCGTGGTCGGGTGACGACCGCGACCTCGTTCGCTGGGGGCACCTCTCGCCCTATCAGCCGGCCAACCGGTTCGCGTTCATGATCTCGAAACGCCAGGCCGAAGACCTGCGGCGCCGCCTCTCGGCGGGAGAGAGGATCACGCTTCACGCGAGGGTGAAGGCGCGCATGGCGCCCGCCACGTACGACGTCGTGGTCGCGACGATTCCCGGAACGGATCCCTCTGCCGGGGAAGTCGTGCTCACCGCGCACCTCTGCCACCAGTCGGCCGGAGCCAACGACAACGCGTCGGGAAGCGCGGCGATCTTCGAAGCGGGGCGCGCGCTTCAGTCCGCGATCGCGAAGGGAAAACTTCAACGGCCGCGCAGGACCATCCGTTTTCTCTGGCTCCCGGAGATCGCGGGCTCACAGGCCTATCTGATCCGCCATCCCGAGATCGTGCCGCGCCTGGTGGCCGGCATCCACATGGACATGGTGGGCGGGCTGCTCTCGACGACGAAAGGTACTTTTCATCTGTCGAGAACGGCCGCGACGCTGCCGCACGTCTCGAACGTGATCGCCCGCGCATGGCTCGAGCACGTCGTGCGCGCATCGGCGGGATACGCCGAGCGGGGCGGCGACGCCGCTGCGGGGCTCGTATGGCCTCCCGGGTCGCGCGAGGCGTTTCTGGGCGACATGCGCGCGCTCGAGATGGGCAGCGACCACGAGGTCTTCGAGGAGGCGAGCTTCGGCGTGCCGATGGTGTACTTCCACGACTGGCCCGACGTGACGATCCACACCAACCGGGACCAGCCGGAGAATCTCGACGCGACGAAGCTCGGCCGCGTGGCCTACATGGGCGCCGGGATCGCGTGGACCCTCGCCGCTCTGCCGCCCGAAGAGGCCGGCGCTCTGCTCGCTCTGGCGCGAGGACAGGCCGAGGCCGACATCGCGATGGCGGTCGTGCGCGGAGGAAACGCCCGCGACGTGGCGCTGAAGGCGCGAGAGACCGCCGCGGAGGGAACACGGACGCTGCGGACGCTCGCGGACCTGTGGCCCGTGTCTCTTCTGCCGCTCTCTTCCCGCGCGAATCCGCTCGACCTTCTCCCCGGAGACGCCGCGGCGGATCCGCGCGTCCCGGTGCGAAGCCGGGAGGTCCGGGGTCCCGTCGATGTGTACTACTTCAACGCGATCGCGGAAGCCCTGGGGTCCGACGTTCCACCGACGGTTCTCGGCCGCCGCGAATCTGGGGACGTGCTCGCGTTCGAAGCCCTGAATCTCGTGGATGGAAAGCGAACGGTGGCGGAGATCCGGGACATTCTGTCGGGGTGCTACGCGCCGGTTCCCCAGACGGAGATCGCGGAGTATCTGGAGCTGCTCGCGCGGGCGAAGGTCATCACCTGGAGGCAGGGGCCAAAGGAAAAGAAAAAGCCCCGTACGCTTTCACCGACGGGGCATGAGGGCTCGACTCAGGTCCGTTGAAGACCACGGACTTGAACGTGCCGAAATTCGCGCGTGTGATCGCGGCCTTCCTGGCCCAACCACACCGCGGCCTCTTTTTTTTTGTTCGTTCCACAGGGAAAGCAAGTCAGGCGCCTTCACGAGAGGACGACCCTCGAGGTCTCCAAGCCGGATAAGACGCTTCATGTCCGCCGTTTAGAGAGCGCGGGGTGTCCCTGGGATCACCGCCCGACTGTACGCTGACACGCATTCGCGTCCGCTCACGGCCCGGCCACAGGATACGCGCCTCGCGGGATCGACATGCAGGATGCCTGCGACTCGAACACCCGCGGGTATGCTCCCGCGCCGATGGGGTTTGATTTTTCGGCGGAGGCGCTCGACCGCGAGTTTCCCGTCCGCCGCCAGCTGATCTACCTCAATCACGCCGCGGTGGCGCCTCTGCCCCGGCGCGTGTCGGATGCGATCGTCGCGCATACGGAAAACACGCGCGATCGCGGGGCGGCCGACTGGCGCAGGTGGTACGCCGGAATCGAAGCCGCGAGAGAGAAGGCGGCGCGGTTCATCGGCGCGGAAAAATCCGCCGTCTCCTTTCTCCCTTCCACCTCCTGGGGCCTGAACCTCGTCGCGCAGGCGTTCCCGTGGCGCGACGGAGACAACGTCGTCGGAAACGACATGGAGTTCCCCGCGAACGTCTATCCGTGGATGCTCCTCGCGCCGCGAGGCGTGGAGCATCGCCGCGCCGCGAGCCGGGACGGCCGCGTCACGGCGGACGACATCGCCTCGGCCATCGACGCCCGCACCCGGATGGTCGCCGTCTCCTGGGTCGCGTTCCACAACGGCTGGGTATACCCGCTGCGGGAAATCGGCGCGCTCTGCCGCGAACGGGGAATCCTTCTCGTCGTCGACGCAATCCAGGGCCTCGGCGCCCTCCCTCTCGACGTCCGGGACACGGCCGTCGACGTCCTCGTGGCGGACGCGCACAAGTGGCTGCTCGGCCCGGAAGCGTGCGCGATCTTCTTCGTCTCGGAGAACGCGCGCGACCGCGTGCCTCCCCCGTTCGGCGGCTGGTGGAACGTACGAAGCGAGAATAGTTATCTGGAATACGAGCTCGATTTCTTTTCGGGAGGGCGCCGTTACGAGGCGGGGTCTCTGCCCACGGCTCAGATCTTCGGCCTGTCCGCCGCCCTCGACCTGATCGTCGAGATGGGCCAGGAAACGGTGGCGGCGCGGATCCTCGAAACGGCCGGAGGGCTGGCGGCGGGTCTGCGCGTCCGCGGTTGGAAGATCGCCTCACCGGAGCCACTCGCCTCCGGAATTCTCGCGGCGATCCCGCCCCGGGAGGACGCGCGAGCCGCGGCGAAGGCGCTCGAGAAGGCCGGAATCATCGTCTCGCCGCGGGAGGGCGCGGTGCGATTTTCACCGCATGCGGGCAACGATCTCGGCGAGGTGGAGCGCGTCCTCGCCGCCGTCGATTCCCTCGCCTGACGGCCGGCGCGCCTTCCGTTCTAGAACGCGCTCGTGTCCGCGACGCTCGCGAGTCTCCCCTGCGGATTCGCATAGATGCGCTGCAGGCCCGTCTCGGTGTCCGTGACCGTGATCGTGTACTGCACGTCCGACAGCGCTCCGAAGAACACCCAGAAACGGCCGTTCACCGCCCGGCCGTCGACGACCTTCAGGTTGAGCTCCAGATTTCCGGCGGAGAAGAACCAGAACGATCCCGAGTCGGACGCGATCGGGGCGGCCCGGCCGGCGCCGGACGTCCCGACGTTCGCGGCGACCCAGTTGACCTGCACCCGGAACCTGTTCGCGTTCAGACAGAGGGTCGTGGCGTCCGCGGCGCACGGCGCCGTGGTCGACAGCGGAGCGGCAGCTTCGCCCGCCCCGGCAATCGGGGATTGTCCGACGGTCCGCACGGCAGCAGAGATCGCCGGACTGCCCGGAGCCGTAAACGCCGCGGTGTCCGCGATGCTCGCGAGCTGCCCCTGCGGATTCTCATACGTTTTTCGTACCCCGGTCAGCGTGTCGGTGACGTTGATCGTGTAGGAAACGTCGGACATCGCCCCGTAAAAAACCCAGAAGGAGCCATTGACGGCGCGGCCGTCGACGACCTTCAACACGAGCTCGATGTTGCCGCTCGAAAAGAACCAGAAGGCACCCGTGTCGGCCGTCAGGGGCACGGCGATGCCGAGGCCGGCCGTCCCCGCGTTGATGGTCCGCCAGGTCACGTCCACCTTGAAGCGGTTGTCGTTCAGACACAGCGTCGAGGGTCCCGGGACGCAGCCGCCCGTCCCGCTTCCGATCGTGATCTTGAAGGCGCTATCGCGGATCGTCCCGGCATAGATCGTCGAGGAAGAAGTCGGATCGACGACGATCGTACTCACGACCTCGGGCAGGACTTCGTTGACGGCGGTCCAGATGGTACTTCCACGCTGGGTCCGGTACACGCCGACCGGCGTACCGGCGTAAACCGTCAACCCCGACGCATCTGTGGCGAGCGCCGCGATGGCGAGATTTTCGATGCCGCCGTTGGCCCGCTCCCACGTCGCTCCTGCGTTCACCGTGCGATAGACGCCGAATCCGCCGAGCGCTCCGGTGGTCAAGGCAGAAAAAGTCCCCGCATAGACGGTCGCAGGGGCGGCGGGGTCCACGAGCAGCGACGAGATTCCAATATCCGCAAAGCCCTGGTTGGTTAAAACCCAGGTCTTTCCAGCATCGGTTGTCTTGAACACACCGGCTGCCGTCCCCGCGTAGACGGTGTTCGGATTGGAGGGGTGGACGGCAAGGGCCTGCACGTTCGCGTTCGCCAGACCTCCGCTCGCCGCGACCCACGTTGAGCCGAAATCGGCGCTGCGAAAGACGCCCGTGTCGGTCCCTGTGTAGACGACTCCCCCGCCGGCAACCGCGACCGACAGAATCGTGCGGGTGGGGATCCCCGTGCTCGCCGCCGTCCAGCTCGCGCCGGCATTCTGGCTTCGATACATTCCGGCGCCCGATGTTCCGGCGTACAGAGTCGTCGGCGGGGCGGCATCGGCAGCCAGCGCACGGACCGTTACGTCGGGGAGACCGTTGGAGGCGGGGGACCACGTCACGCCCGCATTCACGCTCTTGTACACGCCGCCGCCGGAGGTTCCCGGACGGCCCACTCCCGCGTAGAGGATGACGGGCGAGGAGGGATCGACCACCATGCCGTTGACGGTGAACGTGGCGAAGTTGGCGTTCTCCTGCCTCCAATTCCTTCCCTCGTCCGGACTGCGGAAGAAACCGTTGGGAGTGCCGACGTACACATTCGAACCCGTCGCGTCGAGAAGGATGGTATTCGCCGTGCCGGGGCTTCCCGTTACCGGCTTCCATGTCGCTCCTCCATTCGCCGTAACGAAGACTCCGGCTCCCTCCGTTCCGATCCAGATCGTTCCAGGCAGATTCTGGGGGAAGGCGACCGAATGGACGGGCACGTTCAGGAGACCGGCGTTCATCGGCGTCCAGGTCGTGCCGCCGTCTCCGCTCTTGAAGACGCCGGAGTTGTTGGGGACGCCTATCGCCCCCGCGAAGATCGTGGACGGCGCCGCAGGATCGATCGCGAGGGATCGGACGTTCGCGGAGAACCGCGCGTTCCAGCTCGCCGCGGCGTCGGTCGTTTTATAAACCCCGGTCCCGGTTCCGGCATAGATGGTCCCGGATGCGGAAGGGTCGACGGCGAGGGAGCGCACGTCCGGGTTGCCCAGCCCGTTGCTTGATCCGGTCCACGTGGCCGCGCCGTCCGTGCTTCGAAAAATCCCTCCCGTCGCGGTGCCGGCGTAGAGCACGCGTGTGTTCGAGGAATCGATCGCGAGCGCCTGGACGATCGTCTTACCAAGGCCGGCGCGTTGCGCGGTCCAAGCGTTCGCGCCATTGGTCGAACGGAAAACCCCCGCGTTTGTGCCAGCGTAAAGGGTCCCCGGCGCCGACGGATCCAGAGCGAGCGCATAGACCGTGAGGGCGGTCAAGCCGTTGTTCACGGGGCTCCAGCTGATACCGCCGTCCTGGCTCTTGAAGACCCCCCGGTCGGTCCCTGCATAGAGGTTCGAGGGTGTCTGAGGATCGATGGCGAGGGCCCGGACGTTGCCGCCGGGGCCGTAGGGGCCGATGCTCGTCCATTCGTTGACGCCGGCCAAGCTCATGGAGGAGAAGAGAAGAACGCACGCCGCAAACAGGATGACCCGGTGGAGGTTTCGCACTGTCTGGCCTCGCGTCATGGTCCGTATCTCCTTGAGAACCGCCGTTGACGAGCCCGAGACCGAGCCGATCCGGTTGTGCGCCTGTAAACATTGCAAGGAACAGGCCCGGCCCCTCAAGGCCTTGCAGCTAAGGCTCGAAACGGCTGCGGAGCCGCGGCCCAGCCGCTCCGTTCTCTCCAAATCCCCCCCCGCACGGTGCGCCTCTTGCACGGCCGAATCTCCATGCCCTCTGGTCCGCCGCGGCCCGCCGGGGCGCCGGCGTCGAAGCGCGATCTTCCCTGGCGGTTCGCCGGGTTTCTCGCGACCTCGCGCCTCTCGAACGATCCGCTCGGAAGCGTGTTTCGCGCGCTGCCGCCGAGCGAGAAGCCGGACGGCTTCGTACGTCTCCGCATCCTCGATGGGCCGGAGCTTCCCCGCGAGCGCGTGGCTTCGATTCTCCAGTCCTCGCGCGGGGCGAGCTCGAATCCGCGCAGTCCCGTGCTCGTGCAGAATGCGCGCTTTGGCGCTCAGGAGGGGACGGGCTGGCTCGCCTGGAACGAATCGCACGGGCAGGCGCTCGACCGCCTTCTCTCGGGCCCGTCGCGGAAAGGCCATCGATTTCCTCCCGAGCACGCGCTGCTGATCGCCGACCGGCTGACGCTCGCTCTCGAGCACGCGGCGAGCCGCGGCCCCGCGCCTCACGGACTCCTGTGGCCGGGCTTCGTCATCCTCGGGCCCGGGGGCGAGGTGCGGCTCGGCGGGTTCGGGGTCGCCTCCGCGGTTCTTCCCTTTCTCTCCGCGCCGTCGCTGTCGGCTGAGATCGCGCCCTATCTCGCGCCGGAAACCCGCGAGGGAGACCCGGGCGGCGAGCTCGCCGATGTGTACTCGGTGGGCGCCATCCTCCTCCATCTGCTCTCCGGAAGACCGGCTCCGGCGCGCGCCGCCGCGGACGCCGTCGGACCGGCGGAGCTCTATCCGGCCGGGACGGCGGAGGTGCTGCGGCGCGCCCTGGCGCCGGCCCCGAGGCGCATCGAGCGCGCCGCCCTTTTGAGGCGGGAGATGGGAGCGGTCCTCGTATCCAACGGCCTGCAACCGTCGAGCCGCGCCCTCGCGGCCTTCGCCGCGTCCCGGCTGGAAGCGGAGACGGCGGGAAGCGAACCGCCGGAGTTTCGCGGCGCGTCCGCGACCGCGGCGGATGAAGACTGGGAGCTCGCGGTCTCCAGGTTGGAGCCGGGGGTCCAGTCCGCCCCCCTTCCGCGCCCGCGCTCCGGCCGTCCCGCGCGCGTCCCGCTTCCCCCCGGGTTTCCCGGTCAGCCGCTGCGTGCGCCCGCGCGGAACCTTCCGCCGCGCTGAGCGCCGAGCCCTGAGCATGAGGGCGAAGGGCCAAAGGACGCCGAGCGCCTCCGGCAAACCGGGCTAGACTGCGCGGGCGTGAGAGCCCCGACACCCTCCTGGCGGCGGCTGGCGACGGAAGCGGTTCACCCTCGGGCAGCCCGTCTCGATCGCATCGGTATCGCCGGGATTGTCCGGCTCATGCAGGCGGAGGACCGCCGTGTGGTTGCCGCGCTCGTGGCGGCCCGGCCGGAAATCATCCGCTCGGCCGAATGGCTCCGCGAGACGTTCCTCGCCGGCGGGACATGTCTTCTCTTCGGCGCCGGCACGAGCGGGAGGCTCGCGGTCGTCGAGGCGGCGGAGCTTCCCCCGACGTTCGGCACCGATCCGCGTCGCGTCCGGGCGGTGATGGCGGGCGGACGCTCCGCCGTGTTCCGCGCCCGGGAGGGAGCGGAGGACCGGGGCGAGGAGGGAGACCGGGCCGCGGCGGGGCTCCGGCTATTGGACCTCGCGATCGGCGTTTCCGCCAGCTCGGTGACGCCGTTCGTCCGAGGCGCTCTCTCCCGGGCCCGGCGGCGCGGCGCTCGCACCGTGCTCGTCACGGCGAGCGGCAGCTCCGGCCTCGACGCGATCGCCGACGTGATCGTGCGCCTGTCCGTCGGCCCGGAGGTGCTCGCCGGCTCGACGCGCCTGAAGGCGGGGACGGCAACCAAGCTCGCGTTGAACCAGATCACGACGTCTGCGCTCGCCGCCTCCGGCAAGGTCTACGGTCCGTGGATGGTGGATCTGCGCGCGGGATCGGCGAAGTTGAAGGACCGCTCCCGCCGAATCGTCGCCGCGGCGGCGGGAGTCAGCGCCCGACGCGCCGGGGTTCTCCTCTCGCGCGCCGGCGGCGAGGTGAAGACGGCGATCCTCATGGGAAAAACGGGGTCGACCGCGGAGGAGGCCCGAGCCCTTCTCGGCCGCTCGAAGGGCGATCTGAGGGCCGCGCTCGAACGAAGACCTCGCGGGTGAAGAAAAGTCGCGGCGACGGATTCGATCGCAGGGCCCGCGATTCCTTTCGCGTCCGCTGGCATCCCCGTTGCTGCGATCTGCCACGCAGAAAATGATGTTGATCGAAGATCCGAGGAGGGACGAAAAGATCCCGCCTTTCGTCGCCGCTCTCGACCGGGGAGAAGACTTCGGTCACTATGAGAGCCTGCCGGCCGCGATGGTCGCGCGGCAGTTTCCCGTTTGGGCGTGCGAGAACATCTCTGGCTATCACGAAAAAGCGGCCGAAAGCGAAGAGCATCCGGGGCGCTGACTCCTTCCGGCGGGGCATCGCCCCCCGGCCGGAAGGACACGCGTATCCGCGGCCGCAGCTCCAGCGCTCGGGCTGGATCTCCCTGAACGGGGAGTGGGACTTCGCCATCGATCCGGACGGAGAGTGGACCGTCCCCGGGCAGGCGCGGTGGACGCGCACGATCCGCGTGCCGTTTGCGCCGGAAACTCCCGCGAGCGGCATCGGCGACACCGGCTTCTTTCGCGCCTGCTGGTACCGGAGGCAGACCGCGGCGCCGCACCTTCCTCCGGGCCAGCGCCTGCTCCTGCACTTCGGCGCGGTGGATTACGCGGCCACCGTCTGGATCAACGGCGCGCGCGCCGCGAACCACGAAGGGGGCTATACCTCTTTCACCGTCGATCTCACCGAATACCTCGCGGAGTCCGAGGTGCTCGAGATCGTCGTGCGCGCGGAAGACGACCCGACCGATCTCGCCAAGCCGAGGGGTAAGCAGGACTGGCAACTGCAACCCCACTCGATCTGGTATCCCCGCACGACCGGCATCTGGCAGACGGTGTGGCTCGAGCGGGTGCCGGCGAGCTGGATCGAGGAGGTTCGCTGGACTCCCAACCTCGAGCGCTGGGAGATCGGACTCGAAGCGCGCCTCGGTGGAAAGCCGCCGAAAGGGCTGTGGCTGTCGGTCAAGCTGCGCGCCAACAACGTGCTTCTCGCCGACGACAGCTATCGCGTCATCTCGGGAGAGGTTCACCGGCGCATCGCTTTGTCCGACCCGGGAATCGACGACTACCGCAACGAGCTTCTCTGGAGCCCGGGCCGCCCGCAGTTGATCGACGTGGAAATGCAGCTCTGGGCGGGGCGGGGAGATCTCATCGATTCGGTCCGGAGCTACACGGCGATCCGGTCGATCGCCGCGCAGGGAGACCGGTTCCTTTTGAACGGCCGGCCGTACAACCTGCGCATGATTCTCGACCAGGGGTACTGGCCCGAAACGGGCCTGACCGCTCCGGAAGACGCGGCGCTGCGGCGGGACGTCGAGCTCGCCCGCGCGATGGGATTCAACGGCGTGCGCAAGCACCAGAAGATCGAAGATCCCCGCTACCTGTTCTGGGCCGACGTCCTGGGCCTCGCCGTCTGGCTCGAGATGCCCAGCGCCTATCGTTACACCGACCGCTCGATCGAACGCGTGACCCGCGAGTGGACGGACGCCATCAAGCGAGACTACAGCCATCCCTGCATCATCGGCCTGGTGCCGTTCAACGAGTCCTGGGGCGTCCCCAACCTGCCCGACAGCCCGAAGGAGCGGCACTACGTCCAGGGCCTCTATCACCTGACGAAGACTCTCGATCCGACGCGGCCGGTCGTCGGCAACGACGGATGGGAGAGCGTCGCTACAGACATCATCGGCATTCACGATTACGACTCGAACCCCGAGACGATCGCGCGGCGGTACCTGAGCGAAGACGTCGCGCCGCGCCTGTTCCAGCGCGAGCGTCCCGGTGGACGGCTGCTGGTGCTCGAGGGCCAGACAGACCATCCCATCGTGCTGTCCGAGTTCGGCGGGATCGCGTACTCGCGGGAGCCGGGGACCTGGGGCTACTCACGCGCGGTCAGCGCCGGGGGGTTCGCCAACAGCTACTGCAAGCTCCTCGATTCCGTCCGCTCGATCTCGCTCTTCTCCGGCTTCTGTTACACCCAGTTCGCGGACACCTACCAGGAGGCCAACGGCCTGCTCTACGCCGACCGCACTCCGAAGATCCCGCTGGACGTGATCGCCGAGGCCACGCGCGGGATTCCCGGCTCCGTGGCCTCTCCCTCGACGACCCAGGATTCCCTTCCCTTTCTGGATCGCGGGGAACCTCCGCCGAACGTCGCCGACGATCCCGAGTCGAGCGTCGACGAGGGGTCGGAGTGACGATCCACTGGCGCGAGCTGATCAAGCCCGACGGCCGCCGCCTCGTTCTCTACTCCCGCCGCCCGATTCCCGAGGAAATCGAAGCCCCGAGCCCGGAGCCGGCGCCGCTTCACCCCAACTCGCACCTGCGCTGGCACCCTCTCCGCGGGGAATGGGTCTCGTACGCCACCCACCGCCAGAACCGCACGTTTCTCCCGCCGCCCGAATACAACCCCCTCGCGCCGGGGTCGAACCCCGCGCATCCGACGGAGGTTCCGGCGGGAGACTGGGACGCCGCGGTGTTCGAGAACCTGTTCCCGACGCTGACCTCGGAATCGCACGACCCGCCGCCGGAGATCGTCGAGACGCGCCCGGCGAAGGGGGCGTGCGAAGTCGTCGTCTTCACCCAGGACCCGAAGTCGAGCCTCGGCGCGCTGCCTCTCGCCCATCTCGAGCTCCTCCTGGAAGTCTGGGCGGACCGGTACCGCGTTCTCGGCGAGCGCGACGACGTTCAGTACGTCTTCCCGTTCGAAAATCGCGGCGTCGAGGTGGGCGTCACGCTTTCGCATCCCCACGGTCAGATCTACGCGTATCCCTTCGTGCCGCCGGTTCCCGCGCGCGAGCTCGAGATGCAGGGCGAGCACTTCCGCGCGACCGGCCGAGGACTTCTGGACGAGACGATCGCGGCGGAGCGCGCCGACGGACGCCGCATCCTCTACTCCGGCCCTCACGCCGTCGCGTGGGTGCCGGTCTTCGCGCGCTACGCCTATGAGGTCTGGGTGGCGCCGCTGCGGCCCGCAGGCAGCGTCGCGGACTTGACGCCCGTCGAGCGCGGCGACTTCGCGCGCGCGCTGAAGACCGTCCTGCTCCAGTACGACGGGCTGTGGGGCAGGCCCTTTCCGTACATCCTCGCTTTCCACCAGGCGCCCACGGACGGATGGCCGCACCCGGAGGCGCACCTCCACATCGAGTTCTACCCGCCGTACCGCATGAAGGACCGCCTGAAATATCTCGCCGGGAGCGAAATCGGAGCCGGCGCGTTCACCGCCGACACGCTGCCGGAGGAGAAAGCCGCGGAGCTGCGCCGGGTCGAGGTCACGCTTGGCAGCAACGACGACGGCGTCTGAGGCCGGGCGGGAGTTCCGGGAGCGCTTCGGCCGGAATTTCGAACGAGGCGCCGAAGCGCCGGGGCGCGTCAATCTGATCGGAGAGCACACCGACTACAACGGCGGGTTCGTGCTGCCGACGGCGATTCCGCAGAAAACCCGCGCGGAGCTCGCCCGGCGCTCCGACCGGCGGGTGCGGGCCGCCAGCGCGGAGGCGGACGGCGGGCGGATCTCCGAGTTTGTCCTCGGGGAAGAAACCCGGCGGGGCACCTGGATCGACTACATCCAGGGCGTGACCGCGGAGCTCGCGCGTCGGGGCCTCGCGGTTCCGGGATTCGATCTCTGGATTCAGTCGGCGGTCCCCGTGGGGAGCGGGCTCTCCTCGAGCGCGGCGCTCGAGGTGTCGGTCCTTCGCGCGCTTCGGGACCTCGCCGGTTTCCCGCTCGATGACGTCACGCTCGCGCTCGCCGGGCAGCGGGCGGAGAACGATCTCGTGGGAGCGCCCGTCGGCATCATGGACCAGATGGCGGCGAGCCTGGCGGACGTCGGAGTCGCGCTGTTCCTCGACACGCGAAGCCTCGCGTCCGAGCGCATCCCGATCCCCGCGGCGGCCGAGCTGCTCGTCGTCGATTCCAGTGTGCGTCACGACCACGCCGCCGGCGACTACCGCAAGAGGCGCGCGGAGTGCGAGGACGCCGCGAAGCGGCTCGGAGTCCCAGAGCTCCGCGACCTCACCGTCGAGCAGCGTCCGGACCTCGAGCGGCTCCCGGAGCCGCTCCGCCGGCGCGCCCGCCACGTGGTCTCCGAGAACGAGCGCGTACTCGAAGCGTCGGCGGCGCTCCGCCAGGGAGATCTCCCCCTCCTCGGCGGTCTTTTCGACGCGTCGCACGAGTCGCAGAGAGACGACTTCGAGGTTTCGGTGCCGGCGGTCGATGCGATCGTCGACGCCGCCCGCGCCGAGCCGGACGTCTACGGGGCGCGCCTGACCGGAGGCGGCTTCGGAGGAAGCGTCGTCGTCCTGGCGGGACGCGGCGGCGGCCCGGCGCTGGGGTCCCGGATCGTCGAACGGGCGGCGCGCGCCGGAGCCCCGGAGGCGCGGCTCGTCGTCGTTTTCGGCGGAAAAGTCTGACCAGGACAACACCGCCCGGAACCCCTAAGTCCCGCCGCGTGAGTGTTCTGCGACGGCATGGATCTTGAACATGGCGGGGTATGGAAAATCGAGCCGTTCGCGTGCCGCGAGGGAACCGTGTCTCCGCTCCTCTGACCTCCCTCGCGCTGGAAACCCCCGCCAAGACCCGGAAGAACCCCATCCCGGCGCCGAGCCCCGCGCCGGATGTCCTTTGCCTGTCACATTTGCGCTGGGACTTCGTCTTCCAGCGTCCGCAACACCTCCTGACGCGGTTTGCCCGCGACTCCCGCGTCTTCTACGTGGAAGAGCCGGAGTTCTCCGCGGGGATCTCGCCCACCCTTTCGGTCTCGTTGCGGGAGAACGGCGTTCACGTCGTGGTGCCGCGCCTGCCGGAGGGCCTCGACGCCGACGAGGCGACGTCCCTCCAGAAGGAACTCTTAGACGAGCTGCTGCGGAGGTATGCGATCCGACAGTACGTCCTCTGGTATTACACACCGATGGCGCTCGGGTTCTCGCGGCACTTACAGCCGCTGACGATCGTCTACGACTGCATGGACGAGCTCTCGGGGTTCGCGGGAGCGCCGAAGGCTCTGCGGGAAAGAGAGAGCGAACTGCTCGCGCGAGCCGACCTCGTCCTGACGGGCGGCGAAAGCCTCTATGAGGCTAAGCGCAACATGCATCCCAACGTGCACGCCTTCCCGAGCAGCGTCGACGTCAAGCATTTCGCGAAGGCGCGGGAGGCCGGAGTGGAGCCCGCCGACCAGGCGTCCATCCCCGGGCCTCGCCTCGGATTCTTCGGCGTGATCGACGAGCGCATGGACCTCGACCTCGTCGGCGGAGTCGCGACGGCTCGCCCGGACTGGCAGCTGATCTTCCTCGGCCCGACGTGCAAGATCGATCCCGCGAGTTTCCCCGCTCTTCCCAACATCCATCGCCTTGGCGGCAAGGCGTACGCCGACCTGCCGGCCTACGTCGCGGGCTGGGACGTCGCGCTTCTTCCCTTCGCGCGCAACGAATCCACGAAATTCATCAGCCCCACCAAGACTCCGGAATATCTCGCCGCCGGCAAACCGGTCGTGTCGACCTCCATTCGCGACGTCGTCCGGCCTTACGGTCAGCAGAGGCTCGCCCGGATCGCGGATACCGTTCCCGATTTCGTCGCGGCGGTCGAGGCGACGCTCCGGGAGGACCCCACGGATCGGATCGCGCGGGCCGACGCCTTCCTCTCCCGTCTCTCCTGGGAGCGCACCTGGTCCGGAATCCGCCGCCTCCTGCTCGAGTCCATCGACGCACGGGGAACCGAAGCCGCGGGCTCCGACGCGCTAGCGGGGTGAAGTCCGTCTGCCCCCTCTCCCCGCGCCCGGGGAGAGGGCCGGGGTGAGGGGCAACGGGGGTCACCGGTTTTCAGGGATCAGTTTTGAGTCTTCAGTTCGTGTCTCAACGCTGAACGCTCAACGCTCGACGATGTCCCTCGCCGCCGCCCGGTCCAGGAGGACGGTCAAGCGGGGGTGCAGCGAGAGATAGGACGCCGGGCAGGAAGCGTCGACCGGGCCGCCGAGCGCGCAGGCGATCGCGGCGGCCTTGCTCTTCCCCGTTGCGACCAGCAGGATCCGGCGGGCCGAGAGAATCGTCTCGATCCCCATCGTGAGCGCCCGGCGCGGAGCCGGAACCACTCCGTCGCCCTCGAGCGTCGAGCGCGTCGCCGCGGAGAGACGGACGGCCGAAGTCACCGGCGCGAGCGATCGTCCCGGCTCGAGATACGCAACATGGCCGTTGGGCCCGATGCCGACCAGGGCGAGGTCCGCCGGTCCGAAGCGGGCGAGCTCGTCTTCGTACCGGGAGCACTCCGCCTTCGGATCGCGGGCATCGCCCCGCAGAAAGTGAACCCGCCGCGGATCGAGATCGACCCGGGAGAAGAGGCGCTTTTCCATGAACGAGCGGAAGCTTCGGGGGTCGGCGGCGGAGACGGCGAGCTCGTCCAGGTTGAAGGTCGTCGCCCTCGCGAAAGGTGCCCGCCCGTCCCGATTCCGGCGGACGAGCCCCCGGTAGACCGGCACCATGGTCTTTCCGGAGGCGAGGACCAGGACGGCGGCCGGGCGGCGACGCAGGACCGCCGCAATCGCTTCGGCCGCCGCGTCCGACGTCGCGAGGGCCGATTCGAACACCCGGAGAACGGGCGCCGGGCGCCTCGTCACAGCGCGTCGAACGCGGCGAGCGCGACTCCCCGTTCTTTCAGGAGCGCGTAGACGGAGGGATCGCAGAGCGCGTCGACCTCGCGGGCGCGCTCGCTCGCGTACGTGCTGCCCGCGAGCAGCTCGGCGTCGGGGTAGCCCGGGTGGCACATGAGCTCGCTCGTTTCATCCGCAAGACCGCCGATCAGGCGGCGGAGATTTTGTGCGGTCGCCCCCTCCGCGTAGAAGCCGTCGACGAACCGGTCGGGCGTCCGGAGGCCCGCCGCCCGCAGCGCCTTCAAGGCCGCGGGGCTCGACGCGCGGACGGGCAGACCGCGCTCCGCCGCCAGCGCGGCGAAGACCGGCTGAATGGAGGGATGGAGGGCGGAATGATGGTGGGAGTCGAGGTGCGACGGCGGACGCCCGGCCAGAGACTCGAAGCGCGAGATCTGCTCGGAGAGCTCCAGACGGATCTCGTCCGGATCGAGGAAGGACGGAAGCGCCTCCGCATTGCGGACAAACCGGGCTTCCGGGGCCAGGGTCGGCAGCCGCCGTGCGTCCGACGCGGGAGGCCCGCCACCCGTCAGAACGCAGTGAAGCCCCAGAGACAACCGCGGCGCGCGCCGCAGGGCAAGCCGGATCCCGTCCGCCGCCGCGGCCTCGAGAATCATCACGGTCGCGGATGTCACGATCCCGCGCCGGTGCGCCTCGATCGTTCCCTCGTTGATCCCGGCCGTCCGGCCGTAGTCGTCCGCGTTGACGATCAATCGGATCATGGAGAGTCGAGAGTCAAGCGAGCGCCTCGATCGCGAGGCGGACGGCTCCCATGGCCGGCTCCTCGGTGAGAGGGAGGACGCGGGCGCCGGGGAACGAGACCGCTCGCGACACCTGGTCCTGCAGACGCGGCAGCGCCCGAAACGTGCCTCCGGAGAGGATGATGTCGTATGGAGATTCTCTGAGCTTCAGCGCTTCGACGACGCTCGACGCGGCGAGCGCCAGCTCGCGGGCCGCCTCGCGGAGAATTTCCGAGGCGACGATGTCGCCGGCCGCCGCCGCGTCCGCCACGGCCACGGCGAAGCGCGCCACGTCATGCCGCGGGTACTCCCGGTCGTAGACGCATCGCACGATCTCCTCGAGACGCGTCAGCCGGAAGTGCGCGAGAACGGACGCTTCCAGGATCGTTCGCGGCCCGCGGCCGTCTCCGCCGCGCATCACCGCGCGCAGGGCCCGCTCCCCGATCCAGAAACCGGAGCCCTCGTCTCCGAGGTGCCATCCCCAGCCGCCCGCGCGGGCGATCTCCCCGCGGCCGTTCTGGCCCCACGCGATCGAGCCGGTCCCGCAGACGACCGCGACCCCGATCCGAAGCGGCGATCCGGCGACGAACGCGATACGCGCGTCGTTGGTGACCACGACCCGCTCCTTGAAGCCGATGCGCCGGAGGATCGTCCGGAGAACCGCGTGGTCGTCCGGGCGGTCCGCACCCGCGATGCCGAGAGCGAGAGCGTCGGCGCGCACCTTCGCCGCCGCCTCCGCTTCCTCGACCAGCGCGTGGAGGACCTTCTCCACCTCGAGCTCTCCGTGCGTGCGGAGATTCGCACCGCCGCCCGTGGCCGAAGCGAGCACCGTTCCTGAAGAGTCGGCGAGCAACGCCCGCGTCTTGGTCCCGCCGGCGTCGATTCCGAGAACGTGCTTCATGCGGTTGCGTTGGTTCAGGCGGGACAAGCTAGCATTAGTGAGTTCTCAGTACTCCGTTATCAGTTCTCAGTTTGGGTTCTGAGTTTGAGTTCTGAGTACCGACAAAACAACTGATTACTGACGACTGATAACTGATTACTGAATACTCATCCATGCTTCAGGGGATCCGCGGCGCCACGACGGTCGAGAGAAACGACGCCCGGGAGATCGACGAGCGCACCGGGGAGCTCCTGCGGCTCTTGGTCGAGTTGAACGGCATCCGCGGGGAAGACGTCGCGAGCGCGATCTTCACGGTGACCTCGGACCTCGACGCCGCCTTCCCGACGGTCGCGGCGCGCGCCCTTCCCGGGTGGCAGGACGTCGCCCTTCTGTGCTGCCGAGAGATCCAGGTGCCGGGCTCGCTCGGCCGCTGCATCCGGGTCCTCATCCACTGGAACACGGAGCGCCGCCAGGCGGAAAACCGGCACGTGTTTCTCCGGGGAGCGCGCGGTCTCCGCCCGGAGTGGGCCGTTCGCGTGCCAGGAGACGAGAAGAGTCCGCCGGAACCGCTCTCCGGCCTCGAGCCGCGCGGGTGACGAACGCTCCCGCCGCTGCCGTCGCCGGGCTCGGGCTGATCGGAGGCTCGATTGCCTTGAGCCTCGATGCCGCGGGATGGGATGAAGACGAGGCCGCGCGGGGCCTCGCGCGCGAACGCGGGGTTCGGGTCGCGGGCTCGCTCCGGGAAGCCGCCTCCGGCGCCGGGCTCGTCTTCGCCGCGGTGTCGACGGAGTCGGCGCCCGGCCTGCTGCGGACTCTGGCCGTGCTCGCGCCGTCCGCCGTGCTGACGGACGCGGCGTCTCTGAAGGTCCCCGTCCTCGAGGCGGCGCTCGCGCTGCCTCCGGGCGTCCGCTTCGTCGGAGGACACCCCATGGCGGGCGCCGCCACGCCCGGGATCGCCGGAGCGAAGGCGGATCTCTTCGCCGGACGGCCCTGGCTGATCGTGCCGGGCGCGCGGAGCGACACGGCCTCGGTCGAGCTCGTCCGAGGTCTCGTCGTCCGCATGGGCGCCGTCCCCGTCGTTCTCGGCGCGGAGCAGCACGACGCCGCGATGACGTGGGTCAGCCACCTCCCCCTGGCGGTCGCCGGCGCCCTCGCCGTCGCGATCGTCCGGGAGCTCGGCGCGGATGCCGGCGCGCTGGCGGGGCCGGGGCTGACCGACACCACGCGGCTCGCGGGCGCGCGCCCGGAGCTCGCTCTGGAGCTCTGGCTCGCGGATCCCACCCGGCTCGCCCGGGCCGTCCGGTCCGTGTCTCGGGAGCTCGCCGACTTCGCGCGGCGGCTCGAGGCCGGAGAGCGCGGATCCGTCGAGGAATTCCTGGTCGAAGCGGGCCGGGCGCGGGCGGCGATCCGGCCCTCAGGCGGCGGCTAGCGGCACCCCGCGCGCAGCGCGGAAAGGTCGCCGCGTCGTTCTTGGGCGCGCGCCTCCCACGCGCGCCTAAAAATGCCTTAGATCAGCGCCCCGCGCGCAGCGCGGAAGTCGCCGCGTCGTTTGCCATCAATCGGCACTTCGCCGGGGCATCTGTCTTCCGCGCCGGCTTCTCAGGGCCGGGGACCCTCGCCCGGCTCGTGGGCCACGCCGCGGCGGGCGGCGATCAGTGCGGCGGCGGCAATTGCCACGACGAGGCCGATGGCGGCGGGCCCGAGCAGACGAAGCCAGTCGGCGGTCGCGTGCGGCGAAAGGAGCCTCGAGAGCTCGGAGACAAACGGGAAGGAGGAGCCGGGGTGTGCGCGCATCTGCTTCAGGGCCGCGAGCAGGGAGGAGACCGAAATCGCGGCGAGCCATCCGATCGATCCCGCGAGCGCGCTCCAGGCGGCGAGCCGCCCGCGCGTGACCGGCCGGCCCGGGTCGAGGTCCTGGACGTCGAGGTCCGCCTCCCGCGCGTCGATCGGAGCGAATCGGGAGAGGAGGAAGAGGCCCGGCACCGACGCGGCGACGCTCACGAGAAAGAAGGGAGTCCATCCGATGGCGTCGACGAGGAATCCCGCGGGCGGGCCCGCGAGCGTGCGCCCGAGAGCGAAGACACTCGAGAAGAGAGCGTACTGCGTGGCGGAAAACTGCTTTTGCGTCAACCGCAGCAGGAGCACGCCGAAGGCGCCGTTCGCCATTCCCTGGCACAGGTTCTCGACGCCCACGCTCCCGTACATCACGAGGCGGCTCGCCATCGACTGGGTGATCGCGCCCGCCGCCCCCCCGGCGCACGGGACGCCCGGCGTCATGCGGTCGACGACGATGTAACCGAGGAAGCCGACCGCCTGCGTGA
>JBBRDK010000067.1:0-19789 GCA_038203955.1 Thermoanaerobaculia bacterium | reverse complement strand
TTCATGGCGTCTCCCTCTCTGGAACCGTCCGCCGGACGGCCCCGGCTTGACAAAAGGACCTCATGGATTGCGTCGAATCGTATGTCAACGGCGGCGGCTTCTCGAAAACAAAAAAAGGATCGGCATGCCGGACCGCGATCTTCGTCCGGACCCGCCCGCCGGTGCCGGGGCTGATGTAGTCTCGGAGGGCTTTGGAGGCGAGCATGGCGAGCGAAGTCCAGGTCCTCGGGAGGTCGCCGGCGTCCGCGGAATCGGTCCTGTCCCCCGAGGCGCTCGATTTCCTCGAGAGGCTCGCGCGTCGCTTCGAGCCCACCCGGCAGGACCTACTCCTCCGCCGCGCCGCGAGGCAGGCTCGCTTCGATGCCGGGGACCTGCCCGACTTCCTTCCGGAGACGGCTTCCGTGCGCCGGGAGGGCTGGAAGGTGGCCGCGGCGCCCTCGGATCTCGACCGGCGATGGGTCGAGATCACGGGCCCAGTAGAGCGCAAGATGATGATCAACGCGCTCAACTCCGGCGCGGACGTCTTCATGGCGGATTTCGAGGACTCTCTGTCTCCGACGTGGGAGAACGTCATTTCCGGACAGGCGAACCTGATCGACGCGGTGCGAGGGGAGATCTCCTGGGACAGCCCGGAAGGAAAGAGCTACCGCCTGAACCCGCGGGTGGCGACGCTCCTGGTGCGTCCCCGCGGCTGGCACCTGGTCGAAAAGCACATCCAGGTGGATGGGCAGCCGGTCTCGGCGAGTCTCTTCGACTTCGGCCTGTACGTCTTTCACAACGCCCGGGAGCGGATCGCCCGCGGGACCGCCCCCTATTTCTACCTGCCCAAGATGGAAAGCCACCTCGAGGCGCGGCTGTGGAACGACGTCTTCGTCTTCGCCCAGCAGGAGCTCGGGATCCCACGCGGCACGTTCCGCGCGACCGTCCTGGTGGAGACGCTGCCGGCGGCGTTCGAGATGGACGAGGTCCTGTACGAGCTCCGCGAGCACGCGAGCGGCTTGAACGCCGGGAGGTGGGATTACCTCTTCTCGGCGATCAAGACTCTCCGGGAGCGCCGGGACCTGGTCCTTCCCGAGAGGGCACAGCTCACGATGACCGTGCCCTTCGTGCGCGCCTACACGGAGCTTCTGGTCGCGACCTGCCATCGCCGCGGGGCGCACGCGATGGGCGGCATGGCGCCTTTCATTCCGAGCCGCAAGGACCCCGAGGTCAACGACGCCGCGCTCGCGAAGGTCCGGGAGGACAAGAACCGGGAGGCGGCCGACGGCTTCGACGGCACCTGGGTGGCCCACCCGGGGTTGGTCGAGATCGCGCGCGAAGTCTTCGAGAAGGCGCTCGCCGGCCGCGCGAACCAGAAGGAGCGGCTGCGCGAAGACGTCGCGACGACGGCGGCGATGCTGATCGACACGCGGGTCCCCGGCGGGTCCGTGTCGGAAGCCGGGTTTCGCAACAACGTGAACGTCGCGCTTCAGTACCTGAATTCGTGGCTGCTCGGCAACGGGGCCGCCGCCATATTCAACCTGATGGAAGACGTCGCGACGGCGGAGATCTCGCGGTCGCAGCTCTGGCAGTGGATCCACAACGGAGCCGCGCTCTCGGACGGCCGGAAGGTGACGCTCGATCTGTACCGGCGGGTCCGCGCGGAGGAGCTCGCGGCGCTGGGCGGCGAGACCGCCGGCCGCCTTCGGGAGGCCGCCGAGATCCTCGACGAGCTGGTGGAAAAACCGGAGTTCACGGAGTTCCTGACGTTTCCCGCGTACCGGCGCCTGGAGTAGCCGGCATCCGAGGACTTTCATGAGCGCCTCCCCGCCCACCGTCCCCGAGAGCCTCATCGCGAGCATCGCCGCCGTCGTGGGAAAAAGCCACTGCGTCAGCGAGCCCGAGCAGCTGCGGACCTACGAGTGCGACGGGCTGGCGAGCTTCCGCGTCAGGCCGGGCCTCGTGGCTCTTCCGGGGTCGACGGCGGAGGTGGCGGAGGTCGTGCGGCTGGCGGCCCGAGCCGGACTGCCGATCGTCCCGCGCGGAGCGGGGACGGGGCTCTCCGGCGGCGCGTTGCCCGTTCCCGGTTGCGTGGTCGTCGGCCTCTCGCGCATGAAGAGGATCCTCGAGATCGACTTCGAGAACGAGTGGATGCGGGTGGAGCCCGGAGTGATCAACCTCGACGTCAGCCGCCGCCTCTCCCCGGAGGGCTACTACTACGCTCCCGACCCTTCCTCCCAGAGCGTCTGCACGATCGGCGGCAACGTCGCGGAGAACTCCGGAGGGGCGCATTGCCTGAAGTACGGCTTCACGGTGAACCACGTTCTCGGCGCCCGCATCGTCCTCGGCGACGGCTCGATCGTCGATCTGGGGGGCGCCGTCGCCGACTCTCCCGGCTACGACCTTCTGGGCGTCGTCGTGGGGAGCGAGGGCATGCTGGGGATCGTGACCGAGGTCGTTCTCCGCATCCTCCGCAAGCCCGAGGCGACCCGCACGTTCTTCGCGACGTTTCCCTCGACGGACGAGGCCGGCCACGCGGTCTCCGCGATCATCGCGTCGGGGATCGTCCCGGCGGCGATCGAGATGATGGACCGGCTCGCGATCGTCGCGGCGAAGGCCGCCACAGGGGTGGACTGGCCGGACGTCGGGGCGGCCCTTCTGATGGACGTGGACGGACCGCTCGCCGAAGTCGAGCACACGTCCGATTCCGCGACACGTCTGGCGGCCGCGGCGGGCGCGCTCGAGATCCGTCTCCCGCGCGACGAAGACGAGCGGCAGCTCATGTGGAAGGGACGCAAGAGCGCGTTCGCCGCCGTCGGCCGCATCAGCCCCAACTACATCGTTCAGGACGGGGTGATCCCGCGCTCCGCGATCGCCCCGGTGCTCCGGGAGATCGAGTCGCTCGCCGTTGCCGCGGGACTCCGGGTCGCCAACGTCTTTCACGCGGGCGACGGCAACCTGCACCCGCTCGTCCTGTACGACGCGCGCGTTCCGGGGCAGGAGAAACGCGCGGAGGAGCTCGGGGGCGACATTCTCCGGATCTGCATCCGGTCCGGCGGATCGATCACGGGAGAGCACGGCGTCGGCGCGGACAAGGCGCCGTACATGGGGGAGATGTTCGGGGAGGGCGACCTCGACACCATGGGCCGGGTGCGCTGCGCGTTCGACCCGGAGAATCGATTCAACCCCGGGAAGGTCTTTCCGACGCCGCGGCTGTGCGGGGACCGGCCGGGGGTCTATCGCGCCCATCCGACCGAGCTCTCGGGGGAGGCGGATCGGGGGTGAGGAAGTTGAGAGTTGAGAGTTGAGAGTCGAGAGTCGAGGGTTGGTTGGGCGTTGAGCGTTCAGCGTTGAGCGTTCCGAACCCTGGAGCATGATCTGAACCTGGCCGTTCGGGAAGGTCGCGAGGGAGACGCGGTGCTCGGCGTCCGCCCGAAGCTCGTCTTTTCCCCGGGCAGCGTGGAGGAGGCGGCGGAGGTCATGGCGCGGTGCGCGCGCGACGCTGCGCGGCTTCTCTTCGTCGGCGGCGCCACCGACCTCGACGCCGGTCACCTGCCGGAGCGGCTCGACGCCGTTCTGCGCACCGGCGGACTCGGGCGTATCCTCGAACACGCGCCGTCGGATCAGATCGTCGTCGCGGAGGCGGGCGTCCCGCTCGCCCTCCTGCAGCAGACCGTCGGCGCGCACGGGCAGAGGCTCGCGCTCGATCCGCCTTCGCCGGAGCGCGCCACGCTCGGCGGGCTCGTGGCGGGGAACGCGTTCGGACCGCTGCGCGCGCGTTACGGCTCGATCCGGGACCTCATCATCGGCGTCTCGATCGTGCGCGCCGACGGCACCGGCTCCCGCGGCGGAGGGAAGGTCGTCAAGACGGTGGCGGGCTTCGACATCCCCAAGCTCATGGTGGGGTCGCTCGGAACGCTCGGCCTGATCGCGACGGTCACGTTTCGCCTGCACCCTCTCCCCGAGACGTCGACGACGGTCCTCGTGCCCGGCTGCTCCGCCGCCCTTCTCAGGAACCTCGTGCGTGAGATGCGGCGCGCGCAGCTCGAGCCGGCTTCCGCGGTGGCGATCCTCTCGGGAGCGAGGACCTTCGACCTCGCGGTCCAGTTCGAGGGCTTTGCCGCGGGAGTCGAGCAGCAGCGGGACCGGTTCATGAGCCTCGTGGCGCGGAGCGGAGCCGCGAACGGGCAGACCGCGGACCCGGCCGCGGCGGACGGCTTCCGGGCGCGGCACGATGCCGTTCGAGGCCCGTCTCCTCTTCGCGCGAAGATTGCCGCCCCCCGCTCCGCGGTCGAGAGCGTCGCAGCGGACGTCCTCTCTCCGATCCTGGCGACGATGCACGACGCCGGCGCCGTGTGGTATCCGACCCTGGGCCTCGGGTTTGTGGGCGGGGCTTGCGGAGCCCCCGATCCGACGGCCGCGGCGCTTTCCCGCGCGCGATCGGTGCTCGCGGGATTCGGGGGCTCGCTCACTCTCGCGGCGGCCCCGGCGGAGATCCGCGCCCGTATGGACATCTGGGGCGACCGGCCCTCTTCGTGGCCGGTGATGCAGGCGATGAAGTCGCGCCTCGATCCCGACCGCCGCCTCGCCCCCGGCCGCTTCGTGGGAGCGCTGTAGCGTGGTCGTCGAGAGCGGCCCGCACGGTCTGCTGCCAGGCACCGAGGACGGCGCGGTCCACGGTCCGCGCACGCTGATCGACGATTGCGTGCATTGCGGGTTCTGCCTTCCCGCCTGCCCGACCTACAACTCCTGGAGCGAGGAGATGGACTCCCCGCGCGGGCGAATCGACCTCATGCGCGGGCTCGCCGAGGGGACGCTCGCGTTCACCGACACCGTCGTCGCGCACTTCGATCGCTGCCTCGGCTGTATGGGCTGCGTGACCGCGTGCCCTTCCGGAGTTCGGTACGACGTCTTGATTGAGGAGACCCGCGCCGCCATCGAGAAGGAGTACCGGCGCCCGATCTTCGACCGTCTGTATCGGGGATTCCTGTTTCTTCTGTTTCCCTATCCGGAGCGGCTGAAGGTCGTGCGCCGCCTTCTCGGCCTCTATGCCTCGACCGGACTGCAGCGGGTCGTGCGCGCCTCCGGGCTTCTCGCGATCCTGCCGCGGAGGCTCGCGCAGCTGGAGACCCTGATGCCGTCGGTGGCGGGAGGCGCGGGGTCATCGGACGTTCCGGCGCTCACGGAGGCCGTCTCGGCGGCGCGCGCGCGGGTGGGCCTGGTGTCGGGCTGCGTGCAGAGGATCTTCTTTCCCGGGGTCAACCAGGCCACTGTGCGCGCTCTGTCGGCCGAAGGATGCGAGGTCGCAGTCCCGGCGGGCCAGGGCTGCTGCGGGGCGCTCTCGATGCACGCCGGAAGAGACGGCGAGGCGCTCGCCTTCGCGCGGGCCCTGATCGAGCGGTTCGAAGGCCAGCGTCTCGACGCCGTCGTCGTCAACGCCGCCGGTTGCGGTTCGCACCTCAAGGATTACGGGCGCCTCTTCGCCGCCGACCCGGCCTGGGCGGAACGCGCGGCCGCGTTCTCCGCGAGAGTCCGGGACGTGACGGAGTTCCTCGCCGCGCTCGGGCCCGCCGCCCCGCGGCATCCGATCCCCCTGCGCGTCGCGTATCACGACGCCTGCCATCTCGCGCACGCGCAGCGCGTCCGCGAGCCGCCGCGGCTCCTGCTGCGCGGGATCCCCGGGCTCGAGATCCTCGAGGTGCCGGATGGCGACCAGTGCTGCGGCAGCGCGGGGATCTACAATCTGACGGAGCCCGCCAGCGCCGACGAGATCGGCGGGCGCAAGGCCGACAACGTGCTCTCGACCGGCGCGGACCTGCTGGTTTCGGCCAACCCGGGATGCACGCTCCAGATCCAGAAGATTTTGAGGCAGCGCGGCGTCGACCTGCCGGCGGCGCATCCGATCGAGATCCTGGACGCTTCCCTCCGGGGCGCGAGCTTTCCGGCGCGATGAGCGGGCGTCCCGACGCCGGGCGGGATGGCGCGCGACCGCCGCGCGTGCTGCTCGTCGACGCGGACGCCGCTCTGCGGGAGAGCCTGCAGAGGATCCTGCAGATCGACGGATACGAGGCGGCCGAGGCGGCGTCCTCCCGGGTCGCTATCGAGTCCTTCGGCGCCGCGAGGCCCGACCTCACGGTGCTGGCCGCGCAGCTTCCCGATGGCTCGGCGATCGACCTGCTGCGCGAGCTGAAGAGAATCGATCCCGGGGCGCCGTGTATCGTTCTCGCCCGTTACGAGGAACTGGAGCTCGCGGCGCTCGCGCTGCAGGAGGGCGCCGAGCAGTTCCTGACGAAGCCCGTGCAGATCGCGGCGTTTCTCCTCGTCGTCGACCGCGTGCTCGACAACGCGCGCAACCGCCGCCGCGCGCTCCGGGAAGAGGCAAGGACCAGGCGCGAGCGCATCGACCCGTTCCGGGGAACCGGGCCGGCCATCCGCCTGTTGGCCGAGCGCGCGCGCCGCGTCGCGGACGCCAGCGCCCCCGTCCTGATCCACGGCGAGACGGGAACGGGCAAAGGCATCCTCGCGGCGTGGCTTCACCGCAACGGATCCCGGTCGGAGGAGTGTTTCCTCGACCTGAACTGCGCCGGTCTTTCGCCGGAGTTTCTTGAGAGCGAGCTCTTCGGGCATGAGAAGGGCGCCTTCACGGGGGCCGTCGCGGCCAAGCTCGGTCTGCTCGAGGTGGCCCATCGGGGAACGCTCTTCTTAGACGAGATCGGAGACGTTCCTCTGTCCGTCCAGCCGAAGCTGCTGAAGGTCCTCGAAGAGAAGAAATTCCGGCGGCTGGGCGACGTGCGCGAACGGCAGGTGGACATTCGCCTCGTCGCTGCGTCTCATGAGAACCTGGCGGCGCTCGTCGAGAAGAAGCGGTTCCGCCCGGACCTCTACTTCCGGATCAACACCGTCGTCCTGGAGATCCCGCCCCTGCGCTCGCGCCCCGAGGACGTGCCGGACCTCGCTCTTTCCCTCCTGGAAGACATCGGGCGGGAGCTCGGCCGCGATTCGCTGGGCCTGGCTCCGGCGGCGCTCGAGAGGCTGAGCGGATATCCCTGGCCGGGAAACGTCCGCGAGCTTCGCAACGTCCTCGAACGGGCGGCGCTTCTCTCGCACGGGGGCGAGATCGGCGCCGCCGAGCTCGGCTTCGAGGCCTCGACGCCCCCGGACCGGGCGGGCCGCCAGGACCTGAGTCTCCTCGAGACCGAGAAGGACCTGATCCGCCGGGCGCTGCAGGTGGAGGGGGGACGAGTCGAGCGTGCCGCACACTCTCTCGGGATCTCCCGCAGCTCCCTGTACCAGAAGATCCGCAAGTACGGCCTGGGCGTCTCCCGGAACTAGGAGACTGTCCAGAAGCTGGAACGCCGTAGTCCGGAAACTGGACGGGCCGGGTCTCTCACGAGGACTCTCTGTTCGCATCTCTCTGGCGCCGAAGAAGATCCGCGCTTCGCGGCTCCGCGCAACCCCGTGGCGGTCGCCTTGCTCTCTCTCCCGGCGTGGGCCAACACAAGGAGGCGGTCATGGTGGAGACGAAGTTGAGCGCGTCGAAGAGCCGGAACGGTTGGAAAGAAGGCGGGATGGGTGCGGGGATGGGGCTGGCGTTGATCGCCGTCGCCCTCCTCTCGATGGGAGGAACCTCCGCGAACGTGACAAACAAGCCGTCGGTCGACACGGCCGCCCCCGTCGAGACCGCCCCCTCGCAGCTCGCCAATGCCGACAGGGACAACAACCTCGACCTGCAACTCGACTGAACCGGGCGGCAGGCGGGAGGCGGGGAAGAACGAAAACGATTGAAGAGATGATGAAAAGGCGGGCGGGGCAGCGGCCCCGCCCGCTTTCGTTTTGCGCGGAACGCTCGACTCCCGACTCTCAACTCTGAACTCTCAACTCTCGACTCCCTTTAGAATCTTTCTCGGGGGAAACGATGCCGCTCGTTCGCGTCTCGATTCGTAAGGGACAGACGCCTGCCTTCCGCGCCGCGATCGGAGAGGGAATCCACCGGGCGATGGTGGACACGATCGACGTTCCGGCAAACGACCGCTTCCAGATCTTTTCCGAGCACGCGGCCGACGAGTTGATCTACGACCCCGGCTATCTCGGAATCGACCGGGGAGCCGGATTTCTCGTGATCCAGATCACCCTGAACACGGGCCGCACGCTCGAGAAGAAGCGGGCTCTCTATCGCCGGATCGCCGAGAACCTCGCCGCGGACCCGCGCGTGCGGCGGGAGGACATTCTCATCACACTCACGGAAGTCCCGAAGGAGAATTGGTCGTTCGGCAACGGTATCGCCTCCTATGCGCCCGAGGGAGGCTGAGCGTCTTCGGCGATAATCCCGCGAGTTGCGAAAATCGACCCAGGCTCCGACGATCCACAAGTTCGGCGGAGCTTCGCTCGCGGACGGAAGAGCGCTCGCGCACGCACTGTCGCTCGTCGAGTCGGCCTCCGCTCCGGCAGTCGTCGTCGTATCGGCCTTTGCCGGCGTGACGGACGCGCTGCTCGCGCTCGGCCGGAGCCTCGCCCGGGAAAGAGAAGCGCCGGCTCGCGAGGGCGTTCGTCGTCTCCGGGACCGCTACCGGGCCGCGGCGAAAGCCGTTCTCCTCCGCGCGCCCGCGCGCAAGCGCATCCTGGAGGAGGTCGATCGGGAGTTTGCCGAGGTCGAGGGGCTCGCTCGCGCTCCGCGTTTCCTCCGCGAGCTCTCCCCGTCGGGCGTGGATCACATCCTCGTGCGCGGCGAACAGCTGGCGGCCCGTATTTTCGCCGCGGGCATGGCGGAGCGCGGGATTCCCTCCGAGTACGTCGACGCCGTCGGCCTGATCGCAACGGACGGGCGGGCCGGCCAGGCGTTTCCCGACCTGCTCCAGACGGACCGCAACGTACGCCGCCGGATCCGGCCCCTGCTGGACGCAAGGATCACTCCGGTGGTGCCCGGGTTCGCCGGCACGGCGCCCGACGGCCGAGCCGTCACGCTCGGCCGGGGGGGATCGGACCTGACGGCCACGCTCCTCGGCCGCGCGCTTTCAGCCCGCGCGGTCCTCCTCTGGAAGGACGTCCCGGGATTTCTGACCGCGGATCCCCGCGTAGTTCCCGACGCCCGCGTCATCCCCCAGTTGAACGTGCGGGAGGCCGCGGAGCTCGCCTACTACGGGGCGCGCGTTCTCCAGCCCCGCGCCCTGATCCCGCTGGCCGGCCGCCGGGTGCCTGTGTTCGTCCGCCCTTTTTCGGACCCCGGCCGCGCCGGAACCGAGATTTCCCGCCGCCGGACTCTGGCCGGCTATCCGGTGAAGGCCATCTCCGCGATGCCGGGTCAGGCACTGGTCACCGTGACGGGAAACGGGATGCTGGGGGTGCCCGGCATCGCGGCGCGCACCTTCGGCGCCCTGCAGCAGGAATCGATTTCGGTTTCGCTTATCTCGCAGGCCTCCTCCGAGCATTCGATCTGTCTGTCCGTTCCCTCGGACCACGCCGAGCTCGCGCGGGAGAGCCTCCGCGCCGCGTTTTCGGGCGAGCTCGAGCGCGGCGAGCTCGACGGCGTGGAGGTCTCTCCGGACCTCGCGACGATTTCCGTGGTGGGTCTCGGCATGGCAGGCACTCCGGGAATCGCCTCGCGCGTCTTCGCTCCGCTGGCTCGCGCCAGAATCAACGTCGTGGCCATCGCCCAGGGCTCTTCCGAGCTGAACATCTCTTTCGTCGTCTCCTCGGCGCAGGCGGCGGAGGCGCAGAGACGGATCCACGAGGCCTTCCAGCTCGCGAAGATCGGCGGCGGGGCCGCAGAGGAAAATGTCCGCGCGGACGTCGCCCTCCTCGGGTTCGGGCAGGTGGGCCGCACGCTCGCGAGGCTTCTCGTCGCGCGCGGACATCGCGTCCGGCTCGTCGCGGTCATCGACCGCGGCGGCGTGCTTTTCCGGCCCGAGGGGCTCTCGTCCCGGACGCTGGCACGCGCGCTCGCCGCGAAATCGCGGACGGGCTCGGTCGCCTCCGCCTCTGGAGCTCCGCGGCGCTCCGCCGGGGACGCCATTGCGTCGCTCGCCGAGCACGCTCTCTCGCGGCCCATCCTCGTGGACGTGACGGCGGAGGACACGGCCGCGCTTCTCGAAGGCGCCGCGCGCGCGGGCTTCGACCTGGTGCTCGCGAACAAGCGGCCGCTCGCGGGCAGCCGCCGGGACGCGAGCGCGGTGCGGGAAGCCGTCGAGGCCCATGGACGGAGGCTCCGATTCGAGGCGACCGTCGGCGCGGGGCTTCCGATTCTCGATACGTACCGCAAGTTGATCGACTCGGGCGACCGCGTCTCGAAGATTGAGGGTTGCCTCTCCGGCACGCTCGGGTTTCTCCTCACGGAAATCGAGCGGGGACGCAAGTTCTCGGAGTCGGTCCGGACCGCGGTCCGCCGGGGCTATGCGGAGCCGGACCCCCGCGACGATCTCTCCGGCGCGGACGTGGGTCGCAAGGCCCTGATTCTCGGCCGCCTTCTGGGATTCGCGGGCGAGCCGGAGGCCGTCCCCGCCGAAAACCTGGTGCCCGAGCGCGCGCGGAGGATTCCGCTCGAGCGATTTCTCTCTCAACTGGAGTCGTGGGATCTCGCGTGGGAGCGCCGCGTCGCAGGGGCGAGTTCCCGGAAGAGAGTCCTGCGCTACGTCGCCTCCGTGACGCGCCGCCGCATTCGCGTGGGCCTGGTCGAAGTCGCGCCGGGGGAACCGTTCGGCAGCCTCGCTGGAACCGACAACCAGGTCGCGTTCACGACGGCGCGTTACCGTTCGAACCCTCTCATCATCCAGGGGCCGGGAGCCGGCCTCGAGGTCACGGCGGGCGGTATCTTCAACGACATCGCGACACTCGCCGGCGCATGACGGGTTTCCACGCCTTCGCCCCCGCGACGGTCGCCAACGTGGGCCCGGGGCTCGACCTCCTCGGGCTCGCGCTCGCGGGACGGGGCGACGTTGTGTCCGCGTTCCCCGCCGAGGGAGGCCGCCTTGTGATCCGCTCGTCGGGCCATCCGGAGCTGTCCTCCGACCCCGGGCGGAATACCGCCGGGATCGCCGCGGAGGGCGTCCGGAAGAGAGCCGGCGCCTCTACGACGGGGGTCATGCTCGAGGTCCGGAAGGGTCTGCCGCTCTCGGGCGGCCAGGGCGGGAGCGCGGCGTCCGCGGTCGCCGCGGCGTTCGCGACCAATGCGCTCCTCGGATCCCCTCTCTCGCGGGCGGAGCTTCTCGAGCCGTGCCTGGAGGCGGAGGAGGCGGTTTCAGGGCGCCACGCGGACAACGTCGCCGCCGCGCTCTTCGGAGGCGTGGTCCTGATCCGGTCGATGGACCCGTTCGACCTCGTAGCGCTGGCGTTCCCGCCGGACCTCCTCGTCGTCCTGGCGGAGCCTGACCAGCGGCTCTCGACCGGCGAGGCCCGCGCGCGCCTGCCCTCCGCGGTCAGCCGCGACGCCGCGCTCTCCCAGGCGGCCAACGTCGGGGCGCTCGTCGCGGCCCTCGCCTCGGGCGACTTCGCTCTCCTGCGGCGGTCCGTCGACGACCGGATCGCCGAGCCCGCGCGCGCGGGCCTCCTGCCCGGATTTTCGGAGGCGAAGGCCGCCGCCCTCACGGCGGGCGCCTTCGGCTGCTCGATCTCGGGCAGCGGTCCCGCCGCCTTCGCGTTCGCGGCGGGGGCGGAGATGGCGGACCGGATCGCGGCCGCGATGCGCGAGGCCTACGCCTCCCGCGGAGTCCGCGCCGCGACGCGTGTCGCCGCCGTGGATCCGGCGGGGGCGCGCCTGCTTTCTTCGGAGGAGTCATGAGCGAGGCGACTCTTCGGGGGAGCTGGCAGATCTGCCCGCGCTGCCGCCGGGAGGCGGCGGTCGACTTCGCGGAAATGCGTTGCCCGTCGTGCGGAGGACTGCTCGAGGTGCACCACGCTCTGCCGGAGCTTCGGGGCGCGGATCTCGCCGACCTGTTCGCCGCGCGGTCGGCGAAGCGGACGGGCCTCGACGCCTCGGGCGTCTGGCGCTATCGCGAGCTCGTGCTGCCGGGCGCGGACGCGGACGTCGTCTCGCATCCCGAGGGGAACACGCCGCTCCTGGAGAGCCGGGCGATCTCGAAGTGGACGGGGCTGCTACGGCTTTCCATGAAGCACGAAGGCCACAACCCGACCGGGTCTTTCAAGGACCGCGGAATGACGGTCGGAATCACGCAGGCGCGGCGCATCGGAGCGGCAGCGGTCGCCTGCGCTTCGACGGGAAACACCTCGGCCTCGCTGGCCGCTTACGCCGCTCTGGCCGGGATTCCGGCGCTCGTGTTCGTCCCGTCCGGGCAGGTCGCCGCGGGGAAGCTCGCCCAGACGCTCGCGTACGGCGCCCGCACGCTGATCGTGCGCGGAGACTTCGACGCCTGCCTCGCGCTGGCAGTCGAGGCGAGCCGCAAGCTCGGCGTGTATCTCTTGAACTCCGTCAACCCGTTCCGCCTGGAAGGGCAGAAGACCATCGTGTTCGAAGCCCTCGAGCAGATCTCGTGGGACGCGCCCGACTGGATCGTTCTTCCGGCCGGCAACCTCGGGAACACGTCCGCGTTCGGAAAGGCCCTGCGCGAGGCGCGGGAGCTCGGGCTGATCTCGCGCGTTCCGAGGCTCGCCGCCGTGCAGGCGGCCGGAGCGAACCCCTTCGCGCTTAGCTTCCGTGACGGGTTTGCCGGCGTGCATCCCGTGCAAGCGGAGACGCTCGCGACCGCCATCCGCATCGGCGATCCCGCCTCGCACGAGCGCGGCGTGGAGGCGATCCGGTTCACCGGGGGGGTGGTGACCGACGTCCCCGATCGAGAGATCCTGGAGGCGAAGGCCGCGGTCGACGCGGCCGGCATCGGCTGCGAGCCGGCCAGCGCGGCCTCGATCGCCGGGGCGCGGCGTCTCGTCCGCGAGGGAATCATCCGGCCGGAGGACACCGTCGTGGCCGTGCTCACCGGGCACATCCTGAAAGACCCCGGGCTCATCCTCGCGTACCACCAGGAAATGGATCCGCCTCCTCCGGGCGCGAATTGGCCGATCGAGGTAGAGCCCTCGCTGTTGGAGGTCGAGCGGGTCTTGGGAACGCTCTAAGATCCACCCGTGCCAAACGCCCAGCCCTCCCGGCCGTTCACGATCGCGCTCGTCCAGATGGCGTGCGGGCCGGATCCGGATGAAAACCTCGAGCGGGGCGCGCAGAGAGTCGAGGAGGCGGCTCGGGGCGGCGCCGCCGTCGTCTGTCTGCCGGAGCTCTTCCGGTCGCAGTACTTCTGTCAGAAAGAAGACCCCGCCACGTTCGACCTCGCGGAATCGCTGCCGGGCCCCACCACGGAAAGGCTCGCCGAAGCCGCCCGCCGCGGCGGTGTCGCCGTCGTCGCGCCGGTCTTCGAGCGCCGGGCCCCGGGGCTGTACCACAACAGCGCCGCGGTCATCGACGCCGACGGGCGCATCGCGGGCGTCTATCGCAAAATGCACATCCCGGACGACCCCGCGTACTACGAGAAGTTCTACTTCGCCCCCGGCGACCTCGGGTTCCCCGCCTTCGACGTCGAGCCCGGACGGATCTCGACGCTGATCTGCTGGGACCAGTGGTATCCGGAGGGCGCGCGGCTGGCGGCGCTTCACGGCGCCAGCGTGCTCTTCTATCCGACGGCAATCGGCTGGCACCCTCACGAAAAAGCGGAGCACGGCGCGGCGCAGCTCGACGCCTGGCGCACCGTGCAGCGCGGACACGCGATCGCCAACGGCCTCTACCTCGGGGCCGTCAACCGCGTGGGGCACGAGACGCCCGAGGGAGGCGGGGCGGGGATCGACTTCTGGGGGAATTCGTTCATCGCCGATCCGCAGGGCGTCATCCTCGCGCAGGCATCCGCCGATCGGGAGGAAATCCTGATGGCCGAGGTGAGCCCGGCGCGAATCGAAGACGTCCGCCGCAACTGGCCGTTTCTGCGGGACAGGCGGATCGACGCGTACGGCGGCATCACGTCGAGATTCCTCGCCGGCGAGCCCTGGGGCGAGCGCCGCTGACCCCTTCGCGCCGCCGCCTTCCCGCGAACGGCTTCTCGATGCCCGCCGAATGGGAGCCGCACGAGGCGACCTGGATCGGCTGGCCGCATAACGCGTCGGACTGGCCGGGGCGTTTCGGTCCCATCCCGTGGGCCTACGCGGAGATCTCCCGAGGGATCCTCCTGGGCGAGAGCCTTCGCATCCTGGTGAACTCCGCCGCTCACGAGGCCCGGGCGCGGCGCGTCCTGCGGCGGTCCGGTCTGGACGTTCCCGGCGTCGAGTTCTTCCGCGTCCCGACCGACCGCGGGTGGACACGGGATTCCGGGCCCGCCTTCGTCGTCGGCGCCTCTCCGCGCCGGGAGCTCGCCATCCGCCGCTTCAGGTTCAACGGCTGGGCGAAGTATCCGGACTGGCGCCGCGACGACCGCGTCCCGGAGCGCGTCGCCCGGGCCCTCGGGCTCCGCCTCCTCCCCGCCGTGGAGGCCGAAGGGGAGCGCGAGGTCGTTCTCGAGGGCGGCGCGATCGAAGTCAACGGGCTGGGAACGCTGATCTCGACCGAAGAATGTCTGCTCGACCCGTTTGTCCAGGTCCGGAATCCCGGGATGGGCCGCAGGGGCTACGAGCGCGTGTTTCGCGACACTCTCGGAGCCGCCAACGTGATCTGGCTCGGGCACGGGATCGCGGGCGACGACACGCACGGGCACGTGGACGACTTCTGCCGCTTCACCGGCCCGCGCACGGTGGTCCTCTGCCGCGAGGAGCGCCGGACGGAACAGAACTATCGGGCGCTCGAGGAAAACCGCGAGCGGCTCGAGGGCTCTCGGCTCGAGAACGGGTCGCGCCCGGACGTCGTCTTCCTTCCGATGCCGGCGCCGGTCCACTTCGACGGCCGGCGGCTCCCCGCCTCGTACGCCAACTTCTACGTCTCCAACGGCGCCGTGCTCGTGCCGACGTTCAACGACCCGAACGACCGGATCGCTCTGGGAATCCTCGCCGAGCTCTTCGACCGTCCCGTCGTCGGGATCCACGCCGTCGATCTCGTGTGGGGGCTGGGCACCGTCCACTGCCTCACACGGCAGCAGCCCGGATAGTTGTCAGTTATCAGTCATCAGTTATGAGTGCGCCAAACTGAGACTGAGAACTGAAAACTCATTTCACCGACCCGACGGTAAATCCGGCGATGAACCTGTCCAGAAACAGGTTGTAAAGGATCCCGATCGGGAGCGCCGAGATCAGGCAGGCCGCCATCAGCGAGCCCCAGTAATACACGTCTCCGCGGACGAGGTAGATCGGAACGCCGACGCCGACGGTCTGGTGGGAAGCCGAGGAGATGAACGTCAGCGCGTAGACGAACTCCTGAGTGACGAGCGTGAAGGTGAAGATTACGACCGTCAGGATCCCCGAGACGGAGATCGGGATCACGAGCTTGATGAACGCCTGGAAGCGCGTCAGGCCGTCCACCATCGCCGCGTCCTCGAGCTCGCGCGGAATCGACTTGAAAAAGCCCATCAGGAGCCAGATCGAGAACGGGATCGTGAAGCTCGGGTACACGACGATGATCGACCAGAGGGTGTCCTGCAGTCCCAGAAGGGCGACGATCCGCGAAAGCGGAATGAACAGCAGCGTCGGCGGGACGAGATACGTCAGGAAGATCGCGATCCCGACGTGCCCTCCCCAGCGTCCCGTGATCCGCGTCAGCGCGTAGGCCGCCGGGACCGCGAGCAGCAGGGTGATGGTGACGACGCAGATTCCCGCAAAGAGGGTGTTCCCCAGCCACCGCAGGAAGAGCGTCTCCCGAAAGAGGAACGTCACGTGCTCCACCGTGGGCTTCATGTTGAAGATGAACGGGTTGTTCTTCAGGTTGTAGAGGTCGGGGTTCTGCTTGAAGCTCGTGATCACCATCCAGTAGAACGGGAACCCGAGGGCGACCGAGTAGAAGAGGAGCACGAAGACGTGCACCGCCCGTCCGAATCCCTGCCGGGCCTTCAGACCGACGGCCATCTAGGAGGCTGTCCGCGGATTGAGAATCGCCGGCGCGCAGGAGGGCATGACGGCAACTCCTAGGTGACTTCGGCGCGATGGGCCGTGCGCAGCATGAGCCAGGCGACGACGACCAGAAGGGGGACCAGGAAGAGCGAGATCGCGGCGCCCTCCGCGAGGTCGCTTCCCAGGATGCCGGTGAAAAACGCCTGCGACGGCAGGACCTGGGTCGTATCGTACGGCCCGCCGCGAGTCAGGATGTACACGACCGTCATGTCGGTGAACGTGAAGATCACTCCGAAGAGGACCGCGACGTTGATGATCGGGAGCATCATCGGCAGCTCGATCTGGAACAGCCTCCGGAAGAACCGGGCGCCGTCGACGGCCGCGGCCTCGGGGATGTCCTTCGGGATGGCCGTCCAGCCCGCCAGGATGATGACCGTCGCGAACGGGAGCATGTGCCACGTGTGCACGAGGATCACGGAGATCATCGCGAGCTTCGGCTCGCCCAGGTACATCGGCGGCGAGAATTCGTTCACCAGGTGAAACCGGATGAGCACCCAGTTGATAACGCTGTAGAGCGAGTCGAGGATCCACTTCCACCCGATCGAACCGATCGACACCGGCGCGACCCAGGGGAGGAGGATCAGGAAGCGGACGAATCGCCGGCCCGGAAACACGTTCTTCAACGCCATCGCGAGGATGTTGGCGCCGAGGAGCACGAGGATCTGCGACGCGATGGTGAAGACGAACGAGTTCCGAAGCGACCGGAGAAAGGTCGGGCTCTGCAGGACGGACTTGAAGTTCGCGAGGCCGACGAAGTGGTACCCGACGCTCCCGACCTTGACGTCTCCGACGCTGTAGAGGAAAGCGAGCACGAACGGAACGCCGACCAGCGCGACGACGTACAGGATCGCCGGCAGGAACATGGCCGGCCCCAGCCAGCGCTGCCGGCCGAGGGCGCTCATGAGAGCGGAACGGGTTGTGTCCGGGTGCCCTGCTCCCGGTGGAAGAACTTGAGATCCCCCTTCCGGACCGCAAACGCGTGCACGGAGCCGCTCTCGAAGACGGCGCCGTGCGTCGAGGACATCCGTGAGACGGCGGGCTTGCCGTCGAAACGCCCGCCCTCCAGCTTGCCGTAGAGAATCCGTTCCGCGCCCAGGTACTCCTCGTGGCTGATCAGGAACCGCAGCGGGACGTAGGGGCCCACCCGCGCGTCTTCCCGCATGTCCGCGGGGACCGCTGCCTGTCCCGCCAGGTGGCTCACCGGGAAGAAATGCTCGGGCCGGAATCCGACCGTCGCCTCCCCGATGTCGATCAGATTCATCGGAGGCGAGCCGAGAAAGGTGGCGACGAACGTGTCGGCGGGTTCGTCGTAGACCTCCGCGGGCGTGCCGATCTGCCGGACCAGCCCCTTGTTCATGACGACGACCCGGTCCCCCATGGCCATGGCTTCGACCTGATCGTGCGTGACGTAGATGGTCGTGGTCGCGACGCGTCTCTGAAACTGTTCGAGCTCGGTGCGCGCCGAAGCGCGGAGCTTCGCGTCCAGGTTCGAGAGCGGTTCGTCCAGGAGGAAGAGCGCCGGCTCGCGCACGATCGCGCGCGCGAGCGCGACTCGCTGCCGTTCGCCGCCCGACAGTTCCCTCGGTTTGCGGTGCATCAGATGGCCGATACCGAGCAGACCGGCCGCCCATTCCGCCTTCTTCTGCCGCTCGCCCTTCTCCATGCCCTGGGCCTTCAGGGGGAAAACGATGTTGCCAAACACTGTCAGGTGGGGGTAGAGCGCGTAGCTCTGGAAGACCATGGCGATCCGGCGCTCCCGGGGCGTCATGTCGTTGACGACGCGGCCGCCGATCAGGATCTCGCCCGAGGTCGGTTCCTCGAGCCCGGCGATCATGCGGAGGAGAGTGGTCTTGCCGGACCCGGACGGGCCGAGGAGGACGAGAAACTCGCCCTCCCGGCTCTCCAGGTCGACGCTGTTGACGGCGCCGAGCTCCCCTTTTTTGAAGACTTTGGTCAGCGCCCGCGTCTGGACTATGGCCATGGCGCGGGTGAGCTTACCTTCTTACTTCCATTTCGCGAAAATGCGCTTGATCTCCGCTTCCGCCGTCTTCACGGCTTCTTCCGGCGTGACCTCGTCGCGCGCGGCCCGAGCAAACATCGTCGGCAGGACGAAGGTGTTGAAGACCTCGTCGATCCCCGCGGTCGCGTATCCCGGGTACCCGACGTTCGTCGCCCAGTCGAGGACGTTCGAGAGGACCTTGTACTTGTCGTTGGGCACGGCCTTCGGGTCGTTGGCGAGCAGAGCCTTGATGTCAGGAACCGTGGACGGGAACGACGGGAAGTTGTAGAACTCGCTCGCCTTGAAAGCCGCGGGGAAGTTGTCGATGTAATCGACCAGGAACTGTTTGGCGCCCTCCTGGTTCTCGGCGAAGTTCCAGATCGCGTAGCAGTCCATGACATGCTCCGCGGCGATCCGGCGCGCCGGCCCCTTCAGCGCCTGCGCCACCTGGATGTTCTTCGACATCTCCGGGTTGTCCTTCTCCGCCGTCCGTGTGACCGAGATGGCGTTGGCGACGAACGAGAGCTTCCCGGCCAGGATCCCGCGGTTGTTGGAGGAGGGGTCCCAGGTGAACACCTCGGGCGTCATGCATTCCTTGAACATGGCGCGCATGTACTTGATGGCTTCGAGCGTCTGCTTCGAGTTGATCGTGACGTTGCCCGCTTCATCCTGCTCGGAGCCGCCGTAGGACCAGAGCAGGGCCCGGACGGCCATGTTGGTGTCGAGCTCCTGCGAGAGGCCGATCCCGACCGGATTTCCGACGCTGTCCTTGATCTTCTTTCCACCGATCCGAAGGTCGTCCCAGGTGTCCGGGCCGTTGGGGAATCCGACCTTCTCCCAGAGATCCTTCCGGTAGTTTCCGGGATCGGGCACGTAAGAGTCGGAGAACGCGAAGTATTTCTTCGTCTTCGGGTTATAGGTCGACTTGTGCGCCAGGTCGATCTTCTTCCCGTGCTTCTTCTCGACGGTCTGGTAGATCTCGGAGTGGTCGATCACCTGCTTCTCGTACGCCGCGGGAGGGGACAGGAACATGAAGAGGTCGTGCCCCTTCTTGGCCGCCACCTCCGACGCCGCGCGCGCGTTGATCTCGGGGATCGATATGTGGTCGACGACCACGTTCGTGTTGTTCTTGGCGCCCCATTCCTTGGTGTAGGTGTTGTCGAACCACTTGTCGTATCCCGGAACGAAGTGGCTCCACTGGATGATGCGAAGCGTCTTCTGCTGCGCCGCCGCGCGCGCGGGAAACAGGAAGTTGGCGCCCACGCCGGCGGCGAGCGCCCCCGTCCCCGTGACCTTGACGAACTGCCGGCGGGTCAGGCCCTCTTTATTTTTTTTCGACATGTCTTCCTCCTTCGCCCCCGAAGTGTCCCACCCGATTAGAAGTAATAGAACTGAAGCTGAACGACGAAGTGGTTCGAGTTCTTCGTCTTCGCCGTCGCCGGCTGCGACCCGGGAACGATTCGTTCATAGGCGGTCGTGATCTTCATGTTCTGCTGGGCGACGTAGTAGTTGAACCCACCCATGTAGCGGCGGATGTTCCGCCCGTGGTCGATCGTGTCCTTGAAGTTCTCCGTCTCGAAGCGAATGAACGGCTGAAGCTCGATCGGCTTGAAGTAGAAGCCGACGTCGGTGAAGAGCTCCTGCTGCCGGAAAAGCGTCGGGATCAGGCAGTTCGCCGCGCGGGCGCCCGCCGGTGTCAGCCCGCAGCCGCCGTCGTAGTGGATGTAGTCCAGGTGCGCCGTAAACGCGCTTCGTCCGGTCTTCGCGTCTCCGGGGCCCACCGGCCAGTCGACC